>JAMONP010000051.1 GCA_027065695.1 Desulfuromonadales bacterium | reverse complement strand
GGAGCGATGTTCACTCCCGGCACCCAATCCTGCTCGTCTATAATCAACTCCACAGTTTAACGCAGTATGTCGAGTACCGTTTTGCCCCCTTAAACCCGCTCTATGACCAGCGCGATCCCCTGGCCCACACCGATGCACATGGTACAGAGTGCCCGCTTCCCACCAGTTCGATGAAGTTGATAGAGGGCTGTCGTTATCAGGCGGGCACCACTCATTCCCAGCGGATGCCCCAGGGCGATTGCTCCACCCTGCTGATTGATCCGCGGGTCGTCATCAGCCAGGCCGAGTTGCCGGGTACAGGCCAGTGACTGCACGGCAAAGGCTTCGTTAAACTCGAGAATGTCAAAATCATTCAGGGTCAGTCCCAGGCGTTCAAGCAACTTGTTCGTCGCCGGTACCGGTCCTATTCCCATAATGCGCGGTGGCACCCCGGCGGTAGCCATACCGAGCACTCGCGCCTTGGGCGTAAGTCCATGCCGTGTAGCCGCCGGTTCGGTTGCGAGCAGCAAGGCCGCCGCCCCGTCATTGATCCCCGAGGCATTACCCGCAGTAATCGCCCCTTCAGGGAACATCGTCCTGAGTTTAGTCAATTTTTCCAGAGAACTGGCTCGAGGATGTTCATCTTTCTCAACGATTAAAGGATCTCTTTTTCGCTGGGGGACACTTACCGCAACGATTTCTTCGGCCAGTCGACCGTCCTCCTGAGCCGCCGCCGCTTTAAGTTGACTCCAGAGTGCGAAGCGGTCCTGATCCTCCCGGCTGATACTGAATTCGCGAGCCAGGTTTTCAGCAGTTTCCGGCATCGAATCAGTACCATAAAGGGCATTCAGTTGTGGGTTGACAAAACGCCAGCCGATGGTGGTATCAAAGATTTCGGCGGTGCGTGAAAAGGCAGCGGTCGCCTTGCCCATAACAAAAGGGGCACGGGACATACTTTCCACCCCACCGGCAATCATCAACTCGGCATCCCCGGCCTTGATCGCTTGAGCAGCACTACCGACAGCGTTCATACCGGAACCGCAGAGGCGATTGAGCGTGCTGCCAGTCACTTCTTTGGGCAAGCCTGCCAGTAACAAGGCCATACGTGCCACATTGCGGTTATCTTCACCGGCCTGATTGGCACAACCGAGGATGACATCATCTACCGCTTGCCAGTCAACTTCAGGGTTACGTGCCATCAACGCTTTAAGCGGGACAACCGCCAGGTCATCTGTGCGAACTGCAGAAAGAGAACCACCATAACATCCGATCGGCGTACGGATCGCATCGCAAATAAATACTTCATTCATGGATTACACCTCACTGTGGACAGAAATTGATTTAAATCGAGCCTCTTGCAAAAGTCGTCATCCTCGCGAATGCGTGGGTCCATTTTTTTGACAAGCCCTGGAAACCCCTGGATTCCCGCCTTCGCGGGAATGGCGATAAATGGACTTTGCGGAGTTTTGTAAGAGCCCCAATTTATAGCATTTTTTTTAGCTTACGGAAACCACTCAGCATAACTTCTGTGAGGCGGTCTATTTCCTTCCCGGTCATCGGCGTAGAGAGAACGCCGGAGCAGGTATTGATCATCATCAGTCCGTTATCGAAGAGGTGATCAAGCAGCCCCTTGATCAGCTGAGTTTCTTCTTCATCCATAAAAGCTTCACGGTAATTTTTGGGTGCGACCGGTTTCATATGCACGCGGAACATCGAGCCACCACCGGTGACACAAGCCGGAATATCTGCAATTCTGATCGCTTCGGAAATCTGCTCACGGGCTCGCTCGGCCAAAGTATTGATTTGTTCAACTGCGGCTTGATCAAAGAGTTCCATCGCCACCAGTCCGGCGGTCATGGTAATGGGATTGGCGGAGAAAGTCCCCGAATGGGGAAAAAGAACTTTGTCGGCCAGAGGATTCATCACCTCCATCACCTCTTTACGCCCAGCCAGGGCACCAACCGGAAAACCGCCGCCGATCATTTTACCCATGGCGGTCAGATCCGGGCTCACCCCGTACCATTCTTGGGCACCGCCGTAATTGGAACGAAAAGTGATGACTTCATCGCAGACCAGCAGGGCGTGATTATTACGGGTCCATTGATAAAGGGCCTGCATAAAGTCAAGCGACGCTGGGATCAAACCGACCCGGTGTGGCAGCAGATCAATCATTACACAAGCCAGTTCAGTCGCGTGCCGATCCAGAATCTCTAGCGCCCGTTCGGGATCATTGAAGGGGATAATAATAACGTCACTCAAGGCAGAAGCAGGAGTCCCATAAGCCACTGGTACACTGGCGGGGCTTTCTACGTTCCCCCAGTTTGACGGGCTAGCAGTCTGACTGACCTCAGCATAATCGTAAAGACCATGATAAGCGCCTTCCACCTTGGCAATCTTGGGGCGACCTGTGTAGGCGCGGGCGGCTTTCAGACAACTCATCACCGCTTCAGTGCCGGAGTTGACAAAACGGATTTTCTCGAAGCTGCTGCTACGACCACACAAATGTTCGGCATAGGACACTTCTGCCTCGGTCGCCAATGTGAATGCGGTGCCTTTTTGCAACTGTGCGCTAACCGCCGCGACAATCTCGGGATGAGCATGACCATGAATCAGCGAGGCCATGTTATTGGCAAAATCGATCCGCTGTACCCCTTCAATATCAGTGACATAACAGCCTGCACCCTGTTTGGCATAAAGAGGATGCGGTGAGCGCAGTACGGTGTTGCGACTAACACCACCCGGCATAACCTTGCACCCACGTTGAAAGAGTTTGGCACTTCGAGAGCATTCGGTTGGCAGCGCAGTCTGCTGGTGTTTCATGGTCTAACCCTTTTGATCTTATAAGAGAATATGAACAATGAGCTGACTGATGCTATCAACTGCCTTTTTGCCGACCAGCCTGTAACTTGCCAGCAGTTCTCTGCCGGAGGTAATCGAAGCTGACCCCCGGGGCCAGTTCAACAACCTGAAAACCCTCCGGGGTGACATCGATGACCGCCAGGTCACTGTAGACGCGACTGACTACTGCTCTGCCTGTCAGTGGGTAACTGCAGGACTCCACCAGCTTTGGGGTGCCATCTTTGGTACAGTGCTGAGTAATAACATAGATAGTTTTTACCCCGGCAACCAGATCCATGGCCCCACCCACTGCGGGGATAGCATCAGGCTCACCGGTCGACCAGTTGGCCAGATCACCCTGTTCGGATATTTGCATCGCCCCCAGCACACAGATATCGATATGTTGGCCACGAATCATGGCGAAGCTGTCAGCATGGTGAAAGAAGGATGCACCGGGCAGAGCCGTAACCGCTTTTTTACCAGCGTTGATCAGTTCAGGATCTTCCTGACCTGCTATTGGCGCGGGGCCCATACCGAGCAGACCGTTTTCGGTATGATAGATCACTTCACGGCCAACGGGAACATATTGGGCCACTTTTTCGGGGATGCCGATGCCCAGATTGACGTAGGATCCATCGGCAATATCCAGAGCAGTTCGCCTGGCCATCTCTTCGCGGTTCCAACCCAATTTCTGCGCATTTTCTGTTGTCACGGATAACGCCTCCCCTCGGCAACCAGTTTTGATTCCTGAGCAGGATCAGAAACAGTGACAATACGGTCGACGAAGATTCCGGGAGTAACCACCACTTCCGGATCAAGGGCCCCCAACTCAACCTGGGCATTGGTCTGGACGATGGTTGTCTTGGCGGCCATCGCCATAATTGGAGCAAAGTTACGAGCAGTCTTATTGTAGACCAAGTTGCCATGGCAATCGGCCTGCTGGCACTTGATCAACGCGAAGTCAGCTTTCAAGCCGTGCTCCATGACATAATCACGACCAGCGAAGTTACGTTGTTCCTTGCCCTCAGCCAAAGGAGTGCCGACTGAAGTGGGGGTGTAGAAGGCCGGGATACCAGCCCCTCCAGCACGAATCCGCTCAGCCAGAGTCCCCTGCGGCACCAGATCGAGCTTTATTTTGCCGCTACGATACAGTTCCGGAAAGACCTTGGAACCGAGCGTACGCGGGTAGGAACAGATCATCTTGCGTACCTGACCGTTTTCGATCAGCGCCGCCAGACCCACATGGCCGCTGCCGGTGTTGTTGTTGACAACCGTCAGATTCCCAGCTCCCTGGTCGATCAGGGCGTGAATCAGTTCGATGGGACTTCCAGCTTCGCCGAAACCGCCGATCATGACAGTGGCACCATCAAAAATGTCCGCAACCGCCTCGGCAAGTGAAGCTATACGCTTGTCAATCATTGTCACTCCCTGTCAATTCAACAGACGTTTACGCAATGCTTCGGCCAGAGCTTCTTCAATCTCCTTGAGTTCATCCTCAAAGAAATATTTTTCGGTATCAAATGGCAGCAGCAGATCAATTTTATTCTTCTTTTCATCATATTTGGCGTGAAAGACTCGATCCATCCATTTCATATTTCTCCCTTCAGTAAACTGCAAGGCGAAACATTTTTCCCCGTCGATAACCGAAGTTCCCAAAATGGCCAACTTGCCCGCTGAAATCGTCATTGAGATATGCCGTGACGGACGATTAATCGAGGAAAGGGAATTGTAAATCTGACTGAACACCCGTTCAATATCCGCCAGTGGTGCGGCAAAATAGTGATGTTCCCCGGTCGGGCGAGCCGCATACATGGAGTGAAAACCGACTCCCAGCATCGCCAGAACATTGGCCAGATCAATCCAGTTCTGGGCCGACCTGTCAATATCAACCTGACCGCTATCGTCGGTGAACAGGCTGATATGGTTCATGATCGGACTCTGACTACGCACCATCACGCCGTGAGCTTTCAGCCTCCGGATTGCAGCAATGGTTCTTGGGTTCAACAGTTCTCGTGGAGTGGAAAAATGCGCCATCCAGGCCATCTGGATACCATTTTCATAGAGCAGATCAAAATGCTCCAGCATCTTGTCGTACTTAGGACTCAGGATCATTTCGGGCTGAAAGGTCAAGGCCCGTGAGCCAAGACGGATAGTGCGAATATGCACCAGTTCCGGGTCCTCAATAATCGGCTTGATATATTGGCCAAAACGGTTGGCTGGCATAAAACCACCATCACCGCCGGTAATCAGCAAATCGGTGACTTCAGGATGTTTTTTGAGATAGCGGTGCAGTTGGGTGATGTCTTTTTGCAGGAACATGTCTTCATCACCGCGAACCTGGGCATGACGGAAACAGTAGGTACAGAAGGAAAAACAGTTCTGCGTCGAGGTATCGAAGATCAACTGGCACTGCGGATATTTATGCTGGCTGCCCTCAAGGAATTCGACCTCACCCTGGTCATTCTCAAACCAGGGTTTGTTGAGCTGCTGGTTACCATCATGGGGGTTGGTCTTCTCTGTATATGCGGCAACAATCCGGGCTCTTTCTGCTTCTGTATTGGCCTCAACATACGCCCTGGTCGGCTCTGCATCGATCATCCCCGGTTGGGGTAAGACCAGTTGATAAACCGAATCGGTCTCATAATTGTCCCAGTTGACGCTGTTCAGGGAATGGCTGGTGGCCAGAAAGCGATAAACTTCGATGTAAAATTCACGTTCCTTGATTTTACTCAGATTGATGCTGTTTGTTTCAAGGATTTCACAAACGCGCCGAAAACCTTCGAGCCCGGAATAATTGGTGCCAACCTTGAACAAAAACGGCTTGGTTTCCAGCAGGCCTGAATGCTGCGGATAAGCAGCCTGTAAACGACTCAGCAAACTGGCTGGCAGCAGCTTTTCGTCATTGATGATGCTTCTGGTTTCCTCAGAAAACTGATAGCGACTCATCATCGCCTCGAAGTTTGATGAGCCAACAACAAGATGAGGCTTATTCCCAAATTCAGGTTGAACTGCTTCGCTCAATGCGGCCATACTTTTGCTCCTGTCGGTGGCTTAAGCTTTTATTACCAGAATAATGATCTGCTTGCCAACACAAGCGGCCATCGATTTCAAATACACGAAGCGATAATGTACCTATGTCAAAACAACCTTGTAAAACGATATTAAAACATGAGTTGATGACTTTTAGGAATAGATTTGGCAAAATGAATAATCGGACCAGCCGATCTGCCTTGCCTGGTTAAAACCAGATGCTCCCATAATCTGCGTGATAATGACCATACAAAGAGAAACAAAATTCTCGCAAACGCCAATACTGAGCTTTTACTTCTGGAGTTAATTTCATGAGAAGAACAGTTCCGAGTCGTAGTGCCCTGATTGCTCTTGAAGCCGCAGCCAGACACCAGAATTTCACCAGTGCAGCCGCTGAATTGGCCCTTACTGAAAGTGCCATCTCGAAACAGATTGCCGCCCTCGAAGAGCAACTGGGGATCAAACTATTCAATCGCCTGAAAAAACGCGTGATCTTAACCAAAGCTGGAGCACTGTACAGTAAGCAGGTCAGAAAAACCCTTGAGCAAATGGAACAGGACATGCTCAACATTATGGCGTATGGAGGCTCAAAGGAAATCCTGGAACTCGCAGTGCTTCCGACATTCTGTTCACAATGGTTGATCCCTCGAATTAACAGTTTTTATAACCAACAACCCAACATGACGATCAATACAGCGGCCCGCTCTGTCATGTTTTTGTTTCGAGATACACCATTTGATGCAGCAATTCATTTTGGCCAGCCGTCCTGGCCCGGCACTGTTGCAGACTACCTGTTCAAAGAGGATCTGATTGTTGTTTGCAAACCTAACCATATTGCAACAGCAAAGCTGACGACAGTTGATGCAATATTGAATTGTTCGTTATTACACCTGACTTCACGGCCAGATGCCTGGCGTAACTGGTTTGCATGCGCAGGGCTCGCCAATTTCAACACCATGCAAGGTTCGCGCTATGAACATTTTTCGATTTTGATCAGCGCCGCCTGCGCCGGACTGGGCGTAGCCCTTATTCCGCGCTTTTTGATTTCCAAAGAACTGCAGCGTAAAGAACTGGTCATTGCCTTCGATCTGCCGGTAAAATCTGCCGAAGCCTACTACCTGGTCTACCCGGAGGACAAACCCGTCAGCAATGCCTTGACCTGCTTCAGGAAATGGTTACTCGATGAAGTGAAAAACTTTCAGGAATGACAATCAGAGTCAATCTCTTTGCTTTGTAATCCATATTTATGCCACGGCTCAACAGCCCCGCCATAAAACTGTCGTGCGACCCACCAATCACAAACAGGTGACAGTATCCCCCCCTGCAGACTTCCACCTTTCAAGCCCTGCCACTCAAACAAAACACCGTTACAAAAAACCCTTGACACACAGTAATCCCAGCGGTATATATTTGATCACATCATTGGTATACCACTGATGTAACGACTGAAGACCATTAACGCTGCGCTGGTTTTGACAATGCGGAACCAGACAAGCGAAGACAGAGGAAATGAGCTATGCATAATTCGACAGAGAGCCATGGAGTGTGGTCAATAACTGCCCCGCCTCACCCGGCGCTATTTCCCGTAGAAGGAGAACATAAAACTGACGTGGCTGTTGTTGGCGGCGGCTATACCGGACTGTCAGCGGCATTGCATTTAGCAGAGGCAGGAACTGACGTAACCTTGCTTGAAGCAAAAAGCATCGGTTACGGTGGTTCCGGACGTAATGTAGGCCTGGTCAATGCGGGTCTTTGGCTTATGCCTGACGAGGTCGTGGAAATAATGGGCCCCGAGTACGGAGAACGCGTTCTTGAAGTCCTCGGTGCTTCTCCTGATCTTGTGTTTGAACTTATCAATAAGCATGGCATCGAATGTGAAGCTGTGCGTGAGGGAACGCTCCATTGTGCACACTCACCGGCAGGCTACAAGGCCTTGCAACAACGCGAAGAGCAGTGGCAACAGCGCAATGCTCCCGTTACTCTGCTGAGTCGTGAAAAAGCAGCGCCAATGATCGGCAGCAATGCGTTTCATGGCGCATTGTGGGACAAAAGAGCCGGCAGAATTCAACCTTTAGCCTATGCATATGGACTCGCTGAAATTGCAAAAAAAGCCGGGGCAAAACTGCACACCGACTCTCCGGTCATATCATGCAAGCGTGATGGTGATCATTGGCGGTTGAAAACACCAAAGGGTGTTGTCGTAGCAAAGTTCGTTATCCTCACCGTGCAGGGATATCCAGACTACGCATTTAAAGACCAGAAAAAATCGATGCTACCGTTTAATTACTTTCAGTTTTCCACCCCGCCGTTGCCCGAAGCGGTACGTAAAACCATACTTCCCGGCCAGCAACCGGCGTGGGATACCAATTTAATCCTTTCTTCTTACCGACTCGATAATGCGGGACGTCTTATCGTTGGCAGCGTCGGGCAGGCAAGGCATGGAGCTTATAGCCTCCATAAAAACTGGACATTGCGCTCGGTGAAAAAAGTGTTTCCGCAGATCGGCGCTATAGAGTTGGAGCACGCCTGGGATGGCATTATCAGAATGACAACCGACAATGTGCCCAGGTTTCATATACTCGACAAAAGCATGATCACTGTAACCAGTTACAACGGTAGAGGCATTGGCCCGGGAACGATATTCGGTAAACTTTTAGCCGAATATACCCAAACCGAATCACCCGAGTGCATCCCCTTACCATTAACGCAACAAAGTAAAATTAAGACCAGGCAACTGCGTGGACTTTTCTATGAAACCGGCGCACGGCTTTACCATTTTGCGCAACGCCGTTTATAAGTCTCGATAACTAATAGATCATGAGATAAAGGAGAATAAATTGTGGATTTTCTGAAAGAGCTTGGTATTAAAGAAAAAAATCTTGGTGCATCTACTGGAATTGAGTGGAATGCAACAACCGACCAGGGTGAGTTGAATATCGTTTCCCCCGTTGATGGCAAACCGATTGCCAGTGTTTATCTTGCCTCAGAGCAAGACTATGAAAATATCGTTGCCAAAGCAGACGCTGCTTTCAGGCAGTGGCGTATGGTTCCGGCCCCCAAGCGAGGAGAGATTGTCCGCCAGATCGGGCTAGAGTTACGCAAACATAAAGACGCTCTCGGAACTCTTGTATCCTACGAAATGGGTAAATCTCTGCAGGAAGGCAAGGGCGAAGTTCAAGAAATGATCGACATCTGTGATTTTGCGGTCGGTCAGTCCCGTCAGCTTTACGGCAACACCATGACGTCCGAGCGTGATTTTCATCGCATGTATGACCAGTACCACCCTTTAGGAGTCGTCGGCACCATCAGCGCCTTCAATTTTCCAGTAGCTGTCTGGTCGTGGAATGCCATGATTGCAGCCGTATGCGGCAACACTAATCTGTGGAAGCCTTCATCCAAGGTTCCCCTGACGGCTATTGCCGTACAGAATATTCTGGCTGATGTTATCAAAACCAACGACCTTCCTGAAGGACTGTTCAACCTCATCGTCGGTCGCGGGTCTTCTGTTGGTGAAAAGCTGCTCAACGATAAAAGGATTCCTCTAATCTCGATCACCGGCTCCACGGAAGTAGGTCGTCATGGGGCTCAGGTCATAGCCCGACGATTTGGCAAAGCGATTCTCGAACTCGGCGGTAATAACGCTATTATTCTCACCCCCAATGCTGACATGAAAATGGCGCTGCCCGCTATCGTTTTTGGTGCCGTTGGTACTGCCGGTCAACGCTGTACGTCAACTCGACGCCTTATTGTTCACGAATCGATCTACGACAAAGTCAAAGAAACTATTGTCAAAGCTTATAGTGGCCTGAAGATCGGTGATCCCCTTGATGAAAACAATCACGTTGGCCCGCTGATTGACAAAAGTGCTGTCGGAGACTTCAAAAGAGCACTGGTGCGTGCTGAAGAAGAGGGTGGAAAAGTCATTTATGGCGGCGATCTTCTTGAAGGAAAAGATTACGAATCGGGCTGCTATATCATACCGGCGGTGGTAGAAGCAGAGAACAGTTACGAAATAGTCCAGGAAGAAACCTTTGCCCCGATTCTGTATCTGATCAGGTATCAAGGTGAAATTGACAATGCCATAGCGCTGCACAATGGCGTTGTGCAGGGGCTCTCTTCTGCTGTTTTCACCCAAAACTTACTGGAAGCCGAAGCATTTCTGTCCTGTATCGGCTCCGATTGCGGTATCGCAAACGTCAATATCGGCACCTCTGGTGCCGAGATTGGCGGCGCTTTTGGTGGTGAAAAAGAGACCGGCGGCGGCCGCGAATCTGGCTCCGATGCATGGAAGGCATATATGCGCCGGCAAACCAATACCATTAACTACGGCAAGACCCTGCCGCTGGCTCAGGGAATCAAGTTCGACATCTGAAGCTAATAAATCTGGGGCTGGTTCTCATATGTGGATCAGCCCCTTTAAAACATATTTTTTAAATTATAGAACGTTGTTATTTTAAACGCGTTACAGAACGGGATCTGGTGGATGGCATAGATGCTGATTTTGATATTGCCATAAGACTTTCAGTAGACCCCTCACAATTGACGGTAGCAGAACTAAAGTACTCAAGGAGATAACATTCGATGCTTGGTGAAGTGATATTGGTCGGCGTTATGGTGGGCGCTGTATATGCGTTAGTTACCGTAGGCTACAGTATGGTTTTCGGCATTCTCAAGTTGATGAACTTCGCGCACGGAGACACCTATATCTTTGGCACACTGATCTGTTTAACCCTGCTGGCGAAGTACAACATTCACCCCGTGCTGGCAATCCTGATTGCAGCGATTGCTGGTGGTGGCTTGGCTTTTTTGGTGGAGTTGCTGGTCTACAGGAGATTACGCGCGCCCCAACATCGGCTGATTTCAATGATTACCGCTTTGGGGGCAGCCTACGTTGTCCAGAATATTTCAGAATTGCAATGGGGTAACCAGGTCATGTCCTTCCCATCGATTGTTGAGTCCAAGTTTGTAACTCTATTAGGCCTGCAGGTATCTGTAACCCATATCATCACGCTCTTTGTGGCGGTTCTTTGTATCGCTGTGCTGATCCTGTTTATGCGCTACAGCCGTTATGGAAAAGCTATCGATTGCGTCTCACAGGATATGGATGCCGCGAGCTTGATGGGGATTCCTATCAATCGAGTCGTTTCTTCCGTCTACTTTATGGGTGGGGTTCTCGGTGTTGTTGGCGGAGTCCTCTATTCGAGCGCTTATAATGCGGTCTCCTTGGGTATGGGTTTTCGAGGAACTCTCATTGCTTTCACTGCGGCAGTTATTGGCGGCATCGGCAGCTTGGGTGGGGCGTTGCTGGGTGGAATGATTCTCGGCCTCTCGGAGAATTTAATTGGCGTCTACGTATCCAGCTCATATCGAGATCCGCTGTTGTACTCACTTCTGATTATCATGCTGTTAGTCAAGCCAACCGGGATCCTTGGCAATAGTGACCAGACCAAAGTTTGACGCTTTGACTTCCAGAGCGGGATATACAGAAGTGACAATCAATACCTGAGGGAGAAAAGCACCAATGGACATGAGTTTTTTCGAATCGAAAATGGGCAGAGGGCTGTTGTTTGGCGGGTTGACTATCTGCCTGTTGCTGACCCCAACCTTCGTTACCGATATCTATATTCTCAGTATTTTTAATCTGATGATCATCTATGCGATTCTCTGTATGGGATTGAATCTGATTCTCGGCTTTACCGGCCTGCTGTCGCTGGGACATGCTGCTTTTTACGGCATCGGAGCCTATACAACCGCAATTCTGATGACAAGGTTTGGTTTCGGCTTTGTGGCGGCATTTTGTGCCTCTGCAGTTTTGGCCATGATTGCCGGTATCATCATTGCGCTGCCAACACGAAAAGTCAGGGGAGATTACTTCTGTTTGATCACTCTGGCCTTCGGGGAAATTTTTCGCCTGGTGGCAACTTCATGGATTGAATTTACTCGTGGGGCCATGGGCATCGTCGGCATTCCGATCCCGAAAATCTTCGGCCTCCAGATTGTTACGGAAACGCACTTCTATTATCTCGGACTTGGCATCCTCACCTTTACCTACCTGACTCTCAGAGCAATCACAAAGACCCGCTACGGCCGTGCATTCATCGCTATTCGAGAGGATGAACTGGCCGCAGACACAATGGGAATCAACACCTCTATATATAAGATTATGGCCTTCAGTATCGGTTGTCTCTATGCCGGCATGGCCGGTAGTTTTCTGGCCGTTTATCAAACGGCGGTGACACCCTCTAACTTCCGCCTGGAAGAGTCCTGCCTGATGATAATTATGGTCATTGTCGGCGGGATGGGCCGGAATCTGTTTGCGCCTCTGGCTGGCGTAGCTGTCATGACAGTTGCAACTGAGGTATTCCGAAGTACCGCTGAATACCGCATGTTAATTATTGGCCTCATCATGATTCTGGTATTGCTTATCCGGCCTCAGGGAATCTTTGGTTCCTCTTCCTTTAAAAATTAAAAACGGGAGTCGTAACGGTGCCAATTTTAGAGACACGAGATGTGACAAAACGGTTCGGTGGTTTGGTTGCGGTTAATCAGGTCTGCATGACCGTTAATAACAATGAGATTCTAGGAATCATTGGGCCGAACGGTGCTGGCAAAACCAGCTTCATCAATGCTTTGACCGGGATCTATAAGCCAAGCAGTGGTCAGGTGTTTTTCCAGGACAAAGAAATCACCGGTCTTCCTGCTTACAAAATTGCCAAACAGGGAATTTCCAGAACCTTCCAGAACTTAAGAGTTTTTTCCAATATCAGTGTCTTGGAAAATGTCTTGATCGGTGCTCACTGTAGAATTGACAATCCATTTCACCACATTTTCTTACGTCCATTGAGATCCAGGAAGATAGAGCACCAGGCTTACGAGAAGGTTATTGCTTTACTGAAGAATGTAGGGCTTGAAGAGAAGAAAGAAACCCTGGCGAAAAACCTGGCGTATGGCGAGCAGCGTATCCTGGAAATTTGTCGAGCGCTGGCTTCTGATCCGCAATTGCTGATTCTGGATGAACCATGCGCCGGGATGAACTCGATGGAAATGGACACGCTCGCCGATTTCGTAAAAAAGCTGCGCAACGAAGGAAATACCATCGTGGTTATCGAGCACAACATGCGCTTTATGATGACGGTAAGTGACCGAATCATCGTGATGACCGCAGGGGCCAAATTTCGGGAAGGAACTCCAGAAGAGATCAGAAATGATTTGGAAGTACAGAAGGTTTATCTCGGCGAACAGGAGGCAGAGAGATGTTAGTAGTCGAGGATATCCATGCTCAATATGGAAAGGTCAAAGCCCTTCATGGTGTTTCATTGAAAATTAAGGAAGGTGAAATTGTTGCCTTACTTGGGGCAAATGGCGCTGGAAAGAGCACCTTTTTGAAAGTTATTTCGGGAATGTTAAAGCCAACCAGTGGCAGTGTAACCTTTAGGGGAAAGCCGCTGAACGGGGTACGTACGGATCGGATTGTGATTGCGGGCATGGCCCATGTCCCCGAAGGGCGACGCGTGTTCCCCATGGCAACGGTTATGACAAATCTGGAAATGGGGGCTTTTACCAGAAAGGACAAGGCCGGAGTGAAAAAAGATATTGAGCGTTATTTCGATATCTTCCCGGTTCTGGGTGAGCGACGCAACCAGAGGGCCGGAACCCTCAGCGGGGGTGAACAGCAGATGTTAGCAATTGCCAGAGGTTTAATGTCTCGACCATCGCTGCTGCTGCTTGACGAACCTGCCATGGGATTGGCGCCAATTCTGGTCCAGGAAATTTACAATATCGTTCAGGAATTAAATGCAGCTGGCACTTCTATCTTGCTGGTTGAACAGAATGTCCATAAAACGTTGGCCATTGCAAACCGGGCCTATGTGCTGGAATGTGGCGTCGTTGCAATAAATGGCCGGGCTGAGGAGCTAATGAAGTCAGAGGAAGTGATCAAGTGTTACCTCGGCGAGGTATCGTAATAACTGTTCGTTTGAAGCTGAAACCAGGGATTAGTGGTGGTCATATTGCTCGAATCGAGAGGATTAAAAGGTTAATGGTTAATTCAATGATTGTGGCAGATGGCTGAACGTATGTTCACAGGTTGTATTCATAATCAAAAAAGGAGATCTACGATGCGGAAGTTTGCGATGATGTGTGCAGGAGTGGTTTGTTGTGTGTTTTTACTGGTCTCAATTGGTCATGCTGGAGACGGTGTTGATCACAAGGGTAAGCTAATTAAGCTTGCCGGGTACGATGCGGTGACGGGTAAATATGGCAATTACGGTTCTGGAGATAAGATTGGCCAGGAGATTGCTATCGAACAAATCAACAATATGGGTGGAATTCAAGCAGGGCCTTTGAAAGGGTACAAACTTGAGCTCGATTTTTTTGATGACAGAGGTGATGCGCGTGAGGCAGCAAGCGTGGCCAAGAAAGTCGCTTCAGGTGATTATCTGGCCGTGATGGGGCCGTCTATGAGTTCTTCAGCCCTGGCAGCCAACCCAGTATTTTATCGGTATCGTATAGCGAATGTAATTACCTACTCAAACGCCAGTTCGATCACCGCCCAGGGATTTGATACCATCGCAAGACTTCCGTTTACCACAAAAACCATTGCTGATGCTGTCGCAAAATCTGTCAGCAAAGAAATGGGCAAGAAGACCGTTGCGGTTATTTCAGAAAACCAGGATTACGGTCAGCAGCTAAACCAGACGTTACTCGAAGTTGAAAAAGAGTACGGTATTAAAGTAGTTTCACAAGATGTCATTACTGCGGGCCAGGATGTTGACTTTAAGTCTGTCTTGACCCGGGCCAAAAGCAAAAAGCCCGATATTCTGGTGCTGTTCGTGACCTACAATGAAGGTGGCCTGATTGTCCGGCAGGCACGGGAAATGGGCTGGGATATCCCCATCCTGGGGGTTGAAGCCTTAACTGACCCCAAATTTTTTGAGCTTGCAGGTAATGTCGATAATGTTTACCTGGTCATCAGTGATGACATCGACTCATCGACACCTCAGGCACAGTATTTAAATGATCAATGGAAAAAGAGAACCGGTAAGCCCGTGGCACCAAATGCGGCGATCTTCGGCTATGATGCCGTTCAAGTGACCAGAAAAATCATCGAAAATGGTGCAAAGACACGCGAAGAGTTCATCAAAGGGATTCAGAACGTAGAAGCAAAGGGTGGCATTTATAGTGCCCTGTACACATTTGACAAAAATGGTGATTCCGAAAAATTTGCTTTTGTGACGGTCTCTGCAAATAAATATAAAGAGACTCTGAAAGACAAATAATACGGCTGGGTCAGTCCCCCTGGTTAACAGGGGGCTGGCACTGGATTCGAGCTGTCAAAAGGTAATGGCGAACATGATTTATCAGGCTAGAAAAGGACAATACAGTGCAGGGCACGCAATTGGCATTCTGTTATTGGACGCAATGCTCCCTCTTGCCCCGGGAGATGTGGCAAATGCAACGTCGTACCCTTTCCCGGTTATCTACAAAACCGTTGAGGCGGCGTCCTCGCACCGCTTGATTTTTGAGCGGGATCCTGAATTGGTGCAACCGTTCATTGAAGCCGGATTGGAACTGGTTCAGCAAGGTGCCAGGGCAATAACCAGTGACTGTGGATTTATGGCCCTGTTTCAAGATCAACTGGCTGAGGCTCTGCCGGTGCCTGTTATGCTCTCCAGCATTCTGCAGGTGCCGTTCATCCATAGAATGTTGCGTAAGGACGAAAAGGTTGGGATCCTGACCGCCCAAGGGCAGAATCTGACCGAAAGACACTTCCATGCTGCCGGAATTGACAAATCAACGGTGGCGGTTCTAGGCATGGAGGAGACGGAGAACTTCTACGGTGCTTTTATAACTGAAACCGGTGTGCTGGACACCGATATCGCCAGGAACGAGATTGTCGGGCAAGCCAGAAAACTAGTCGCCAGTGATTCATCTATTAAGGCAATATTGCTTGAATGCTCCAACATGCCCCCCTATGCTTATGCAATACAAGCGGCGGTCGGGTTGCCAGTTTTTGATTTCAACACGATGATTAGTCATGTCTTTACGGCCCTGGAACAACGTTCTTATCAAGGATACGTTTAAGCGTGACGGTGGCGTTGTTTGCTTATCCAAAGCTTTTACTGACAGATTTTAAGCTGACCTTGATAATAACGTTCCTTGCTGATATACCTAAGCCATCATTATTAAATACTAACAGTGAACTACAGAGAAAAGGCCGCTATTCTTTCTTATGAATTACGATATCTATCAGACCATCAAGAGGCGGATTTTATGTTTGGATTACGCTCCTGGTCGTATATTAAATGAAAAAGTTCTGGCAAAGGAATTTGGAGTCAGCCGCACACCGCTACGTGAAGTGCTGAATCGACTGGAGTGGGATCACCTGGTTCGGGTTTTGCCTCGGACCGGAACCATGGTTGCTGAAATGGAATTTCAACAGGTTATGAATACGTTTCAGGTGCGCTTGGGTATTGAAGAAATGGTCGGTAAACTGGCTACAGAACATGTATCTGAAGAACATCTCCAGAGATTGGTCACATTGCAGAAACAATGCGAAAATCTGTTTGCAACTAAAGACAAGGCAGCACTGATGGCAATTGATCGAGAATTCAGGACAATTCTTAATGACAGTACCAATAATCCTGTTCTTAAGAACATCTCTGAAGACCTTTATGATCTTACTGTAAGGTTGTGGTGTGCTGTCCTCGACAAAGGCGACTGGAAGGAGGAAGTTCGATCAGTTTCTGACGAAATTGGCCAGACAATTGCGGTATTGGAGAGCTCGGAGGGGAAACTTGGGGTCTTGAGGCGTGAATTACTGAATAAGCATATTGAACGTATCAGGCAAAAATTTCTGGGTGTATCTGTTTAGGAAACTCTTATATTCTGCGCTTTATTCATCTTGACTGGTATCAATAACCCTTTTTGACAGCTGGCATAGACTTCTCCCTCACTTGGACTTTGCAGATAAACATAGCAATGTAAAGAATATCAGCAACAGCCAGTTGTGACAGAAAACCTTTCCCCCTATAATAGCTGAATCCGCAATTCAACGTTGTAAAATTCCTACAGCCTGTCGGATTATAAATGATCTGGCTACCAGGTGAGGGCAACTATGAAATTCGTCAAAATGCACGGTGCCGGCAACGACTACGTCTACATTGACTGCTTCCGGCAGACTGTCGAAGATCCCGAGAGCCTGGCGCGCGAAATCAGTGACCGCAACTTCGGCGTTGGTGGCGACGGCATGATTCTGATCGGGCCGTCGAAAAAAGCCGACGTCAAGATGCGTATGTTTAACGCTGATGGCAGTGAGGCAGAGATGTGTGGCAACGGCATCCGTTGTGTCGCTAAATATGCTTTCGACCATGGCCTGGTGGATCGCACCGAGATTACCATCGAGACCGGTGCGGGCGTCCTGCCGCTGACGATGTATCCCAATGAGCGGGAACATATCGACAAGGTCATGGTCAACATGGGACCGCCACGCTTAACCCGCGCCGACCTGCCGATGGTCGGCCCGGCCAATGAGCAGGTCATCAATATGAATCTTGAGGTACTCGACCGCAGCTTCCAGATCACTTGCGTCTCCATGGGCAACCCACACTGTGTTATCTATGTGGATGATGTCGCCAACTTTCCAGTAAAACGCTACGGCTACGCGATTGAAAACCACAAACTCTTCCCCAGGCGTATTAATGTGGAATTTGTCGAAATTATCTCGCTGAATGAAGTCCGGCAACGTACTTGGGAGCGTGGCGCAGGAGAAACCCTAGCCTGTGGTACCGGCTCCTCAGCAGTCACGGTCGCTGGCGTACTGACCGGCCGCACCAGGGGCAAGCTGCTCAACCACCTGACCGGTGGTGATCTGGAGATGGAGTGGGACGGCGAGAATGATGTCTTTATGACCGGCCCGGCGGTGGAAGTTTTCTCCGGCGAATATATTCCAAGGTAAGAAAGGCTATTTACCACGAAGGACACGAAGCTCGCGAAGAGATCAACATCTTATTTAACAAAAATTTCAGAGTGATCTGACAGGTCAATTGCTTCTATTTCTTATGGTTCAACCTTAAATATTTTTCGTGCCCTTCGTGTTCTTCGTGGTAAGAATAATCATGGACATTTTAATTTTCGATCTCGACAACACCCTCTACCCCGCAGAGAAGCAGCTTTTCAACCTCATCGATGTGCGCATCAATCGCTACATGATTGAGATTGCTGGCATTCCGGCACCGGAAGTTGACACCTTACGACGCAAGTACTGGAGCCTGTACGGCGTCACCCTGCAAGGCCTGATCCGCCATCATGACGTCGACCCGGAAGACTATCTGCTTTACGTCCATGATATCGACGTATGCTCCCGGCTCACCCCCGACCTTGTCCTACGCGAAACCCTGGCCAATCTGCCACAACGCAAGGCGGTTTTCACCAATGGTTCGATCTGCCATGCCGATCGGGTCCTGTCGGCCCTCGGCATTCAGGATATGTTCGAAAAAGTCTACGACATCCGCATCGCAGCCTACCAGCCGAAACCCTACCCTGAACCATACCACGCGGTACTTGCCAAGCTTGGTTCAAAAGCTGATCGTTGTATTATGATTGAGGACTCGCGCGACAACCTGCAGACCGCCAAGAAACTCGGCATGGGCACCATCCTGGTGGGTGACGGTCACACACCTGATTTCGTTGATGTCCATCTTGATAATGCCCGCCAGATTCACAGCGGCCTGAGTTTCTGGGAGAAAGCCTCATGAACCGTCTGCTCGGAGCACATGTCTCAGTTGCCGGTGGTCTCGACAGAGCCTTTGCGCACGGCATTGAAAGCGGTTGCACAGCGTTGCAGATTTTCACTAAGAACGCCAGTCGCTGGCAGGCCAAACCGCTTTCGGATGCAGAAGCCTCGGCTTTTCGTCAGGCTTGGCAAGAGAGCGGGATCGGGCCGGTCATGGCTCACGACGCCTACCTGATCAACCTGGCTTCACCGAAAGAAGTTGTCTGGAAGAAATCTAAAAACGCCCTGCGCGACGAACTACTTCGCTGTGCGCAGATCGGCGTCACTGACCTGGTCATGCATCCTGGAGCACACCTTGGAACTGGCGAAGAGGCCGGGCTGGAACGTATACGCCAGGCCTTCCGTGAAATTCTTGCAGAGACCCCACAGGAGGTCCGTTTGCTACTGGAAAACACCGCCGGGCAAGGCAGCTATCTCGGCGGCGACTTTGCCCATCTGGGGGCGTTGCTGGAGGGTTTTGATGAGCAAAGATTCGGCGTCTGCTTCGACACCTGCCATGCCCATGCTGCCGGTTACGACCTCTCCACCAAAGAGGGCTATGCACAGACGATGACTGAATTCGATCGACTGGTTGGCCTTGAGAAGATCAAGGCCTTCCATCTTAACGACTCACTCAAGCCGTGCGGCAGTAAAGTTGACCGTCATGCCCACATCGGTCAGGGGACCATTGGCCGTATCGGCTTTAGCTGCCTGATGCAGGATCAACGCTTCTTTGGAATTCCCATGGTTCTGGAAACCCCCAAAGGTGATCAAGACGAGATGGACCTTGTCAATCTGACGCTGCTACGAGAACTTGCCGAATGAGGGCCGTAATTCAACGGGTCAGCCAGGCCTCTGTGATCGTTGCAAAGGAGACGGTTGGTGCCATCGATCAAGGTCTGATGGTCCTACTCGGTGTCGCACATGGAGACACCTCAAAAGATGTTGTCTACCTCGCCGACAAAACGGCTGGTCTGCGTATCTTTGCAGACGACGATGGCAAGATGAACCGATCAGTCGAGGATATCGGCGGCGGCATCCTGGTGGTCTCTCAATTCACCCTGCTAGGCGATTGTCGCAAGGGACGGCGTCCGGGGTTCAGCGACGCTGCGCCTCCGGAACTCGCTGATACACTTTACCAAGAATATGTCGATGCCCTGCGTAGTCGGGGGATCACAATCGCTACCGGGGTGTTCAGGGCCGATATGCAGGTAGCTCTGATCAACGACGGTCCAGTAACCATAATGCTCGACAGCAGAAAGCAGTTCTGATGCAAAACAATAACGACGAAGAATACCGCTCCCTGGGTCGCGGTCGCAGCACCAAAAAACGCGAAGCCAAAGCAGTGGAACTTCTGGCTCAACGCCTGACAGAGCTCTCCGATACGGAACTCGCCAAACTCCCGCAAGAACCGGAGCTTACCAAAGAGATCGAACTGGCCCGCAATACCCGCGGCCACAGCTCGCGCAAGCGTCAGATCAAACACCTGGCAGGTTTTCTGCGCAGCAACGAAGAACAACGTGAAGCAATTGAAGCCGCTCTCGATGGGCAGGCCGTCAGCGATCGCCAGGAGGCCATGGCCTTTCATCATCTTGAAGATCTGCGTGATCGACTCTGTGCTGCAAAAACCTTCGAAGCGGCATTGGCCGAGGTTAGGTCTGCCTATCCATTCCTTGATCACCGCAAACTCACCCGACTGGCCAGTTCGGTTCATGATTTCGGCGACAAGAAGGCAGCCCGGGAGATTTTTCGTCGGTTACGTAAGGCGGAGGAAGCACGTGACCTGGAAACCTCAACTTAAGGAACTTTATCATGCCGTATATTAATATCAAAATCACCAAAGAAGGTGTAACCACTGAACAAAAAGCAAGATTGATCAAAGGAGCAACAGACTTGCTTGTCGATGTGCTTGGCAAGAACCCCGCAACCACAGTGGTCGTTATCGACGAAGTCGAAACTGACAATTGGGGGATTGCTGGGGAAACAGTGACTGTCAGACGTCAGGTCGGGCAGTAATTATAGGTCATCAATGAAGAAGCGGCACAAACTTGACATGAGGCAGGCATCTTAAGACATGGCCACCCGAAAACGGTTTTGTTTTAATAAGCTTGACTATTGTGGAAGAAATATTATATCTTGATCTATTGGTATTGGTTGTTGTGGAGTACCCTTACCCTGCCCCGACATCGACAACCCCCACCACGAAAAGCACACCTTTTAAACCATTTAAAACCACGCACAGGCTCTTTCGCGCACTCGTAATAACGTAGCTTATTGGTCTGCGTGCAAGCTCCTGACAGTTGTTTCTTCTCCGCACAAAAGTGACGGTAGCTACACCGGGACATGGCTCCCCCTTTTCCCTGTTTACTTCAGGCAATATCTGGAGTTTTAAATGCATTATAGTGACCATTTAGATGATGGTACCCCGGTGAGAACTGCCTTGCTCTTGGCCGCTGGCACGGGAAGTCGACTCTCTCCATTAACAGACTCAACACCCAAATGCCTTGTCGAAGTCAATGGAATCCCAATCCTTGAAAGGTTGATTCGTTCCCTGCGCAGTCACGGGTTCAAACGTTTGGTTGTGGTCGTAGGTCACCTGTCAGATGTTGTTCAGGACTATCTCGGTAGCCGGTATGCTGGCATTGAAATCACCTATGTCGCCAGCCCGCGATATAAAACAACCAATAACATCTATTCGTTATGGCTTGCTGGAAAGGTGATTGACGAACCTTTTCTTCTAATTGAAAGCGATCTGGTGTTTCACTCCGAACTGCTTAAGCCGATGCTCCAACCAGACCGGATTGCTGTCTCAAAACGGCTGCCGTGGATGAACGGTACGACTGTGACACTCAATAAGCGGCAACAGCTTGATGCCCTTTGGCTCGGCGCGGTTAACCGCAATGACGCCGATCATTTCAAGACCGTAAACATCTACAGCTTCTCCTGCAGCACTTGGCAATCGATCTGGGAACGACTGGATCGGCACATTTCCGCCAAGAAGGTGAAGGGATATTACGAGTCTGTTTTCGCCGAGCTGGTCGCTGAGAAGAACCTCACCTTTGCGCCGGTCTTCTTTGACGCCAATCGCTGGTATGAGATTGACACCCTGGAGGACCTGAGCGCGGCTGAGAAAATGTTCCCCGTGCCATCACCAATCAAGGTTGTCACGCAGCAATTTCAGCCTCTGGTTCAGAAGGTTGCTCCGATTGTCGCTCGGAATATGACAGAGATAAAAAAAACCGTTATTGGGGGAAATCAGCCGGCACCCTTCTCACTATTATTGGCATCTGATTGACCAGCCCTTTCAGGACATGAAATTTGATCCAAAGATTCATTTCTGCCAGGAGCTTGTCCGACAATCCATGATCGGCTGCAAATCCAGAAGTTTGGTCCATATTTCAGCTCCTTTTCGACCAATAGCTATGGCTATTACTCTCAAACGAGCTAAAATCTGTTCTCAAACTTCTGGATTTTCGCTTCGACCTTTATTGTCGAACAAGCTCCTAGCATTTAACGAAGGCAACAAAACATATGACAGATCAGGATCATGCTGCCAAAGAGCAGCAATTCGAAGCCATTGAATGCCAGCATGGCGGTTATTGGCGTCATGATTTTATCGATCACGCCTACCTTTATAATCTTTATTTTCCGCCAGAGCGTTTTTTCCAACAGCTGACTAGCCAGATTCATGAATTGGTGTTGAACTACCCCGTGGCTCAGAATGTCCTGGCCGGGTTAGTGGGCACTCTGATTGATCAACCGGCGGAACGGGTTGTGGTGGGCAATGGAGCGGCAGAGCTGATTAAGATCGTTTCCGGTCATCTCGCCAAGAAGCTTATTGTTCCGGTGCCATCGTTCAACGAATATGCTAATGCTGCACCGACTGAAAACGTCATTGAATTTGTGCTTGATGCTCCATCTTTCCAACTGAACGTGGATAAATTTGCAGCCGAAGCTATCCGCTGCAAGGCCGACGTTGCAGTGGTAGTGTCGCCAAACAATCCGACTTCGCTGCTGGTGCCTAAAGCCAACCTGATCCGCCTACTGGACAAACTGGCCGCGCATGACTGCATGCTTATCGTCGATGAATCTTTTATCGATTTTGCCAGCAATCGTGACCAGGAAACCCTGGAAAGTGATATCGCCAGCTATCCGAATCTTGCGATCTTCAAGAGTATGAGCAAAGCTTACGGTATCTGCGGCCTGCGCATCGGCTACATGCTGACCGCCAACGCCCTCTTTGCCGACCAGGTTCGCCGAGGGCTGCATATCTGGAACCTCAACGGCTTTGCTGAAACTTTTCTGGTTCATGCTCCCGAATACCAGCAGGAGTTCCTTGCCAGCTGCGACCTGGTACGAGCGGATCGAGATCAATTCTATCAGGACCTCTGTGGCATCAGTGGTCTGACAGTCTATCGACCTGATGCCAACTATATCTTCTGCCGTCTTCCCGACCATGCTCCTTCCGGCCCGGAAGTAGCGCGCAGATTGTTTGTAGAGCACAATATTTACATCAAGCACTGTCAGGGCAAGACCATGCCTGAATCTGACCGTTACATCCGTATTGCCAGCCGCACCCAGACCGAAAACAGCGTTGTGTCTAGGGCCTTAGCTGAGATTGTCGATTCAAAGAAAACATCATGAGTGAACTTCCAGCGACGCCCAAAGCCATACTTTGCTACGCGAAGGATCTGCCAAACATCTGTTCGTTGGCCGGACTTTTTGCTGCAATCCTCGGCATCTATTTCGCTTTTCTGGGTAACTTTCCAGCTGCGATGATCGGCTTGCTCTGGGCGGTCTTTTTTGACTGGAGTGATGGTATTATTGCCCGTCGCATGAAAGGTCGAACCAAGGAACAGGGAGAGTTTGGCGGCCAGCTCGACTCGCTGATCGATATTGTCAGCTTCGGTATCTGTCCCGCTGTTATCCTGTTAAGCTATGGCAACTTCAGCCCCTGGTACATCCCTGGAGCCTTTATCATTGTCGCCATTGGCGTTATCCGGCTAAGCTATTTTAATGTCTTCGGCTTAGTGGATAAATCAACCTACTGGGGGTTGGCGCTCGACAACAATGTTATTATCCTGACCTTTCTGTTCCTCTTTGACGGTCTGCTCAGTCCTGCGGTTTTCGGCCCTGTCCTCTACTCTCTACTGATGATTCTGGCCGCCCTCAACGTGGCCCCGATCAAGACCCCTAAATTTGCTGGCCGCTGGTATTACGCCATCACCGCTTACACGCTGGTGCTGACTCTGATCTATACCTGGAAGTTGCTCTGTCCTGCCGGTTAACCAGGCACAAACCGCAAGGCTTCCCCAATGGAAATCTATTCTCAACCGGAGTCCTTAAGTGACAGACCTGCACCCCATAAGAACCACAATTTCAGACAACAAAGACGAACTGGTCGTTTATGCCGCCGATAACTTTTCTCAGTTTCCACGTCGTGATGCCACAGTCACTTCAAAATGTGACCGCGCCTTGGCATCGGCATGTGCTGATGATCTGGTGGTTTTACGTGGCAAACTGGATCAGGACTATCACCGCTGGCTGCGCTCGCATAGATTGGGATCTGACCATGTCGTCGCATACAACATGCCGCCTGGTGGCGAGACACTCTCAGAACTGATTGCGAAAAATCCGGAACCGGTTAAAAAGGTGATCAACGAAATGGGCAGAAAACCTGTCTACGTTCCTTGGTTTTCGACGCAAATGGAAGCCGCAGCGGCCACAGCTCTTGGTGCTGATCTTTTCGGCGCTACGGAAGCTGATACGCTGAAACATAACGACAAGGCGATCTTTAAGACGTTATGTCAGAAACTGCAGGTGCCGGTTGTCGATGGCACTTCCTTCATAATGAAGCCGAAAAATAGTAACAATTTCCGGCAGATGAAGATTACCGTTGAACGCTATCGCTCAACCCACGACACTGTCATCATCCGTGGCACCCTGGGTGAGGCTGGCATGTCATTATACAAGACTAAAGGGGATGATCTTGCCGAACTCTACCAAACTATTGCCTTAAGTGGTGAGAGGGTCATTCTCATTGAACCGTTCTTGAATGTCACCTCCACGCCGAATGACCAATGGGTTGTCGATCGAGATGGAAAAATCACCCATATCGGTATGATTGAGCAAGTCTGTGAGCGAGGCATGGTACATATCGGTAGTTTGAAGGGGAATGGTCCTTCACCGCAAATTTTTGACGCTGTCAAGCAGACATCGCTGAAAATCGTAACCGAGATGGCTAAGGCTGGATATCGCGGAGTAACCGGTTTCGATTATATTGCTGCCGAGGAAGGAATCTTCCCGGTTGAGAATAATGCCCGTTTCAATGGCTCTTCCTATGTGAACATCATCGTTCATAATATTGAAGAGTTGCTGGGGGCTGTGCCCCTCTGGAAGTTCATCAAAATCAAGACAGAACCTTGTACCTTTATCGAATTGCGTAAGCGGATCAATTCCATCCTTTACGACGGCAGTAAATTAAATTCCGTTTTTCCATTCAACTGCGAAGACTTATCGCGTACCGGATACTTTGCTGTAATCATCTTAGCCGAAGATATGGATCAGCTTCACATGCTCGAGATGTCATTGCAAGAGCTCGGGGTTAAGAGGGATTGGTCTCCAGAACAGTCAGACCTTGATCCTGTTCAGGAATATGCGCGATGTCAACAGTACCAAAGCTGAGGTGCGGGAGGTATGGACCGGTTCCCTTTGCAAATAGGTTAAGACTTGAACTGTCCTAGAAACCACAACCTCCGACAAGAAAATCGGCTGCTTATTGATAGAGGTATTTGAGAGATCGTTTAATTCACATAATTATGGCCACCTGAAAACGGGTGGTCATTTTCATTTTATCATGTAGACTGATAGTATGCTAATGGATGATGGTTTGTAAAAAACCTTTTATTTAACCGAGGGCTATAATGCCATTAAGGGTAAATGTGGAACTGAAAGATGGTGCTGTCTGCATGATGGGCAGGAAATCTTTTAACCTTTTTCTATCACTGGACAGAGTCTCTGCATTCAAGCGAGCGAATGGTTGGGTTGTTATTGGCAAAGATCAACTGAGAGACTTAGATAAAAAACATAATTATCCTCTATTTGCCGATCGCAGAGCTACTTTATAAGCTAAATATCGAACCATTATAAGTCACGAAAAATGGAAACCTCCTCCCCCGGAAGAGCTTCTTGTAAATCATCTTGCAACTCATTCCGACATATCCTTAAGATTTACAGTACCCCGTTAGCAGGTTTTGGTGTGAATTTTTCGGCACACGTGAACAACGTGCCCGCCTACATCCAGCATGCCTTGGAATGCATACCCACGACCCGTGATTCGTTAAATCTATCCGGCAATTAAGACAACCCTTCGAATAATCTTTTCTAGTGTTTGTTCATTTTGCCAAAGACAGCTGTTATAATGCTTGATACAGGAATGATTTCAGCGTCTTGTCTCTGTTGCATGACAAGACAGCATTTTTACTGCTTCAGATAGGTCAGTGCTTATGAGTACAGTCGTAAACAGCGCGTTTAAGCTCTCTTCGCCGTTTCGAGTAACCCTCGTTCAGAGCCTCTGCTTTGTCACCATCCTTATCCTCACAGCATCACAGCTCTACGCCATCGAGCAGGACCGGTTAAATTCCATCCACAACAGCATCCTTGCTCTCGACAGCGCCCGAACAACAGCTTTGCACGAACTCGAAGGACTTTCTTCAACGACCAAAGAGGTGGATGATTACAAAGACTTCATCGTCTACCTCAATACCCGGATTATCAACTACTGCCAAGAACTCACCGAACAGGGTGGCGTGGTCGCACTGGAGGGGCTACCGTGTCCCACAGGCCCGGTGATGACCGATACCCAGGAACCATCTACCCTCTCAGGAGATGCCGTATTTTACACTACCGGGTCAGAACCACTAGACACCAGGACCCAGGCCGAAAAGACTGCGGAGCTAGACGGAGACTTCCTCGCGGCTCTGGGTGACTTCGACGAAATGCTCCTGAAGGAAGAGGCCAAGGTTGCCGCCAGAGTCCCCAGCCAGAGGGAATCCGGTGTCTCCGGTCAGGCCGGTACGAGCGGTGGTGACGGAGCCTCAGGTGCAACAGGCGAGACCGGTTCCGGGGAAATGGGAGGACAGGGTGCAGATACCAAAGGCGATGCTGTTGCTGACGGCAGACCTGAAGGCCAAGCCGGTCAATCTGGAGCTGAGCCCGGTACACAGAGTAAAGCCGGAGAGGGAAATGCCGCTGTCGACCATTCAAAATACGGTGCCCCCGGTGGCAAACTGCCACCACCGCAGGATGACGATATCGTTGCTCGACAACTGCGTGAAGCGGCCGAAAAAGAACCTGACCCTGAGTTGAAGAATAAACTCTGGGAGGAATACTGGAAATACAAGGGTGTAAGCAAGTAGGAGCCTGTCCGACAATAAGGGTCGAAGCGAAAACCCAGAAGTCTGAGAACAGCTTTTGGCTCGTTTGAGAGTAATAGCCATAGCTATTGGTCGAAAAGGAGCTGAAATATGGGCCAAACAGCTGGGTTTGCAGCCGAGCATGGATTGTCGGATAGGCTCCTAGGACGGAGTAACTGAAAATGAACCGATTTTTTTTGCTGCTTGCAGCACTCATGATGCTTTCTGGCTGCGCCGCCTTGAGGGGTCAGATCCCTGACGGTGTGAAGCCAATAGTTGCGACGCAAGAACTCGATAGCTCGGAATTGTTTGATGTAGCGATCGTCGTTTTCGATTCAAAGAAATTGACGGACAAGGAAATCCGCAAGCTGGGTTTGTCTGAGGAGATCCGTCAGGCGGAGGAGCGCTACATACCGATCCACCTCAAATACACCATGCAGAAAACCGGGTACTGGGGCGCAGTGCGAGTCGTCCCGGCGGAGAGCGACGCCCATGTCCAGGTCCACGGAACCATCACCCACTCTGATGGTGAGCGCTTAAGCCTCAATATCGAAGCCTATGATTCCCGTGGAATTCAATGGTTTGAGAAGTCCTATTCCAAAACCCTCAAACCATCAGATTACTACGGTCTCTCAGCTGGCGAAAAAGACCCTTTCCAGGACCTTTACAACACCATCGCCAACGACTTGGTAGAACGTCGAAGCAAACTATCCGCCGAAGAGATCCTCAACATTCAGCAGACCTCCGAACTCCGCGTCGCCCAGGATATGGCGGCAGATGCTTTTGCCGGGTACATTTCCCGCGACGAGGATGGCCGTTATTCGGTGCTCAGACTGCCGGATGAGGATGACCCCATGCTCAAGCGGGTGCGTGCCGTCCAGGTGCGTGACGACATGCTGATCGACACCATAAACAGCTATTACGAGGTTTATTACAATGATCTATGGCAACCCTACACGGACTGGAGAAAACTCTACAGCGAGGAACTCGCCGCACTGAAGGAAGTTGAAAAACAGGCTCTGACCCGCCAACTGTTTGGCCTCGCTGTGGTTACCGGGGGTGTTTTTCTCAGTAGCGGCAATAACAGCGTCTCCCATTCTAACCTTCCTGGAGTGCTGGTCGCTGCTGGTGCCGCGACAATATACAGTGGTTTCCAGAAAAAAGAGGAGAGCAAGATCCACAAGGATGTGATCGAAGAGCTCAATATATCCTTCACATCTGAAGCGAAGCCTCTGGTCGTGGAGGTGGTCGGCGAAACCGTCAGGCTCACTGGATCGGCCGAAGAGCAGTATCAGAAATGGCGTGAGATGCTACGAGACATCTACGCTTCGGAGACTGGGTTGCCACTTGATTCAGATGAAAATGATGCAAACCAGCCAACAGAACCCTCCTCTGGAACCAGGTAAGGTCTGCTAATGACAGAAGACCATCGTTCTCAAAAAAATGGCGGTAATCTGCCGAAGAGCCCACCGCAAATGATCCCTCCCGATGCAACGGCAGGAGAAAAGCCAGCGGGACAGTCCCGCACCACCCCAGTGCTGATACTGACCTGCGGCCTATTGCTGATTGTCATTGCGTTATTGGTTCTCTTCCTGCCTCTGCGCCAGGACAAGCCAACTGTCGTTCAGCAAACAGAGCAACAGGAGACCAGCAAGGTTATCGCGCAACCCTCACCACAGGAACAGGCCCCGACACAAGGACAGATGGCCTTTAATGATGATTCCGCCGAGGAGATCAATCAATTGTTCGGGGTGTGGTTACAGAAACAAGCAGAAGCTGAGGCGGTGAATATAGCCGCCTGGGGTGGTGATATCTATGCTGGAGCCGTCTTGCTGGCCAGGGAGTGCGACCGTCTTCTGGGTGATCAGCAGTACCTTGCTGCCAGAAAATCCTGTGAAGACGCAATTGAGAAGCTGGATGATCTCATGGCCTCAAAAGAGACCCTGCTCGAACAAGCCGTTGCCGACGGCTTACTGGCACTCGAACAAGGTGACCCAGAGGCCGCTGCCAGTCACTTTCAACAAGCCCTTGCTCTTGATGCTGATGATGAAAGGGCGACAACCGGTGCCCGCCGGGCAGAGCAACTCCCCATCGTTCTACGTTTTCTGCAGGACGGATTAGCCATGGAGAAAGCCGGAGACCCTGACGGAGCAATGCCAGCCTTCACTGAAGCTGTAGCCCTCGATCCAGACTTCGTACCGGCGCAGGAGGCTCTTGCCAGAGTCCGCGCAAAGATCGCCGAAAGAGTTTTTCAACAGGCGATGAGCCGTGCCCTGCAAGCAGTGGCAGAGAATAGACCGTCGGCAGCCAGAAAGGCCCTGCAGAAAGCAGAGTCGATCAGGCCAGGTGACCGTGCCGTCCGCGACCTCAAACAACAACTTGCCCGGACTCAGCTTGCCGGCAGATTGACTACACTGCGACAGCAGGGAGAACGTCTGGAAAAAGAAGAGCGCTGGTCTGATGCGTTGAAAAGCTGTGAAGAGGCCCTCTCCCTCGACTCACACGCGGCCTTTGCTACCATCTGTCAGGAGAGGGTAAGCCTGAGAGTTACCCTGGACCGTCGTCTCAAGACCATCCTGGCAAAGCCTGAGCGCTTGTTTGAAGATGGCCCCTTGGAGGAGGCTCGTCAGGCTCTCGCCTATGCCTCGGGGGTGACCCCTCGCGGAGCAATCCTCGCATCGCAGATCAGCCAGCTTGAGCGCTTGGTCACCGAGGCAGAGATTGAGGTTGAGGTCGTGATCCTCTCGGACGGTCTGACTGATATAATGGTCTATCATGTCGGACGCCTGGGGACTTTTCAGGAGAAAAAACTCATCCTGCGCACAGGTGATTATACGGCCACCGGCAGCCGTAATGGTTACCGGGATATACGGCAGACGCTTAAAGTCAGACCGGCATCTGGCAAGCTGGTGTTCACCCTGCGCTGCGAGGAACAGATTTGAACCGTCTGATTGAAATATATGCTGCAGATGAGATCCGCAGGCTTGATGAGTCCAGCCTGCCGCTGCTCATCGGTATGGATGAGACAGCCCACATCCATCTGGAGAACCCCTCGGATGGAGACCTGGGTGGTGAAAGGGGGATCGTCGCTTACGTGGCAGAGTCCCGCAACCACCTCTTCCTGCAACCTGCTGACGACAATCAGGCAGGTGTCGTCTATCACAATGACCAACCGGTCACCGGTTCGGTCTGGTTGAAAGCAGGCGACACTACCCGTATCGGTGACGCCATAATCCATTGGCATCTTTCCGGACAGCGCGTGGAGATCCGGATTTCCAAAACCTCGGCAAAGGTGTTGCAGCCCCCCCTCGCCCCCCCTGTCGAGCCACCACCAGATCCGCAAGAAGAGCGCCAGAAGAATGCCACTGGTGAGTACCTCCAACCGGTCATGGAGACCCCCAGATCGGGTGGCGGCAGAGCCCGCACCATGGCCATCGTCCTGTTTGCGCTGCTTTTAATCGCTGCCGCTTTCGTGCTCCTGGCCAACCCTCTCGCAGTCACGGTAACGCCGGCTCCGGACAGCATCTCCGTGTCCGGTTTCCCGCCAGTACTGCCCTTTGGTGACAATTACCTGGGACTTTCCGGAAGCTATACTCTCCATGCCGAAAAGAACGGCTACCGTCCTCTCAAAGAAGAGGTCGAAATCACCAACAGTGGCAGTAACTACAGCTTCACCATGGAGAAGTTGCCAGGTCTGATCGACCTGACCAGTACACCTGTCGGCGTGACCGTGCTGATCGACGGTATCTCTGTCGGTGAGACACCACTGGCGGGGGTTGAAATCCCGGCTGGCAACCGTGTCATTAGTTTTACACATAAACGTTACCTGCCTGTCGAAAGGACTATCGAGGTCGAAGGCTTTGGTAAAAAGCTGGCTTTACAAGTCGAGCTGGAGCCAGCCTGGGCCACAATCACACTACAGACAGAACCGCAGGGAGCAGCCCTCACTGTCGACGGCGAAGAGCAGGGGGTGACCCCTCTTGAACTGGAGCTGACTGCGGGAGAACACCAACTGGTCTTCAGCAAAGAAAATTTCTCTGCGCTCGAAGCCGAACTTGCCGTCGAGGCGGGACAGGATCTGGCTCCTGGCGTTTATCGACTTGAGCCTGCACCAGCAACGATTGCCATCACATCGACCCCGATCGGGGGTACGGTAACTCTCGACGGTGCTTACAAGGGACTGACGCCACTCTCGATCACCATGCCGTCTGGAAGCGAGCACAATCTTCGCTTAACCCTGCCTGGTCACCTACCGACAAATCGCAAGCTGAAACTTGAACCTGGCGAAGAACGTAAACTCAGTGTCAAGCTCAAGCCAGAATACGGGACGGTCTTCATTACCGGAACTCCGGCAGCAGCAACGCTTTATATTGACGGCAAAAAACAAAAGCTGGCCACGGGCCGGTTCCGGCTCACGACCAGGAAACACACCATCGAAATGAAGGCCAAAGGCTATGGCAATGTGACCAGAACGGTGACACCCAAAACCGGCTACAGTCAACGTATAGAAATCGACTTGCAACACAAACAGACGACTGGTCAAGCGGTAACAGCTGCTAAACCAGCCGCCGCCAGGCCCGGTTCCACCAAAACCACGGGCCTCGGCCAGAAAATGATCCTGATCTCACCGCAGCCTTTTCTGATGGGAGCCTCCAGGAAAGAGGCGGGACGGCGCGCCAACGAAGGCGAACGCAAAGTTATCATGAAGCGTAGCTTCTATATCTCTGCACGAGAGGTAACCAATGCGGAGTATCGACTCTTCCAGGCGCAACACTCTTCCGGCATGTCTGGCAACCAATCCCTTGAGATTGATTCCCACCCGGTGGTCAATGTCACCTGGGATGATGCCGCGCGTTTCCTCAACTGGCTCAGCAGGAAAGATGGCCTGCCACCTTTCTACCGGGAGGAGAACGGGGCCATGGTCACAGGTAATGAAGCAGCCCCCGGCTATCGCCTGCCCACCGAGGCGGAATGGGCTTTCACCGCCCGCATGGCCAAGAGAAAGCAGCGGGTCCGCTATCCCTGGTCTGGAAAATACCCACCGAAAATGAAAACGGGGAACTTTGCCGACGAGTCGGCCCGTCATCTCCTGCCTGTAGTGATCAAAGATTATAACGATGGTTTTGCTGCGAGCGCACCGACCGGTTCTTTTCAGGCAAATCCAGTGGGGGTTTATGACCTCGGCGGCAATGTTGCGGAATGGTGCCATGATTATTATGCTGCCAATCCTGCCAGCAACAAAGGTGCAGCCGACCCTATGGGTCCTGCAGTCGGCAACCATCATGTAGTCCGGGGTTCGAGCTGGCGCAATGCGAGTATTACCGAACTACGCTTCAGTTATCGCCGTTACAGTCGCGAACCAGCCAACGATATTGGCTTCCGCATTGCGAGGTATGCAAAATGAAAAGATTCATTATCATTATGGCTTTACTCCTGAC
>JAMONP010000050.1 GCA_027065695.1 Desulfuromonadales bacterium | reverse complement strand
ATTACCGGAGCTGATTGTGCTGAAGGTTTTGCAACTTCAGCTTTCGGGGCAGGGGCGTCTTCACCGCAACCGGCGAGCATGGTGAGAGAGAAGACAGCGATACAGAAAACGGTCATAAATTGTTTCACAGGTAGATCCTCCGATGTTTTTGATTCCTGAGTAGAGTGCCAGATTGTTTTTATGGATACTTTGAACTCTAATTCAAATTTATAACACAAGCGGTGAGTGCTCAGCAAGAGCTACTGCGACGATATTCTTCAGCAAGTTTGCGCAGGCGGTCAGCCAGTTTGTTGGTCAGACTGTCCGACGCCATTTGCCAGTCCCAGTTCCCTGTTGCCCGACCGGGAGTGTTAAAACGTGCCGTTCTGTCGAGGCCGAGTATGTCCTGGCAGGGGATGACGCAAAGTTTGGCAATGCTGGACATGGCCAGGCGGATAAGTTCCCAGGGCATGTCCGGGTGACGCATGCCGAGGTAATCACGCACTTGGTTTTTCTGCTCTTTGGTAAGACCACGCCACCACCCAAGAGTTGTGTCGTTGTCGTGAGTGCCTGTATAGACAACACTGTTGACAGTGTGATTCTCTGGCAGATAAGGATTGTCAGGGCCTGAGTCAAAAGCAAACTGCAAGATTTTCATGCCTGGAAAAGCAAAGTCATCACGTAATTTTTCGACTTCAGGAGTGATTATTCCGAGATCTTCAGCAATGATCGGCAAATCTGTGCCCTGTTCTCTCAACTTTTCGAAGAGTTTCCGCCCCGGAACTTCTTCCCAGTGGCCCTTGACTGCAGTTTTTTCATTGGTGGGAATCGACCAGCAAGCCTGGAATCCACGGAAATGATCGATGCGAATCATGTCGCAGCTTTGTAATTGCTGCTCGAATCGCCTCAGCCACCAGCGGAACCCTTCTTCTGCAAGTTGATCCCAACGATAGAGCGGGTTGCCCCAACGTTGACCGGTTTTGCTGAAATAGTCAGGGGGAACTCCGGCAACTGCCGTTGGTCTTCCCTGGTCATCAAGCTGGAACAGGTGCTGGTTGGCCCAGACGTCGGCAGAATCGTAGGCAACAAAAATCGGAATGTCACCAAAAATCAGAACGTTATTGCGGTTTGCATATGCTTTTAGCTTATGCCACTGTCCGGCAAAAATGAATTGTTGGTATTTATAAAGACGGCAATTCTCCTCAAGTTTGCCCCTCCATTCTCTGAGAACTTCCGGTTCTCGCGTGCGCAGGCCCTCCGGCCACTCGGGCCACGCTTGTTCGGCAAAGGTTTCTCTTAAAGCCATGAAGAGACTGAAATCTTCCAACCAGTCTGATTGCTCATGGCAGAAGGTGTCGAAGGCCTGATGTCTCTCTGTTGTTGGTTTACTGAAAAATTGTTGGCCCGCTTTTAGGAGCAGATTGTTTTTCCTGGCGAGCATCTGGTTGAAATTAATCCCTGGACTGCTCTTGATGGCGGCATCGAGGTGAGATTCGTGCAGATCGTTGCAGTCGACAAGTTGCTGTAGATTGATCAGAGCCGGGTTGCCAGCAAAGGCTGAAAGTGCGTTATAGGGAGAATTGCCATATCCGGTTGGGCCGAGGGGTAATATCTGCCAGATGCTCTGACCTGCCCTGACCAGAAAATCGACAAAAAGAAAGGCTTCTTTTCCCAGATCGCCAACCTTGAAAGGTCCCGTTAAAGCGGTTGGATGAAGCAGAATACCGCTTGCTCGTTGCATGGCTTGTTCTCCTCGTAGCTTGTCTGGCCATCAATGGACTGGCTGTCAGATTATGCCACAACCAAAGCTGGAACAAGGGGAAACCTTATCCCTGTGTTGTTGGTGAAAACAGTTGAGATTATAGCTCTTGGTTATCTATAAAAACTAATGTATATTTACCAACGGTCTTTGAAAAAGTTTTTTACTCTCTCTGCGTCAATATTGTTACCAAACGGGTTTATCCGCGTGTTTCATTATAAAATACTCCGTAATCTCATGGTTCTTTCCCTGGCGATTGCTGTGCTTTTGCCCGGGTATGAATACCTTTTTGTCTACCCTGCTTATAATGAACTTCTGCTCGAGGAGACCGAGAGTGAAGCGGTTCGATATGCCAGCTATATGGTGCGAACTATTGATCTGGAAAACCAGTTTTTGACCGAGGATCGGCTTCCTGAAGGACTGGAAGAGAGTCTGCAACCGGCAAGCAGAGATAAACGCTTGATTAAGCTGCGCATTTTCTCAACTTACGGCGAGATCATATTTTCAACCAAGCAGGAAGAGGTTGGCACCCTCAATAAAAAACCTTACTTCCACGAAATTGTTGCTAAGGGCCAGGTTTACTCCAAGGTTGTGCAGAAAGATCGCAAAACGGCGGAGGGTGATGTTGCTAAGATAGATATCGTCGAAACCTACGTGCCGTTTATGGTAGACGATGCGTTCGGTGGTGCTATCGAAGTTTATTATGATATCACTGGAAGCGTCGGTAAGATCAACAGCTTGTTCTTTTATTCCATGGCCACCACCCTGGTTATGTCACTTGGATTCCTTGTGGCTATTTATGTCGCTCTCTATCGAGCCTATATAAGCTTGCTGGCAAGGGATAAGGCAGAAGAGGCCTTGCAGCTGGCTAACGAAGAGCTTGAACAGCGGGTCACTGAACGGACTCTGGAACTCTCACAAGCTAATGAGCAGCTGACAGAACAGATTGCTGAACGAACCCAGGCGCAAGTGGCACTTGGCCAGGTTCTTGAGGAGATCAAGGTCGATCGGGAAAAACTGCATGGAATTCTTCGCTCTGTTCCTGATGGTGTCGTGGTGGCAGATGCGAAATTGAATATCCTGCATATGAATACTGCTGCGGAGAATATACTGGGGACACCTCTGGAAAAAGTTCTGGGGCAGTCAATCGGCAAGCTCAGCCATGAGGTGGACTTTCTCAACAAAGTTGGCCAACATCTCAATATTGCCTATGGACCCAGGTTTTTTGATTTTGAACTTCCGGACGAAAACACCACAAACCCTCATGTCTATCAAGTGCGCGTTTCTCGGTTTGTGCAAGATGAAACAGAGGCTGCCGGGGTCATCCTGCTGGTACGTGAGGTGACCAGAGAACGGGAAATTGAGAGCATGAAGAGTGCTTTTCTTACCATGGCTGCTCATGAACTGAATACGCCGCTCACAACGATTATTGGTTATACTGAGCTGCTCACTGCAGAGGAAACAGCAGGGAGCTTCGATATGGAACAGCAAAAAGATTTTCTCCTGTTGGTTCACGATAAGGCTTTGGCTCTGGGTGGCTTGATCGATGACCTGCTCGACATCAGCCGGATAGAGTCAGGGCGACCGTTGACTCTTAACTACCAGGAGTTTCGATTCGATACCATGATACACGAGGTTATCGCTGCCTATTGTGAAAAGTTTAGTACGCATCAGTTCAAAATAGTCTTGCCAGACGAAGCCGCGCAAATATGTGCTGACCGGTCACGCCTTAAGCAAGCGGTCGATCATTTAATCAGTAATGCCGTCAAGTATTCACCCAAAGGAGGTGGTGTGCGGGTGGTTCTGGCTTTGCACGATGATAAGTATGAGATTTCCGTTGCCGATGATGGCGTCGGCATGAACGAAGAACAGCTGACCCGTGTATTCGATCGTTTCTATCGTGCAGACTCTTCGGATACTTCTGTACAGGGTGTCGGGTTGGGTATGAGTATAGTGCGGAATATCGTGCTGGCCCATCATGGTGATATCCAGGTCGACAGTCAGGTTGGAAGAGGCACCAATGTGTGTGTCACTATACCGCTGACACCACCGTCAGGTTATGCTGGATGCCGCCAACCTTTTTCATCCTGATAATCCCTGATTTACCCACAGTTTTTACTCCTTGAATATAGTACATAAAACCGGCGAACACACAATTTGGATAGTTCGATAACCCCCTGTTGTGATTTTGACCACTCTCAACAGCAGTTAGGCATGAAAATTGTGATGCCGTTTTTTCCACTTTGGGAGGGATTGTCCAAACCATCGCTGAAAAGCGCGGATGAAAGCACTCTGCTCAGAATATCCTAATATGACTGAAAGGTGACTCATGGAGATGTCTGACTGGGTAAGGTAATTTAATGCAATTGTTGAACGGACCTTGTCCATTAGCTGTTGAAAGTTTGTGTCAGGTGGTTAAAATCGAATCAGTAGCAAAGGCATCGTCTGTTTCAGGAGGTATTAAGGTGGATAAAAAAATAGTGACTCTAGCCGATATTGAGCGGTATGAACAAATTCCGATCGAGGAGCGCCTGGTTGCTCATAATACCTATGACATGATTCAACACGGTGCCAGTCTTGATCCTCAGGCGCCAGCTCTCAGTTTTTTTATGGCTGGGGCCTCTTACAAAGAGGCAACCAGTTACTCCTATGCCGAGTTTCTTGGGGAGGTCAATCGCACCGCCAATATGCTGAACGATCTTGGTGTCGGTCCGACCGACGTGGTCTCTTACCTGCTGCCAAACCTGCCCCAGACCCACTTCGTACTCTGGGGAGGACAGGCCGCGGGGATTGTAAACCCGATCAATCCCCTGCTCGATGCAGAGATTATTCAGGAAATCTGTGTGCATGCCAAAACAAAAGTTCTGGTTGCGCTCGGCAGTGTACCGGGAAGCGATATCTGGGAGAAGGTGACGCAGATTCGTGACCAGTTGCCAGAGTTGCAAGCGATCATTCGGGTGATGGGCGCAAGTGATGAAGCGGCCGGAATTTATGGTTATGAGCAGACTGTCAGTCGCTACAACGCTGATAAGCTGGATTCGGGGCGGCAAATTCGCGCAAATGAAATCGCCAGCATTTATCACACTGGCGGGACGACCGGTACGCCGAAGCTGGCTCCTCACACCCATTTTAACGAAGTAGCTATGGTGGCGATGGTACGCCCTACATGGACCAAGTTACAACCGGGGGACACCTTTATGTGTGGTCTGCCATTGTTTCATGTCAACGGTACAGTCGTCACCGGTTCGCTGCCACTGTCGGTTGGGGCTCACATTCTGCTGATGGGCACAAAGGGCTACCGCGATCCGGGTGTGATAGAGAACTTTGCACAGATTGTCGAACACTATCGTGGTGTGTTTTTCTCTGCGGTGCCGACAGTCCTTTCGATGCTGCTGGGTGCTCTGGATAAGAGCGCTGATATTTCTTCCCTCAAGTTTCTGCTCTGCGGTGCAGCGCCACTTTCCCCACAGCTGTGCGAGAAGTTCGAAGCACGGACCGGCATGAAGATAGCGGAAGGCTTCGGACAGACTGAAGGGACTTGTGGATCGATCATCAATCCAATCGAGGGCCTGTGCAAGGTCGGGTCCATCGGTTTGCGGCTGCCTTATCAGCAGGCGAAGATTTTTATTCTCGATCAGGATGGTCGTTATGTGCGCGATGCCGATGTTGATGAAATCGGGACTCTCTGCATTAAGGGCCCTAATGTTTTCCCCGGGTACCTGGAGGAACGTCATAACAGGAATGTCTGGCCAAAGCAGGACTGGCTTAATACCGGTGATATGGGGCGGCAGGACGAGGATGGCTACTTCTGGCTCACCGGGCGCAGCAAAGAGTTGATTGTCCGCGGTGGGCACAATATTGATCCCGCCATAATCGAAGGACCGGCTGCTGCTATGGAAGGGATCGAACTTGCCGCTGCGGTTGGGCAACCCGATGCCCATGCTGGTGAAGTGCCGGTTGTTTTTGTGCAACTCCGCGAAGGTGCACAGATCACGCCTGAAGAGGTTCTTGACTATTTGACAAAGCGGATCGGTGAACGGGCCGCAATTCCCAAAGATGCGTTCATTATGAAACAGTTGCCCTTAACGGCGGTCGGTAAGCTTTTTAAGCCGAAGCTGTGCTGGTTGGCAATTGAACGTGTTTATTGTGAAGTTCTGCAAAGCATTGCAAGTATGGTCGATTCGCTCAGTGTCAGCGTCGGCGAGCATCCGGTTCACGGCACCTTGGCTAGCATTACCGCCAAGTTGTCGGCAGGGCAGGATGAAGCAGAACTTCGTCAGCAGGTCGAAGAACTGTTAGGTCCCTACATGACTCGGTACGATCTTCAGTTAAGGTAAAGATGCTTTGCTCTGATGAAAGATTGTTGGTCTACCAATCAGCATCTTTGGCCAGTAACGGCAAAGCCTACTCTATAATGGCCACGCTGTTCGCCAGCGAAACCGCTATGCGGGTAACCTAACTCAGTTGTGCAAATCCATGGCAGTTACGGTTATAACCGTGAATTTCCGGTTGAACGGACGATGTGTGATGCCAAAATTACCGAGATATATGAAGGAGCTAGTGAAATCCAGAGGCTGGTTATCGGTTCCGTCATCAGCCGTGTCTAAAGAAGTTTTGTCTGAGAAAATGGGTTATTGTTAACAGCTTTTGTAGTACAATTATTAATCTATTCATACCAATCCTGAGGATTAATTTATGAACGATGTTGTTATTAGCGGCACCGGCTTATTCACTCCCCCCAATGTTGTGACCAATGCAGAACTCGTTGAGGCATACAACGCCTATGCAGATAAATTCAACAGTGAAAACGCGAAGGCAATAGAGAGCGGAGAGCTGGAGGCCATTTCGCACTCGAGTGTCGAGTTCATTGAAAAAGCGTCCGGTATCAAGCAACGCTACGCGATGTATAAAGAGGGTATCCTGGATATTGACCGGATGCTACCAGTGGTTCCCAGACGCTCAGTGGATGAACTCTCGATCAGTGCGGAAATGGCTGTAGCGGCAGCGAAAGAGGCTTTGACCCAGGCACAAAAAGACCCGCATGAGATCGATCTGGTAATCTGTGGTTCTTCGACCACGCAACGCCATTGGCCAGCTGTTGCCGTGGAAATTCAGCAGTCGCTGGGTTGCACTGGATACTCCTACGATATGTCGATCGCCTGCTCGACGGCTACCTTTGCCATATCCAACGCGATGGATGCCCTTTTGTCAGGCTCCGCAAACAGTGTGCTGGTGGTCAACCCGGAATATGTCACTCCGCAGGTCAATTTTCGCGATCGTGACAGTCATTTCATCTTCGGCGATGTCGCCACTGCAGTCGTTTTAGAGAGGCAGAAAACTGCTGCTGAGGTTCCCCTGTTCCGGATTCTGGATCGTAAGTTGAAGACCGTTTTTTCAAATAATATCCGCACCGATTTCAGCTATCTGACTAGGGCTGAAGAAAACCTCACCCTGGAGCGCTTTTTCGAGCCGGACCAATGGTTTGTTCAACACGGACGAAAGGTTTTCAAGGAGCTGTTGCCACTCGTCTGCAATCTGGTAACGAGCCAGCTCGAAGAGAATAAAGTTGAAATTTCTGCTATACGGCGGATGTGGCTTCATCAGGCCAATATCAATATGAACCAGTTTGCAGCACAAAAGCTTCTGGGGCGGCCGGCAGAGGACGGGGAGGCACCGATTATACTCGATGATTATGCCAACACAGCCTCCGCAGGAGCTATTATTGCTTTTCACAAGTTTCGTGAAGACTTTTCGCCGGGAGACAGAGGGATTATCTGCTCCTTCGGTGCCGGTTATTCTATTGGAAGTTTGCTTGTAGAGAAGCTATAAAAAGGAGCCAAGACATGAAAACCAGAATCACAGAATTGCTGGGCACCGAGTATCCTATCGTTCAGGGTGGCATGATGTGGGTCGGTACCGCTGATCTGGCTGCAGCCGTCTCCAACGCTGGCGGTTTGGGGGTTATCACAGCGTTAAACCACCCGACAGCTGAAGAGTTGGGCAAAGAGATTAAACGCTGTCGTCAAATGACCACGAAGCCTTTTGGTGTAAATATCACCGTTCTGCCAGCGATCACACCACCACCATATGAAGAGTATGTAAGAACGATTATTGCCGGTGGTGTGAAAATTGTTGAAACAGCTGGACGCAATCCGCAGCCGTTCATGTCTGCTTTCAAAAAGGCTGGCATTAAGGTTATTCATAAGTGCACCTCTGTGCGTCACGCGCTGAAAGCGGAATCGATTGGTTGTGATGCGGTCAGTGTGGATGGTTTTGAATGTGCCGGGCATCCCGGCGAAGACGATATACCGAATCTGGTACTTGTACCTGCCGTGGCGGCCCAATTGTCCATTCCTCTGCTTGCTTCGGGCGGCATAGGCAATGGTTACCAGATGGCTGCAGCCTTTGCCCTGGGGGCTGAAGGCATCAATATGGGGACACGTTTTGTAGCGACTCAGGAAGCTCCTGTTCATGAGAATGTAAAGCAGGCGTTGGTCGATGCGGATGAAAGACAAACGACCTTGATATTCAGAACTCTGAACAATACGGCTCGTGTTTTTAATAATAAAATTGCTGGAGAGGTTCTCGGTATCGAAGCACAACCAGGCGAGACGGATTTTACCGATATTCAACCTCTGGTCGCTGGTAAGCGTGGTCGTAAGGAGGTGCTGGAGGAGGGTGATATTAACGGCGGTGTCTGGGCTGCTGGTATGGTAATGGGATTGATAGATGATATTCCGACTTGTGAAGTTTTGTTGAAACGTATCGTTACCGAGGCTCGTGAAGCTGTAGAAAAAAACATGAGTTTTCTGCTGGATTCATAGCTTGACATATCTGTCCCAGACTTTCGTGTGCACTGAATCAGATTGTTGTTTTATCAGACGGCTGTGGGTAAAGGCCTTGACCTAACACCTGAGTCAGTGATTACTTGATGGCAAATATAAACTTTTGCGAGTGTCTCTTTGATATTTTTGGGATCTGCATCTCTGCTAAACGAATCATGCAAGGAGTGACATATGCTTAATCTTGCCTCAGTTTTTGATTATAGTGTCAAGCAATACCCCGATAAGACTGCTGTGGTCTGTGGTGCGACCAGGTTGAGTTATGCTCAACTGGATCAGGCTGTCAACCAGATTGCCAACGGTCTGGTGGCCGCCGGAATCAGTAAAGGGGACAATGTTGCCTTGAGCTGCCCGAACCTTCCCTACTTCCCGATGGTTTACTACGCCATCCTCAAGGTCGGGGCGACGGTGGTGCCGCTCAACGTGCTGTCGACAGCCAAGGAGATCGCCTACTACCTGAATAACAGTAATGCCAAGGCCTATTTCTGCTTTCAAGGCACCCCGGAACTACCAATGGCCGAGGAAGGCTTCAAGGGCTATCAAGCAGCTGATGAGTGTGAGCACTTCTGGGTGATGACGGTCAACCCGGTGGCGCTTTCCCCTATCACGGGGACGAGCAGCCTTGGTGAGATGATGGCAGGACAGTCTGCCGACTTTGATATTGCCTGTACCCGATCAGATGACACCGCCGTAATCCTCTACACTTCGGGGACAACAGGAACGTCGAAAGGAGCGGAACTGAGCCACTCCAATATGACTATGAATGCCATCATTACGCGCGAGTGTTTTGCTGCGCAACATGAGGACGTTCATATTGTCACCTTGCCCTTGTTTCACTCCTTCGGCCAGACCTGCCAGCTGAATGCTGGCTTTTCGCTAGGCAATACTCTGGTTCTTATCCCGCGTTTTACCGCTGAGGCGGTTTTCGATGCAATGGAAAATGAAAATGGAACGATTTTTGTTGGAGTGCCAACCATGTACTGGGCGCTGCTTAACTATGAAGATACGGAAGGGCGTTTCGATATGGAGGAGATAACCGAACAGTTGCGACTCGGAGTCTCCGGCGGATCCGCTTTGCCCCTGGAAATCCTTCGCGGTATTGAAGAAAAATATCAGATCCCCATCCTCGAAGGTTATGGTCTGTCAGAGACCTGCCCGGTTGCGACCTTCAATCAGTTGTCCAGAGAACGGAAACCGGGGTCCGTCGGTGCACCGATCTGGGGCATTGAAGTTAACGTAGTCGATAGTGATGACAACAGGCTGCCGGCTGGTGAAGTAGGCGAAGTGATTATCCGTGGTCATAATATTATGAAGGGTTATTATGGCAAGCCGGAAGAGACCAAGGCTGCACTGAAAGAGGATGGCTGGTTTTACACCGGAGACCTGGGAAAGTTGGACGAGGATGGTTATCTCTATATCGTTGACCGACTCAAGGAAATGATTATCCGCGGTGGCTTCAATATTTATCCTCGGGAGGTTGAGGAGGTCCTGATGTCTCACCCTGACGTTTCATTGATTGCGGTTCTGGGTGTGCCACACGATCAGCATGGCGAAGAGGTCAAGGCTTATGTAGTTCTCAAGGCAGGTGCTATCACTACTGAACAGGAGTTGATTGCCTGGTGCAAAGAGCGGATGGCGTCTTTCAAGTACCCACGCATCATCGAGTTCCGAGAGTCCTTGCCGATGACTGCGACCGGTAAGATTCTGAAGAAGGAACTTAAAGCTGAATTGGCGGGCTAAGGATTATGGATTGTCGGACAGGCTCCAAGGAAGATGGTTCACCTTGAGCCGGTATGGGTTGCTTTAGACTTATTATCATTTTGGAACTAGTCATAAAACAAGAAAAGAGGGTAGCTTGAACAACAGTTTCTTAGAAGAAATAAAAAAGCGTAGAACCTTTGGCATTATCAGCCATCCTGATGCCGGTAAAACCACCCTGACTGAAAAACTGCTGCTTTTTGGCGGCGCCATCCAGATGGCCGGGGCGATCAAGGCACGTAAGGCGGGTCGTCACGCCACCAGTGACTGGATGAAAGTCGAACAGGAACGCGGTATTTCCGTAACCACCTCGGTCATGAAGTTCGGTCATCGCAACTGCGAAATTAATCTGCTGGATACGCCGGGTCACCAGGACTTTTCTGAGGACACCTATCGGGTCCTGACTGCTGTGGATAGTGCCTTGATGGTGATTGACAGCGCCAAGGGGGTCGAGACCCAGACTGAAAAGCTGATGTCGGTCTGCCGTATGCGCAACACTCCGGTGCTGACTTTTATCAACAAGATGGACCGTGAGGGGCAATATCCTCTCGATCTGCTTGCCGATGTCGAGGATAAATTGCAGATCGAATGTGCGCCTATGTCCTGGCCGATCGGCATGGGCAAGCGTTTTAAAGGAGTGTACAACCTCTATCGCAAGGAATTGCGCCTGTTTCGACCTGGTGAGAAACGTCTGACCGAGGATGTCCGTGTGATCAAGGATATCAACGATAGCCAGCTTGACGAACTGCTTGGCAGTGCTGCTGATGAACTGCGCGAAGATATTGAACTTCTTGAGGGGGCCGCCAATCCTTTCGACCTGAAAGAATATCTTAAAGGTAACCAGACGCCGGTCTTTTTCGGTAGCGCTATCAATAACTTCGGCGTCGAAGAATTGCTTGATGCTCTGGTTGATCTTGCTCCAGCTCCTGGCCCTCGTCAGACCCAGAGTCGTGAAGTTGCACCAACGGAAGATGCTTTTTCTGGATTCGTCTTCAAGGTTCAGGCAAATATGGATCCGGCCCATCGTGACCGGATTGCCTTTCTGCGTATCTGCTCAGGGCGTTTTCAACGTGGTATGAAGGTTCGCCACCATCGTATCGGCAAAGAGGTCAGCCTTTCCAAAGCCATTATTTTTATGGCTCAGGACCGAGCCAATGTCGAAGAGGCTTTCTCCGGGGACATTATCGGTCTACATAATCATGGTACGATCAAGGTCGGTGATACCTTTACAGATAAAGAGCTGCTTAAATTCACCGGTATCCCCAGCTTTGCTGCGGAACATTTTCGGCGGGTCAGATTGAAATCCCCCCTCAAAGCGAAGCAGTTGGAAAAAGGTCTGAGGCAGCTCTCGGAAGAGGGAGCGATCCAGGTGTTTCGACCGTTAATAAGTAATGACTATATTGTCGGTGCTGTAGGAGTGCTGCAGTTTGATGTCACCATGGAGCGTTTGAAGACGGAGTATGGTGTTGATGCTAGCTACGAAAGCGTTGATTACGCGACCGCCCGCTGGATTGGCTGTTCAGACCCGAAAAAGCTGGCTGAATTCGAGAAGAAAAGTCAGGCAAATCTGGCCCTCGATGCCGAAGGGAATCTCAGCTACCTTGCGCCCAGTGAATGGCGGCTGGGCTATGTCATGGAGCAGTGGCCGGATATTGAATTCGCGAAGACGCGAGAACACGATTAATCGGCCCTGCCTGGCTCATTGACCCCGACTGATGTTTTTGGGGCCCAGGTTACTGTTTCCGGGAGATGGATATGAAGAAAACTGATTGGCGAAAAGACCGGACTCGTGTCAAGGCTCTTCTGAAATCCGAGAATGCTCAAGGTGAAGTCTTTGTCCAGGGTTGGTTACGTACCGTACGGCGCAGTAAAGGGGTGGTTTTTCTTGCGCTCAACGATGGCTCCTGTCTGGATAGCTTGCAGATCGTGGTCGCAGAGGATTCGGCTGCATTTACGGCTGCTGGCCAACTTGGCACCGGCGCTTGTATCGGTGTGCGTGGCGAGCTGGTTGCTTCACCTGGTGGCGGGCAAAGCTGGGAAGTTCAGGCTGGTCAGATCACTGTCTACGGTGAAACTGACGAAGCCTTTCCTCTGCAGAAAAAACGCCATAGTTTCGAGTTCCTGCGTTCTATCTCTCACCTGCGTCCACGCACGAATGCTTTCGGGGCTGTCTTTCGTGTTCGTAGCCGCATTGCCCACGCCGTCCACTGCTTCTTCCAGGAGCGGGACTTTATCTATGTGCACACGCCTATTATTACCACTAATGACTGTGAAGGCGCCGGGGAGATGTTCCGGGTTACGACTCTGGACCCCGCGAATCCTCCTAGCGTTGATGGACGCATAGCCTGGCACGAGGACTTTTTTGGCTCCAAGGCCGGGCTGACGGTGAGTGGCCAGCTACAGGCCGAGCTCTTTGCTACGGCGTTCACCGATGTCTACACGTTCGGACCAACATTTCGTGCTGAGAACTCCAATACCAGCCGCCATGCTTCCGAGTTCTGGATGATTGAGCCGGAGGTGGCCTTTGCCGACCTTGCGGTTAACTGTCAACTTGCTGAAGGTTTTTTCCGGTTTATGGTTGAATATGCCCTGGAGCATTGCCAGGAGGATCTGGAGTTTTTTAACAAGTTTGTTGATAAAGGCTTGATCGCCCGTCTGCAGAAGGTGGCCGGAACGGCCTTCCAGACGATGAGTTACACGGAAGCGATCGAACGTCTGCAAAAGTGCGGTCAGAATTTCGATTTTCCAGTGGTATGGGGCTGTGATCTGCAGTCGGAACATGAACGTTACCTGACGGAACAGATCGTTGGTGGGCCACTCTTTGTTACCGACTATCCGGAAGGGATTAAGGCCTTTTACATGCGCAGCAACGATGATGGCAAGACTGTTGCGGCGATGGATCTGCTGGTACCGAAAGTCGGTGAGATTATTGGTGGTAGCCAGCGCGAAGAGCGCCTGGATATGCTGCAGCACAAGATGCGTGCCTTCGATATTCTTCCCGAGAGTCTCGACTGGTATCTCGATACCCGACGTTGGGGAAATTGTCCGCATGCTGGTTTCGGACTCGGTTTTGAGCGTTTTCTGATGTATGTTACCGGTATGGAGAATGTTCGCGATGTGATCCCGTTTCCGCGTACACCAGGTAATGCAAGGTTTTGATGAATTGGTGTTCTCCGGAAACCTTGGAAATACTGTAGAAATATCTGATAATTTTTGATTTGTGGAAAGGATACAGACGGTGCCTTTATCAACGGTAGGTAAAATAGGGTTTATCGGTGGCGGCAATATGGCCGAAGCTTTTATTAAGGGGCTGATAAGTGGCGGTTTCCTGGCTAAGGATATTCTCTTCTCAGAGCCGAATGAGAAGCGTCGTCAATTGATGGAAGAGCGCTATGGAGTTTTCTGCGCTGCAAGCAATATGGAGTTGGTTACGAGCAGCAACATTGTTGTCCTGGCAACCAAGCCGCAGGTTCTGGATAAAGTCCTGGCAGATATTGTCTCCGGGTTCAACGATGATAAGCTGCTGGTCTCGATTCTGGCCGGGATTACAACGACAGCCCTGGAAGTAGGTCTCGGTGGTCAGTCGCATGTGGTGCGTGCCATGCCCAACACTCCGGCTCTCACCGGTCATGGTGCCGCAGCTCTTTGCCCCGGTAAGTATGTTAATGAAGAAGATCGTCGAGTTGCTCAACATTTGTTCGAAACAGTCGGAATTGCCCTCTGGGTGGAAGAAGGGCAGATGGATGCGGTCACCGGGCTCTCCGGTTCCGGTCCGGCCTTTGTTTTTACATTCATTGAAGCTCTGACAGCCGGTGGTGTTCAGGAAGGTTTGCGGCTCGATATCGCCCATGCCCTGGCCGTGCAGACGGTGGCCGGTGCAGCGCATCTGGTCAAAGAGACCGGCGAGCATCCTGCAATGCTGCGAGAAAAGGTGTGTAGCCCTGCCGGAACGACTATCGCTGCCATCCGCGTTCTTGAAGAGCGAGGCTTGCGTGGCATGATGATGGAGGCGGTTGGTGCTGCAACCGCACGATCCAGGGAGCTTGGTGAAGAAAAGAAATGAGCGTTTCGCGGTAATTCTCTATTGCATAACCTATGCAAAAACGCATAACATGTCTCTCTGGCCCATGTGGAGGCAATGTGTTTATGCAGAATATGGTCGACAAACTTCAATCTCTCGCCCCTGATTTCCTGAAAGCACTGTCTGTGCCTTTGCTCGCCTGCGATGCGCAGGGACGAATTGTCTTTACAAACCCCGCTGCAGAAAACCAATTAAACGCCCGTGTGGGTGCCATATTGTCGAAGCCTCTGCCGAAGCTGGCAGAAGCGGTCGGTAATTTTGGCCGTAGCGCATCACCGGCCCCATCTGTAACCATTACTCGCGGCACTGGAGCGCCCTATCTGGCTCTGTTGAGTACGGTCAAATCTGCTGAAGGTCAGAACCTGACTCTCTGCTTGTTGCCACCCGCTCCGTCTCCACCCGAGTCGGACCGGCGTATGCTTGATTTTGAGGCACTGACCCTTGAATTGCATGCCATCATTGATTCTTCTTCTGATGGTCTGTTTGTCTGCGATGCCGATGCCAGAGTTATCAGGGTTAACCCTGCCTCTGAGCGGATACATAATCGTCCTGCGGCCGAGATGGTTGGACAAAATATGCGGGATTTAATTGCTGAAGGCTTTATTGATCGATCTGCGGCATTGGAAGCCAGTATTCAGAAAAAAGCGATCAGTCAACTGCAGAATCTTCCAGGTGGTGGCAAGTTGATTTCTGTCGCCACGCCGGTTTTCGACCAGAATGATGATCTCATCCGGGTTGTGGTCAGCGAACGTGATATCAGCGAGCTCGACAGATTGCAACGGGAGTTGGAACATCAGGAATCGATCAAGGATCAATTCCGTCATCAGATTCTCGAGATGCAGCAGGTTGAACTGGAGTCGCGACGCATTATCGCTCGTAGCCCTAATATGATTAAATCTCTGCGGCAGGCAACCAAGGTTGCTTCAGCTGATTCCAGTGTTCTTATTCTTGGTGAGTCGGGTGTCGGTAAAGGTGTGATTGCCGATATGATTCATCATAATTCACGGCGTTCTGACATGCCATTGATCACGATCAACTGCGGTGCTATCCCTGAGTCTTTGGTTGAGGCAGAACTCTTCGGTTACGAGAAGGGTGCTTTTACAGGAGCAAGCCCTGGTGGTAAGCCCGGCCAGTTTGAACTCGCCAACGAAGGAATTCTGTTCCTTGATGAAGTTGCGGAGTTGCCTCTGTCTGCACAGGTTAAATTGCTGCGTTTTCTTGAAGATGGCAGGATCACGCGGCTTGGCGGTACCGAACAACGCAAGCTTGACGTGCGTGTGCTGGCCGCTACTCATCGCGACCTTGAAGAAATGGTTGAGAAAGGTACTTTTCGCCTGGACCTTTATTATCGATTGAATGTCATTCCAATTCATGTTCCGTCTGTGCGTGAGCGCAAGGATTGTATTGTGCCGCTGATACGTCACTATATGGACCACTTCTCAGCAATCAACAATACCCGGAAACGTCTGACGCGTGCAGCCCTGGACGCACTCGCTGGTTATTCGTACCCTGGGAATGTCCGTGAACTGATGAACATCAGTGAGCGTCTGGTGGTTATGTCGGAGACGGAGGTTATTGATACCCCGGACCTTCCCTCGCAAATTATTGGTTCTGGAAAGGTGGGCTCACCTGAAGAGCTTGATTGGCCTGATGAGATTTCTTTACAGCAAGCTCTTGAAACTGTTGAGCGTACCTTGCTGAGCCGGGCACGTGATCGATATCGCAGCCAGACAGGTATCGCCGAGGCGCTGGGAGTGAACCAATCGACTATTGCCAGAAAACTTAAGCGCTACAATTTGACCTGATTGACTGCTTCTGCTGTTTTCGCCTTACAGCTGTTTGAACCCTTTATGCATAAATGCATAGGTTTGGGGTCAGGAATTGTTCTCTGGCCGTCTTTCTCTTTAGTTTAGTCGTTTATTCAGGCTTTCTGCTCGTTTTTTTTGATTTTCTTGCGTGAGTGTCTTTGCCAAGATCATGCTTTAACCTATTTAAAAAAGGACGTAATCCTGAGCTGCTACCATTTATTGCTGTTGTTTGCCTGAACTTTGTAAAAAAATATAACATCGTTTGGCATTTCTTTTGCTTTCTACCTATTTACTTCGTAGCAAGAGACTAATTCCAGCATGCATCTTTAGAGCTTCATGGTACTTCTGGAAAATGTTCAGTAAGATACCAGTATTGAAAAAGTGTTGTTATGTGTAACAATGTCTTAATACTTTTGTTGGCCATGTGGCCATGTAGTTTGGTGAGATTGTTAACCTATTGACGTAAAAAGGAGATGAACATGTTAAGAAAATGCTTTTTGATAATGGTGTCGTTAGCTCTGGCTTGTGTTTTGACTGCAGGTTCGAGTTTTGCTGCTGGAAAAGTTAAGGTAGGGATCATGATCCCTACAACTGGTGGAACCGCTACAGATGGTAAAGATATGGAAAGTGCCATCAAGCTTGCCGTGGATGAAATCAACGCTGCCGGTGGTCTTCTTGGTAAAAAAATCGTAACCACAACCGGCGACGATGCATGTGATCCCCAGCAGGCTGTTGCTGCTGCCAGCAAATTGATTTCTGAAGGTGTTGTGGCCGTGGTCGGTGGTTACTGCTCCGGCGCAACCCTGCCGACTCTCAAGCTTTACGGCGAAGCCAATGTGCCCATCGTGATTGCTGCTTCCAACTCAACCGCGCTGGTTGGCGCAAACCCTGGCATCGGTTTTATGATCAACTCGACCGGTGATGCTCAGGCCGACACTGCGGTTACTCTGTTCAAATCCGTCGGCGTGAAAAGCATTGCAATCGTTCATATGGGCGAAGCTTATTCAGAGGACCTCGCCAGCATCGCCAAGCAGAAGTGGGAAGCTGCAGGTAACAAGGTTGTCGCTTACGAGGTTGTTAACAAGGGCGAGCAAGACTTCTCCTCTCTAGTGACCACCATCAAAAGCAAAAAGCCTGATGCGGTTTTCTGGACTGCGTATTATGCAGAAGGCGCTCTTCTTATTAAGCAGCTGAGACAAGGCGGATATCGCGGTACAATTGCTGTCGGCGATGGCTCCAACTCTCCCAAGCTGATCGAAATCGCCGGTAAGGCAGCTGAAGGCGTCTATTGCTTCTCCAATCCGATAGTCGATTATCTTCCTGCGGCAAAAACCTTCGCTGCAGATTTCAAAGCAAAGTATAAGGTCGCCCCCGGTCCCTACTCTACGCTTTCTTACGACGGCATGAAGCTGCTTGCCGACGCAGTCAAAAGAGCGGGATCTTTTGATGCGGACGCTATTAAAAAAGCTTTGAAGGCGACCGATAACTACGAAGGTATTGCCGGTCCGATTTCCTTTACGGACAAACTGACCCTGGCACGCAGCAATTTCGTGACCCTCCAGGTTAAAGATCAGAAGTGGAAGCTTCACCAGTAGAGCTATATCAAGTCAGCGCAGAGGAACTGTTGAGGGTTCGCCCTCAACAGTTCCTCCAGCTTTTAAGAGCTCTTTTAAAAAAGCAGGCTCACATTGCAGCCTGTTTTTTTAAAGGCTTTTCAACATAGAATCACACCCTTGTCTTTACCCATCATGAACTCAGATAACGGCCATAACTCATATAACGGCCCCAAAAAGGGATAACTGTCAGTGTCTACTCTGGATATCTTTTTACAGCAGCTTGCCAATGGACTGATATTGGGCTCTTTTTACAGTATGGTCGCCCTTGGCTACACCATGGTCTATGGCATTATCAAATTACTCAATTTTGCCCATGGTGACATTTACATGGTCGGAGGGTTTGTCGGACTGATAACCCTTTCACTGCTCAGCCCCTTTTTGGGGGCAGGATGGGCGGGAATCCTGGTGGCGATGATTATCAGCATGATTCTGGTAGGCCTGCTCGGGGTACTGATCCAGCGTATTGCCTATGTTCCCATGCTCAGCGCACCACGGCTTTCGATACTGATTACTGCCCTTGCTGTTTCAATGGTGCTTTACAACTTCGTCATGTCCATGACCAGTGGCGAATACAAGGCCTTCCCCGTTGATCTGGGCTACGACGGGCTTGAGTTCGGCAATGTTTTTATCACCTATACCCAGATTATTCTGGTTTCATCGACCGCAACCCTGATGCTGATCCTGCATTTTTTTATCAGTAAAACCATGTACGGCAAGGCGATGCGGGCGATTGCTATTGATCAGGACGCCTGTCGCCTGATGGGGATTAACGTCAAGACGATCATTGCCATGACCTTCTTCGTCGGCTCGGCACTTGCCTGTGCAGCCGGAGTTATGGCTGGAGTTTACTACGGCAGTATCCATTTCTTTATGGGCTTTCTGATTGGACTGAAAGCGTTTACCGCTGCAGTCATCGGTGGTATTGGCAGTATCCCTGGAGCTGTACTTGGTGGGCTGATTCTGGGGCTGCTTGAGTCGTTTGGAACCCAATTGCCTTTTATTGGCTCGGAATGGAAAGACGTTTTTGCTTTCGGAATTTTGATTATACTGCTTCTTTTTAAACCAACCGGGCTGCTTGGCAAGACCGAGATAGAGAGGATGTAGCCGTGTTGGCAAAGAACAAAATCAAGCTGAATAATATCTACGCCCTCCTGGTTGTCGTTGTTCTGGCCATGCCGTTGGTTGCTAACAATTACGTCCTGAACACCTTCTCGGACGTCTGGTTCTATGTGATTGTCTGCTTAGGCTTGAACATTGTCGTAGGCTATGCCGGTTTACTGGACCTTGGCTATGCAGCTTTCTTTGCCGTTGGTGCCTATACCACAGCGATTCTCACCACAACTTTCGGCATGAACTTCTGGTTGACCATTCCTTTTGCCATGCTTTTTGCGGCACTTTCAGGAGTCATTATCGGTGGTCCAACTCTGAGGCTGCGAAGTGATTACCTGGCGATTGTCACCCTTGGTTTTGGTGAAATAGTCAGGCTCACTGCCAGAAACCTTGATATTACCGGTGGCTCCAGTGGCATCTACGGGATCGAAAGACCATTCTTTTTCGGTATTGAAATGAATGGCAATATCCATTTCTACTATGCTTTTCTCCTGCTGGCTTTTCTGGCCATTTTTGTCAGCTACAGGCTGCAATATTCGAGGTTGGGCCGGGCCTGGCAATATGTCCGTGAAGATGAAGACGCCGCAGAGGCTATGGGTATTAACCGGGTCAGGGTCAAGCTTTCCGCTTATGTGATTGGTGCTGTCTTCGGTGGGGTTGCCGGGAGCTTCTTTGCCGTCAAAATGACAGCTATTTCTCCTGAGACGTTTATGTTTACCCAGTCAATCCTGATCCTCCTGGGAGTTGTCATTGGCGGTATGGGCAAGATACCGGGAGTTGTCTGTGGTGCTTTCATCCTCGTACTCTTCCCGGAAATATTCCGCTTTGTCGGTGATATGCGCCTGCTGGCTTTTGCTGTCATCATGCTGATCATTATGTTGAAACGTCCGCAAGGTCTCTGGCCGTCAAGGCTTGGTTAGCTTTAGGAGATTAAATAATGTCCCTGTTGGAAGTTAAGGATATTGTTCTGAAATTCGGTGGCCTCACGGTTATCGATTCGATGAATATGACCATAAAAGAAGGCTCGATTATGAGCCTGATCGGTCCGAATGGTGCTGGAAAAACCTCCATATTTAACTCAATCACCGGCTTTTATCAGCCCAACTCCGGACAGATTAATTTTCGTGACAAACCAATCCTGAGAAAAAAGCCGCACAAGATCACCCAGGCTGGAATGGCGCGAACATTTCAGAACTTACGCTTGTTCAAAAACATGACGGTTATCGATAATGTCAAGTCTGGCATGCACTGCCGGTCTCATACCGGTTTCTTGGGATCGGTGCTGAGATCTCCAGCTCAACGAAGGGAAGAAAAGGAAATTACTGAGCACTGTGAAAAGTGTCTGGATTTCGTCGGTATTCTCGATCAGGAGAATCGTTCTGCTGCTACTCTCTCCTATGGTGACCAGAGGCGAGTTGAGTGGGCAAGGGCGCTGGCAACCAAGCCCAAGTTCCTGCTTCTGGACGAACCGGCAGCAGGGCTCAACTTTGATGAAAAACAGCAACTTATTGAACTCATCAAAAGAATTCGTGACGAACTCGATATAACTGTGTTGCTTATAGAGCATGACATGGGCCTGGTCATGAAAGTCTCCGAGTATATCTACGTGATCGATTACGGCAAGAACATCGCCCAAGGCCTGCCGGAAGAAGTTAAGAATGATCCCAAGGTTATTGAGGCCTACCTTGGAAAGGACGATGATTAAAGATGTCTGATGTAGTTTTGAAAATTACCGATCTGCATGCGCATTACGGACAGATTCATGCGCTGAAAGGCATCAATCTGGAAGTTCGGGCGGGTCAGATTGTCACCCTGCTTGGTGCTAATGGTGCAGGAAAAAGCACCACCATGAAATGTATCTCAGGTTTACTGAAACCAACCGGTGGCAAGATAGAGTTCATGGGAGAAAGTATCTTCGGTGTGGCTGCTCATGAAATTGTCAAGCAAGGCCTGATCCATGTACCGGAAGGGAGGAAGATCTTCAAGGGCATGACAATTCAGGAAAATCTTGAGCTCGGTTCCTTTACTCTGAAAGATGATGACGAACGTAAAAAGAGAATGGCGCATGTCTACGAGCTCTTCCCGGTGCTTGGCGAAAGACGTCACCGTGATTCCGGGCTACTCTCTGGTGGTGAACAGCAGATGCTAGCCATGGGCCGGGCGCTTATGGTCAACCAGAAGCTGGTTCTTCTCGATGAACCATCAATGGGGTTAGCGCCATTTCTGGTGAAAAATATTATGAAGGTTGTCAAGCGGCTCAATGAGGAAGGGATTACCATTCTTCTGGTGGAGCAGAACGCAAAAATGGCCTTGAGTGTCGCTGATTATGGCTATGTTGTCGAAACCGGTGAAATTGTTATGCACGATAAAGGCAAAGTTTTGCAGAAGGATGAGCGGATTATTAATGCTTATCTTGGGGAGTGAGGTTTGGGTATTGCGGGGCCTCGGTGATTCCCGAAATCCAATTGAAAGCTGTAGGGGCTAAGCAAAAGCTACACCTGCTTCGCCCTTGTCGCAAAGAAAACCAAAAGCGGGCGAAGCAGGTGTAGCTTGCTTAGCCCCTACAGAAAAAGAAAGATGAGTTTTGTTCGTTGCCACGGCATGGGAGGAAATTGACTGATGGATTTTACAGGAAAAGTTGCTCTGGTTACCGGGGCGGCATCGGGCATGGGTGCTGCGACTGCGCGTGAATTCAGCGCCGCTGGTGCAAAAGTGGTTATCGTTGATCGCAACGCAGAACTTGCTGCACAAGTTGCTGCTGAGCTCGCTTGCGATCCTCCGGTTATCGGCGACATCAGCGATTCAGCATTTTGCAAGCAGGCTGTAGAGATTGCTCTGGAGCGTTATGGCCGTTTGGATATACTGGTTAATGCCGCAGGGATCATCATTCGTGCTGATGGCCTGGAGACCTCGGATGAGCAGTGGCAGCGCATCATGAATGTCAATGTCAACGGCGTATTTTTTATGAGTCGTGCCGCTGTTGGTGTTATGAAAGAGCAGGGTTCCGGTAGCATTGTCAACTTTGGCTCGATCTGGGGTGAAGTCGGAGCTGCCGGCGTTATGGCCTATTGCGCTTCGAAGGGAGCTGTTCACCAGATTACCAGGGCGATGGCTCTGGATCATGTTAAGGATGGTATCCGCATTAACGCGGTTTGCCCCGGTGAGGTCAATACGCCGATGTTGAGTTCCGAACGTTCCGGGCCGGTCACTCCTGAAATGATGCAGGCCCTGGCTGATTCGGTACCGATGGGGCGGCTGGCAGAACCGGTTGAGATTGCCCGGGTCGTGCTCTTTCTGTCGTCGGATGATGCAAGCTATATGACCGGCGCGATGATTAATGTCGACGCTGGATTCACCGTAAGGTAGAGGGACTTATGGAATACCGTATTCTGGGCAGAACTGGCGTCAAGGTTGCTCCGCTCTGTCTCGGCACTGATAATTTTGCCAATCCTACGCCAGAAGCTGAGTCGATAGCCATTATCAACCGTGCCATGGACGTTGGTATCAACCTGATTGATACCAGCAACAGCTACGCCAAAGGCGAGAGCGAGGCCATCATCGGTCGGGCTCTTGCTGCCAATGGTCGTCGTGATCAGATCATGATTGCCACCAAGGTCCATTACCCGACTGGTCCCGGTCCGAATGATTGCGGCAACTCGCGTTTGCATCTGATGAAAGCCTGCGAGGATTCCCTCAAGCGTTTACAGGTTGATCATATTGACCTTTTTCAACTGCATCGTCCCTCTTTTGAATTGCCGATTGAGGAAACTCTGAGTGCGCTGACCGATCTGGTACGGCAGGGTAAGGTACGTTATGTCGGTTGCTCGACGACCCCGGCATGGAAAGCGATGGAAGCGATTATGGTCAGCGAACTTAAAGGCTATGTTCGCTTCGTCTCCGAACAGCCGCCTTACAACCTGCTGGACAGGCGCATTGAAAACGAAATGGTGCCGATGTGTCAGGAACATCAGATGGGTATTTTGTCCTGGTCGCCTATGGCTATGGGCATCCTGGCCGGACGATACGCTGACGCCGATAATGCTCCAAGCGATTCAAGAGCCACTTTGCGTGGTGGAATCTATGCGGAACGCGTCACCGTGCGCGGCATTGAAGTCGGCAATAAATTCGTGCAATTGGCAAAAGACAGTGGCATCTCACCCGCGCAACTGGCGGTTTTGTGGGTCAAAGATCAGCCAGGAATAACGGCCCCACTAATCGGCCCGCGCACGCTGGAACAGCTTGAGCATTTTCTGCCGGTTATGGAAATGCAGCTCACTGATCAAATTCGTGAGGCTTGTGATGCGTTGGTGCCACCGGGTAGCGTGGTTGCAGATTTTCATAATTCGGCACCCTGGATGAAGATGCAGGTAGTTTAGTGTCCTTTTGGACTTCCTTTCTGAGTCTCTGTGCTCCTTGACGGTCTATTCTTCCAATACGGAGCAATTGGTATGAGCAATCTGCATCCAAGTATATTCAACGATGTCATCGGCCCTGTGATGAGAGGCCCTTCCAGTTCGCATTGTGCCGCAGCATTACGCATCGGCTTGATCGCCAGAGACTTAATGGCGGGTTGCATTGACAGGGTGCTGGTTGAATGTGATGCTCAAGGTTCGCTGGCAACGACCTTTGATGCTCAGGGCAGTGGCATAGGCTTGTGGGGCGGTCTGCTCGGTTGGGACGCAACCAATGACCAACTTGCTGAATCCGGCAAGGTTCTCCATGCTGCCGGTGTCACTACCGAAGTGCGCATCGGTGAATTTGGCGATAGCCACCCGAACACCTATCGATTGACTTTGCAGGGTGGTGGTGAGACCCGCAAGCTGGTGGCACTTTCCACCGGTGGTGGCATGATCGAAGTCCTTTCGATTGATAATGTTCCGATTACAATCCTTGGTGACCAACATGAGTCGCTCATCTTTCTTAACCAGCGTGACCTGGGCGTGTTGCCTCTACTTGAAAATCACCTGACCGACGAAAAACACCAGCTCAACAGTCATGCCGGCTTCACGATTGTGCAGGTGCAGGGAAAAGCTGATGCGGCAACACTCCTGACTTCATTGCGGGAGCAGTTTGAACATTTGCCGGTGAGAACGATTAAGCCGGTTATGCCTGTGCTTGCCATGGAGGAGGCACAACTGCCGTTCCTGGGATATCAAGAGATGTTGGCTTATGGCGAACAACACTCTCTGGACCTCTGGGAATTGGCGACAAAGTATGAGAGCGCCCGTGGTGGACTTGCAGAATCCGAAGTTTTTGAGAAAATGCGTGAGATTGCAGGGGTTATGCGTCGTGCCATAGATGCTGGAGTCGCCGGGACAGAATACGATGATCGTATCCTTGGCTGGCAATCCGGCAAGTACAAAGAGTTACTGGCGCAGGGGTTGTTGCTTGATGCGGGTGTCCTTAACCAGATTATCCTGGCCGTGACCGCAACCATGGAGAGTAAAAGCTCCATGGGCATGGTGGTTGCTGCGCCTACGGCAGGATCATGTGGTGTCTTGCCGGGGTGTTGTCTGGCCACTGCCGATTTCCTGGGTGTGGGCGAAGATGATGTGGTTAAGGCATTACTTGCTGCAGGAATGATTGGTGTTTTTATCGCCAGGCAGGCAACCTTTTCGGCTGAGATCGGTGGCTGTCAGGCTGAATGTGGCTCTGCGTCCGGCATGTCTGCTGCCGGCCTGGTGACCCTGGCGGGCGGCAGCCTGAAGCAAACCATCGCAGCAGCTTCTATGGCTCTGCAGTCGAGTTTCGGTATGATTTGTGACCCGATTGCCAATCGGGTTGAAGCGCCCTGTCTGGGTAAGAACGTCATGGCTGCGGCCAACGCACTTTCTGCAGCAAATATGACGCTGGCCGGATTCGATCACCTGATTCCCTTCGATGAAGTTCTGGTGGCTATGGACCAGGTAGGCAAGAGTCTGCCGCATAGCTTGCGTTGTACAGGCCTGGGTGGGTTGTCCATAACCGCAACCTCGCGGGCGATTGAAGAAAATCTGAAACAGAAGAAGAACGCGTAAGTTGGGGATACTCTATTAATTTGAATTTTCCAGGAGATAGACGATGAAAATCAGAATGCTTGCAGCTGCTGATGTCAAAGCAGCCTTACCGATGCCGAAAGCGATAGAGGCAATGAAACAGGCTTACGTGCAGTTCTCTACGGGACGCTCGACAGTCCCTCTGCGCACCCATGTGCAGACTGAAAAGGGCGTCAGCCTGCTGATGCCAGCCTACCTGCACGACAGCCAGAACCTCGGCGTCAAGATCATTTCCATTTACGAAGACAATCCGAAGCAGAACTTGCCGACTATTTCTGCGACCGTCATGGTTCTTGACCCTGAGACCGGTTTTCCGCTGGCGCTGATGGATGGCAGCAGTCTCACCGCGATCCGCACCGGTGCCGGTGGCGGCGCTGCAGCTGATGTCCTGGCTCGCAAGGACGCTAAAAACGTGGCCTTGTTTGGAGCCGGCGTGCAGGCGAGAACCCAATTGCAAGCGGTGCTCGCAGTTCGTAAGATTGAAGAAGTAAGCATCATTGATCACTTCGATGAAGCGGCAAAGCGTCTGGCTGATGAGGTTGCTACCTGGCCGAATGCGCCAGAGGTTGTACTTGGACGAACTCCGCGCGAAGCCGTGCAGGTTGCTGATATTGTTTTGACCGCGACCACCTCGCCTACACCTCTCTTTGATGGTAACGACCTCAAGCCTGGTACGCACATTACCGGTATCGGCACCTTCACTCCAGACAAGCGGGAAGTTGATGAGGTTGCCGTGGGCCGCGCCAGGATCGTGGTTGACTCTTGTGAGGCCTGTCTGGAAGAGGCTGGAGACCTCATTATCCCGAATGCGTCGATTGATGCTGAGCTTGGCGAAATTCTCAATGGTGATAAACCCGGCCGTGAAAATGATGAGCAAATTACTTTCTTCAAGTCTGTCGGTATCGCTGTGCAGGACACCATGGCGGCTGCAATGGTTTTTGCTGCGGCAAAAGAGCAGGGGCTGGGGATAGAGGTTGATCTCTCCTGATCTGATTTGGTCGGCTTTACTAATGAAGGAGGACGTTGACATTGAAAAGCTGGAGAGCACCTGAAGGCTGGCAGAAGATAACGACGATTGACGCTCATACCGCCGGAGAACCATTCCGTGTGGTCACTTCGGGCTTTCCCGCTCTGGAAGGAACGACGATTCTGGCAAAGCGTCGCTTCGTCAAGGAACACTACGATCAACTACGGTCGACCTTGATGCTGGAGCCGCGCGGTCATGCTGATATGTACGGTTGTCTGGTGACACCGCCGGTGACCAAAGAGGCTGATTTTGGCGTGCTCTTTATGCACAATGCCGGTTTCAGTACCATGTGCGGCCATGGCATTATCGCTATGACCACAGTGGCTCTTGAGGCCGGACTGGTGGTTATGCAGACCCCGCAGACCACCATGCGGATCGATACCCCCGCCGGACTGGTGACCGCCAAAGCTCATATCGAGGATGGTCGTGTCAAGTCGGTCTCTTTTCTTAATGTCGCCTCCTTCGTGCTCGGTCTGGACCAGACGATCATGGTGCCTGGGCTCGGTGAAGTCCGCTATGATCTGGCGTTCGGCGGCGGTTTTTATGCTTATGTCAATGCTGCCGATGTCGGTCTGACTGTCACACCTGAAGATTTACATCCCTTGATTGACCAGGGCATGGCAATCAAGCGGGCGATCATGGCGAGTCGGTCGGTGCCACATCCATTTGAAGATGATCTGGGTTTCCTCTACGGCACGATCTTTGTCGATAAATCTGATGAAGCTGGCGTACATTCGAAAAACGTCTGTATTTTCGCCGAGGGCGAAGTTGATCGCAGTCCCACCGGCACCGGTGTCAGTGCCCGTCTGGCGATTCATTATGCCCGTGGTGAACTCGGCGTAGGTGACGAGATCACCATCGCAAGCATTATCGGTACGTCATTTCGTTGCACGGTAGCGGAAGAAACCATGTTCGGCCCACATCCGGCGATTATTCCGCAAGTTGAGGGTAGCGCCTATATTACCGGTCGTCATGAATTCCTGATTGATCCGACGGACCCTTTGCGCGATGGTTTCATGATGCGTTAGTCAGCCTTTTTATCTTTTAAGGCAACAAGATGAGCAATGAGCAGCGCTTACCACAGAATGACAGGGACGATCTGTCGGTTCAGCATATGGTCCGCCCTGATTGCTTCGCCAGGTCTGTTTAACCAGGTTTGTTAATGCACCTAAAAAGGGCAAAGAAGGTGAAGCGTTTGCTTAGCCCCTACGAGCCGATTTGTGAAAAATGTAATATAATGAAAAATTGTTGTTCATATCATGCTTTCAGGAGGGGACAATGTCATACAGCCCAGTCATCCATCACCGCAAATCAATCCGGTTGCAAAATTATGATTATTCCACGGGAAGCATGTATTTCATTACCATATGCGCCTTTGAGCGCCAATGTCTTTTCGGCGCTGTTGTCGAGGGAAAAATGTGCTTGAACGCCGTGGGAGAGGCTGTCTCCCGAGGTTGGCAAGACATCCCGCGACATTTCCCAAATGTGGCATGACACGAATTTATCGTCATGCCTAATCACCTTCACGGATTAATCCGTATTGTTGATTACGAAAACAACCCATTACCCCTATTACCCCTTGTAGGGGCTAAGCAAGCCCCACCTGCTTCGCCCTATCCAGAATCGCCCAACCCCATACAATCATTCGGTAATATAACCAAGGGCAAAGCAGATGAACCTTTTGCTTTGCCCCTACGGGATAAATATGGAACGGTTGCCGGATCTTTGAGTGCGATTGTCCAGAATTTCAAATCAGTTTCGACACGAAGAGCTAACAAGATCAATGGTCAACGGGGTGTGAAAATCTGGCAACGAAATTATTACGATAGAATCATACGTAACGAAAGTGAATTAAAAACATACCGAGATTATATCATCAATAATCCACTGAAATGGGATCTCGATGACAACAACCCCGCAAACGTAGGGGCAAAGCAAAATTCACCTGCTTCGCCCTGATTGTTTCGCCCAGACTGTTTAACCAAATCTTTTAATGTATCTAAAAAGGGCAAAGCAGATGAAGCGTTTGCTTGGTCCCTACATAATACATAATGGTTTGGTAATTATTGTGAACCAATATTTTATCCATGTCTGAATAAAATATGCAGAAATGAATATGGGCTCTCTGCCGACGGTTTTCTTCTGTGCCTGTTCTGTGTTAAAATCACTTATGTTCCGATGGTTTACAGGTGGCCTCTCTGCTGAGAGAGTTGGTACTCTTTTTGCTCAGTAAGTTATTGCATGGTTATTGGGCGTTGTGCCCCTGTTTCCGCTTTGAAGCCCGCTGCAGGGTAAGGCAACACCTTGCTCGCCGATTTATTTGTGTGTGGTTGCGCGTCAATAAAGAGAGATAGTTGTTGATATGGAAAAAGAATTAAATATTGTTCCGCAAAGAAAAGCCGCCGCCGAAGGCAACTTCTACCCGGCCGGAAGCAAATCTATCGGTCCGGGGATGAACGAGCGTATTCAGCGTCTGCGCAAGCTGAGCGTTGAGGCGGAGCCGAGCCTTTCGATTGAGAGGGCCTTGCACGAGACCGCTTTCTATAAAAAGAATTACGGTAACTACTCGATCCCGATGTTGCGGGCTCTTAACTTCCTCGATCATTGCCGCAAGAAAACGCTCTATCTCGGTGATGACGAACTGATTGTTGCCGAACGTGGCCCTCTGCCCAAATCAGTTCCAACCTTTCCTGAACTGACCTGCCACAGCGTAGAGGACTTTCACGTTCTGAATACCCGCGAGCAGCAGCGTTACACTATCAGTGACGCAGATGTCGCAACCTACGCCCGCGAGGTGATTCCATACTGGCAGGGCAAGACGATCCGCGAGCGGATCTTCAGCCATGTGCCAGACGAATGGCGGGCCGCTTACGAGGCGGGGCTGTTTACTGAGTTCATGGAACAGCGCGCACCAGGCCATACGGCACTGGACGGTCAGATCTATAGCAAAGGGATGCTTGATTTTAAACGTCAGATTGCCGGTGAGATTGCCGCCCTCGATTATCTCAACGATCCGGAGGCGACCGATAAGGCCGAAGAGCTCAAAGCGATGGATGTCTCTTGTGATGCGGTGATCCTTTTTGCCGAACGTCATGCCGAGCTGGCTGAAAAGCTGGCAAGCAGCGAGAGTGACTCGAAAAGAGTTGCTGAGCTGCACAAGATTGCCGAGGTTTGTCGCTGGGTGCCTGCAAACGCACCAAGAACCTTTTACGAGGCGATTCAGATGTACTGGTTCGTCCATCTTGGCACCATCACAGAATTAAATGGTTGGGATGCCATGAACCCGGGCCACTTCGATCAGCACCTGACACCATTTTACGAGGCTGAAATTGCTGCTGGATCCTTGACTCGTGAGCAGGCCAAGGAATTGCTCTGCTGTTTCTGGATTAAGGTCAACAACCACACTGCTCCGCCCAAGGTGGGTATTACCGCCCGAGAAAGCGGCACCTATAACGATTTCACCAACATCAATATCGGTGGCATCACCAGCGACGGCAAGGACGGTGTCAGTGAAGTCTCCTACATTATGCTTGAGGTGATTGAAGAGTTACATGTTCTGCAGCCGGGCAGTTCGGTGCATATCAGCAGCAAGACGCCAGATCGGTTCCTGAATGCTGCCTGTAAAGTGATCCGTCAGGGCCACGGTTACCCGTCGGTTTTCAATCCGGATATTTATCTTGTCGAGCTGATGCGTCAGGGTAAATCGCTCAAAGATGCCCGTGAGGGTGGTTGCAGCGGTTGTATTGAAGTCGGTGCCTTCGGCAAAGAGGCCTACGTTTTGACTGGTTATCTGAATGTGCCGAAGATTCTTGAAGTCACTCTGAATAACGGTGTTGACCCGGTAACTGACAAAGTTGCCGGAATTGCAACTGGCGACCCGCGCGAATTCAAAAGCTATGCTGACCTCTATGATGCATTTCTCAAGCAGCTGAACTTCATTGTCGATACCAAGGTGCGCGTCAGTAACTATATCGACCGCATGTTCGCTAAATATGCGCCTGCGCCTTTTCTCTCGGTGGTGATTGAGGATTGTATCAGTAAGGGCCGCGATTATTACGACAGCGGGCCGCGATACAATACCAATTATATCCAGTGTACCGGGCTTGGTACGACCACCGACAGCCTGGCCGCGCTCAAAAAACATGTTCTGGAGGAACAGACTTTCAGTATGGAGCGTGTCCTTGACGCCATTGCCAAGGATTTTTCCGGTGAAGAGTTCCTGCGTCAGACGCTTGTCAATAAGACGCCTTTCTTCGGCAATGATGATGATTATGCCGATGATATCGCACTACAGATTTATGCTGACCTGCTAGCTGCCATTGATGGCAAGCCGAACGTCAAGGGTGAAACCTTTCATCTCAATATGCTCTCCACCACCTGTCACATTTATTTCGGCAAGGTAATGGGGGCGACTCCTAATGGTCGATTGGCAGGTAAGTCGATCTCCGACGGTACCTCGCCGTCCCACGGTGCGGATACTCATGGTCCCTCAGCTGTGGTTCGCTCATTGACTAAACTTGATCACACCATGTCCGGCGGCACGCTGCTTAATCAGCGTTTCTTGCCCAGTCTGCTCAAACGGGATGAGGATGTCATACGCCTGGGTCAGTTGATCCGCAGTTACTTCATCCTCGGGGGCCACCATATACAATTTAATGTCGTTGATACGGCGACACTGAAGGCTGCCCAGGAGACACCTGAGGATTACAAGGATCTGTTGGTGCGCATGGCCGGTTACAGCGACTATTTCAATGATATGAATACTGATTTGCAGCAGGAAGTGATTGAACGTACCGAGAATGAGTCGTTCTGAGATGCTCCAGGGGCAGAATGAAATGACTCAGGGGCAGGGTGAAATGCATGGTGGCGGCCTGGTTTTCGACATCAAGCGTTATTCCATCAATGATGGGCCAGGTATTCGTGTCACTATTTTTCTCAAAGGCTGTCCACTCAACTGTCAGTGGTGCCATAACCCGGAAAGCATTTCACCGAAGATTCAGAAGCTCTTTACGGCGAGCAAGTGTATCGGTTGTGAAGAGTGTTGCCGGGTCTGCCCTGTTCAGGCATGTCGTCTGACCCCTGAAGGCATTATCACTGACGACAGCCTCTGTACTTTATGTGGCAAATGTGCCGAAGTCTGCCCGACCCTGGCAACCGAGATGTCGGGTCGTTATCGCTCGGTCGATGAACTTCTTGAGATCATCGAAAAAGAGCGGCCATTCTTTGATCAGTCGGACGGTGGTGTGACTTTCTCTGGTGGAGAGCCGCTGCTCTATCCAGACTTTCTCATCGAAATTCTTGACACCTGCGGCAAACATAAGATTCACCGTGCTGTTGATACCTCAGGATTTGTCAAAACTCCAACACTCCTTGAGGTGGCGAAGCACACCGACCTGTTCCTATATGACCTGAAGATGATCGATGCCGAAAAGCACAAACTTTACACCGGAGTCGATAATCAATTGATCCTCGAAAATCTCAAGATCCTGGCGGAGAGCGGCGCTGCGATTCGGCTGCGTATCCCGTTGATCGGCGGCGTTAATGATGATGACGCCAGCATTGAAGCTGC
>JAMONP010000049.1 GCA_027065695.1 Desulfuromonadales bacterium | reverse complement strand
GCTCAAGGCGGCAATTGATGAAATCTCTGCGAAGCAGGTGGAGATTCCTCTGATTATCGGTGGCAAAGAAGTTCGCACCGGTAATATGGGCAAGATTGTCATGCCTCATGATCATCAGCATCTGCTTGGTGAATATCACATTGCCGGTGAAAAAGAAATCAACATGGCGATTGATGCTGCCATGGAAGCCAAGCAAGGCTGGGCCAATTTGCGCTGGGAAGAACGTGCTGCTATCTTTCTCAAAGCAGCCGAACTGCTCTCTGGTAAATATCGCTACCTGATGAATGCGGTCAGTATGTTGTCCACCAGCAAGAGCGCCTACCAGGCCGAGATTGATGCTGCCTGTGAACTGATTGATTTCCTGCGTTTCAATGTCTACTACGCCCAACAGGTTTATACGGACCAACCGCTTTATTGCTCGAAGGGGCTCTGGAACTTTGTCCAGCAGCGTCCTCTCGAAGGTTTTGTCTTCGCCGTCGCGCCATTCAATTTCACCGCGATTGCCGGCAATCTAGCCACGGCACCAGCCATCATGGGTAACACGATTTTCCTCAAACCAGCGTCGTCTTGTGTTTATACCCCCTATCTCTTCATGCAGATTCTCAAAGAAGCTGGCATGCCTGACGGGGTTATAAATTTTGTGCCGGGGCCCGGTTCGATGGTCGGCAAAGTTTGCCTCAATCATCGCGATCTTGGTGGCATTCACTTCACCGGCTCGACCGGCGTTTTCCATCAGATGTGGCAGACCGTTGGCAGTAATATTGCCAAGTACAAGTCGTACCCACGGATTGTCGGTGAAACCGGCGGTAAAGACTTTATCGTTGCTCACGAGAGTGCTGATGTAAAGCAGTTAACTACCGCGATCATCCGTGGCTCCTTCGAATTTCAGGGCCAGAAATGTTCCGCGTCCTCACGTGCCTATATCCCGACCTCACTCTGGGGTGAAGTTCGCCAGCAACTTGAAACCGATATGGCAACGATCAAGACAGGGCACCCCAAGGATTTCAGCAATTTCTTCAATGCGGTCATCGATAAATCGGCCTTTGCAACCATCACTGAATTTATTGACTACGCCAAAGCTGCTGAGGATGCCGAGATTATCATCGGTGGTAGTTATGACGACAGCAAAGGTTACTTCATTGAGCCGACCGTGATCCTGGCCAAGACGCCGCATTTCCGTACTATGGAAGAAGAAATCTTCGGTCCGGTTATGACCATCTATGTCTATGACGATAACAAATACGAAGAGATGCTTGAGCTATGTGACCAGACCTCGATCTATGCTCTGACCGGTGCGGTTTTCGCCACCGAACGCACAGCTGTCAGCTTGGCTATGAGCAAACTGGAAAATGCTGCCGGTAACTTTTATATCAATGACAAGCCGACCGGTGCGGTGGTTGGTCAGCAGCCTTTCGGCGGAGCCCGTGCTTCCGGCACCAATGACAAGGCCGGTTCTTACCTGAATCTGGTCCGCTGGGTTTCGCCGCGCACTATCAAGGAAACTTTCGAGGCACCAACGCACTTTGCCTATCCCTTCATGGATGCTGAATGAGACCAGTTTTATTGTGGAGGAATGAATGTCCCTGTTTAATTTTCTCGTCTCAAAAACGATCATGTATGTGCCCAGCCCGATTGTCGGCTTCTTCGCCAAAGGTTATATCGCCGGTGAGGATCTGGCCGCTGCGGTTGCGACGACCAAGGGGCTGAACAGCAAGGGGATGGTTGCGACCATTGATATCCTTGGTGAGTTCATCAAGACCAGAGAAGAGGCTACCTTTTTCAAACAACAGTGCCTTGATATCCTCAATGGTATCGACAAGGAAGGCCTTGATGCCAATCTGTCGCTCAAGCCGACCCAGATGGGACTGGAACTTGATAAGGAATTTGCTTTCGCAAACATTCGTGAAATCGTTGCTCTGGCAGCGAAACTTGATAATTTTGTGCGCATCGACATGGAAGATCATCCCTGCACCGATGACACCTTGGAGTTCTTCCGACGTCTGCGCGAGGAGTTCCCGGGACACGTTGGTGTGGTGGTGCAGTCCTATCTGCGCCGTACACTGGACGATATTGAAGGCTTGAGTGACGGTCCGCTCAACTTTCGTCTTTGCAAGGGAATCTATAATGAGCCCCGAAGGGTTGCCTACAAGGATATGGCGATCATCAACAGGAACTTTACCTGTTGTCTTGAAAAAATGTTCAAGAACAAGGCGTATGTCGGAATTGCCACTCATGATGAAATTCTGGTCTTTGAAGCACAACAGCTGATCAACAAGTTTGGCCTGAAACGGGACGAATATGAGTTCCAGATGCTGCTTGGTGTCGATCCAGAACTGCGCGATCTCTTGGTTGAGCAGGGTCATCGTTTGCGTATCTACGTTCCCTTTGGCGAAAAATGGATGCCGTATTCCAGACGTCGTCTTAAAGAGAATCCGAGTATCGCCAAGCATGCTCTGAAGCAGATGCTTGGCATGTCGGCGCTGTCAGTCTGACGGTCCAAAAATATTTCTGTCATAAAAAGGGGAGGCCTGCTTGTTGGCTTCCCCTTTTTATATGTTTTACTAGCACTGGCGAAGAGATGCTGAGACAATCAAAAACTTTATTGAACAGAGATGAATAGGGAGTAAATTATAGCTCTTGTGGCTTTCTTGGTCTGTCCCCTTTCCCCCGGTGAATAAATGACCCAACAAGCAACCCTCAAAACCATATACCGCCTCTGGTGGCCACTGGCTCTAACCTGGTTGATGATGGCCATAGAGGGGCCATTTCTGGCGGCGATTATCGCCCGTATGGGCGATAGCACCACCAACCTGGCGGCATACGGGATTGCCTACGCCTTTGGCTTGATTACCGAAGCTCCGGTAATCATGCTGCTGAGTGCATCGACCTTGTTGGCCAGGAGTCGTAGTGATTATCTGCGCTTGCGGATCTTCGCCATCGGTTTGTGCGCTCTTGTCACATTTCTACTACTCTTGCTGTTGGTTCCGGCAATTTTTGTTCCCTTGACAACAACTTTCCTTGGGTTGTCTGCAGATGTCGCCAGACATGTCTATCAGGCGCTCTTGTTACTTTTACCCTGGCCAGCAGCAATCGGTATGCGTCGTTTTTACCAGGGAGTGTTGATTGCCCATCATCAACCTGGTCTGGTTGCTGTCGGCACCATGGTCAGACTGCTGGTGATGTCGACGACAGCATTCACTTTATGGGAGTTTGGCCATCTGCCAGGTGCAAGTATGGGGGCCTGTGCATTGAGTGCCGGGGTGGTTGCCGAAGCACTGGCAACCCGCTGGCTGGCCAGCCGAGCGATTGAGCTGTCTTTAAGTGGTGATGACGAGGATGTTGTCATGCCTTCTTACGCTGCCCTGAGTCGTTTCTACCTGCCACTCGCTATGACCCCGCTGATTGGTTTGAGCACCCATCCGGTAGTGACCTTTTTTCTCGGCCACAGCTACAAGCCGCTTGAATCGTTGGCAGTCATGCCGGTTCTTTATGCGCTGACCTTCTTGTTTCGCGCTTTGGGGCTCTCTTTTCCTGAAGTGGCTATCGCCACCTTGAAGGATGGTAAACAGAATCGTGACGTAATCCGAAAATTCGCTCTCTATCTGGCGCTTGCACTTGGTGGTGGCCTGTCGTTGATCGCCTTTACGCCGTTGAATATTTTCTGGTTTGCAACTCTTTCCGGCTTGCCTGCCGAATTGGTGCAACTGGCGATTACGCCATTACAAATTCTGGCGTTCTTCCCGGCTTTGACGGTTGCCATCGGTTACCAGCGAGCGATCCTGATCGATGCCGGTATCACGCTGCCGGTCACTCTGGCGACAGCTCTTGAAGCCTTTGGAATTTTTTCAATTCTGACCCTGCTTGTACTATACTCAGCGCTTCCAGGAGTGACCTCTGCGGCGTTTGCCTACCTGTTTGGTCGACTCCTGGCACTGTTTTACCTGTACAGGTCATGTTCTGGATTGCAGCGTTGTGATCCGTTGCTCAGCAAGGGGCCCCCCGGAGTCATAAATGGAAAATCATAATCCCCGTGCCGGCGTCTGGTTTATCCTCGGAGCGGCGTTGCTCTGGGGGACCACTGGCACTGCTCAGGCCTTCGCTCCGGCCGGTTTTGATCCAAAAGTAATCGGTGCCATGCGGTTGTTGATTGGTGGTGCAGCTTTACTGGGGTTGACTATCCATCGTCAGGAGCTGGGCCGATTGTGCGACTGGAACTGGTTTTCAGTTTTATTGGCAGCCTTGTTTACGGCCATTTATCAGCTCTGCTTTTTTGCTGCTGTTGCCAAAACCGGGGTGGCCGTTGGTACTATAGTCGGTATCGGTAGTGCGCCAATCTTTGGTGGTGCTTTAGGTATTATCTTTCGTGGTGAAAGGCCCGGCAGGCGTTGGTTAATGGCGACCCTTCTGGCGATTACCGGCTGCGTTCTGCTCAGTTTGAGCGGTGGCGATGTTGCTATAGATACCTACGGAATCCTTTTGGCTCTCGGGGCTGGAGCCGCTTATGCTGGTTACACTCTGATGGTCAAGGGCTTGCTGGAAAAACATACTCCCAATGCAGTTATGGCCCTGGTGGTTTGTTTCGGCGCGGTCATGCTCTTGCCTTGGTTACTGAACTCTGACCTCAACTGGCTGCTACAGCCGCGTTCACTTGCTGTCGTCTTGCACCTGGGACTGGTGACTATGGCGCTTTCCTACTGGTTGTTCGCTCGTGGTTTGCAGACGGTACAGGTATCAACTGCAGTTACCCTGTCATTGGCGGAACCGATGACCGCGACAGTCCTGGGAATCCTGGTCTTGGGAGAACAGCTCAATACCCAGGCATTTACCGGTATCATCGTGATCTTGGCAGGGCTTGTACTTTTGGTATTGAAACGTGGAAGGTGAATCTATGATCGAGTATAAAGTAGTAGAACTCTCAGTGGTCACAGATGAGTCGATTGAAGAGACGTTGAACAGTTGGACGGCCAAGGGATGGCATTTTGACACGATCCAGTTTGTCGTTCGTGATGCCAGCAAAAGGCCTGCAATGGCTTTTGTGTTCTTTACCCGAGAAGAGTCTGCTTAGAATGTTGGATAGCTCTATATAATATAAAGCAGGAATCTGGAAGAACTCCAGATTCCTGCTTTTTTTAATCCAAGCCCACCTCAAATCAGATAAGAGGTTGGCATATATCTATGAGCGATCAGTCCATCGTGCCGTTAATGCTTCTTGAGTTGTCTCCATTGGGATCTGCCGAAACATCTACAGTCAAAGAACACGAGGCTGGATCGCCTGCAATGCCATCTGTAGATGCCAGGGTCACGTTGAATATAGTCTTTCCGATGCCAGGATAAACAGCGTCTTGAATGGTAACGTCAGTATCGCCACTTAAAGAACTGTTCAGACAATCAGTAGTGACTTTAACTGTTGAGCCCGCTGGCAGCGGGCCACCATTCACATCTGCTGCAGTGATAGTGAATAAAACTGAACCACCAGGAGTAATCGTGAAGCTTGTCGGTGAAATTGCCGGAGTTGCCGTTACGTCGGACCATCTGGTCACACCGGCAACCCAGACAAAGGTGTCACCATCCCAGACACCGTTGGCATCTGTATACTCACCGTCGCCGGTACGGTCAAGATAAAGCTCCCCAACGTCATATTGACCATTCTGGTTTGCGTCGACATAGGGCTCGCCAATATCTTCGTGTGTTTCACCATTGTCGTACATACCATTGGCATTGAGATCCTGGTAGGCTTCCTCTCCTTCCGTCCACATAATTGTGGTACAGAGAGGGTTCCTGGGGTTTGCAGTGATCCATTCAGCACTGGCAGAGCCATTGCTACCGGTTAAGGCCATTCCAGCAGGCAGGTCAACAATCCCGCAAGAACTGGCAAAGTACATCGGTGTATTCGCAGGAACCGGGCTTGAAAAGCGGTCGCCAGCGTAGGCACCAAGCTCGGTTTTTAGCCCATCGAAAAGCATGCCGGCGATGTTGAGTGGTGTAAAGGAAAGGCTGATATGATCTTGATCTGTTTTACCATACCCCATGGTTATTTTTGTTTCTGTGGTTACAGTGCCTGTAGTGCCGGTGGTTGATGTGGTCACGGTTGCAACACCTGGCACAGTGCCACTTATTAATGAGACAGAAACTTTACCACCAACTGTTGGTGCTGAAGTGGCGGACAAATATTCGCCACCGCCGGTGGGCGAATTAAGAGCAAAATACACTGTCGTGTTGTCTGCGACCGGGTTCCCCACACTATCCTGAACGTTGAAGACAAAGGTGCCAATCCCATCTACACCTGAGCCTTCGAGACCAAGGCGTTCAGGGGTAATGCTCTCAATCTCAATAAAGGCAGCTGAACCGGAGGCAATTATCAGATCGATAAAGTTTGTCGCAGCACCAGCAGTTGCAGTAATGGTAGCCAGTCCTCCGACTGTGGGGGCAGTGTAAGTAGCTGTCGCTTTGCCTAAAACTGTTTGTGCCGCCTGGGTAATAGCTCCGCCTGTTGTAGTAAAAACAACGTCTGTACCATCAGCAATCAGGGTGCCATCATCGCCGATCACAGTCGCCGTGATGGTGGTCGTACCCCCTTGTGCCAACTGATCACCCGGCGGAAGGGATGTTTCCAAAGTAACAGTGGCAGGGCTGGAGGCAACTGTCAGATTAAGTGTAGCCGAAGCGACTCCAAAGTCAGCAGAGGCTTGTGCACCGAATTTAGCAGTGATTGTCACTAACCCGCTCTCTGTTGGAGCAAAGTAAGGAGTCGTGGCTACACCAGAAGCTGTGGCAACAAGATATTCAATCCTTCCCGTTGTTGCTTCAAATATTAGCACCGTGCCATCGGGTACCTTTTTGCCGGATGAATCAAAAGCCGTTGCCGTTATGGTTGCTGTTCCATTTTGTGGCAATTGCTCGCCGCTGGCGAGAGAAGAGGCCATCTCAATGCTTGCGGTTTTGGTTGAATCGCCACCACCGCCGCTACTACCGCAAGCCGCCAAGGCTAGAACAAAAAACACTGCCAGAAACTTGTAAAAGTTTTTCACAATGAAACTCTCTTTTTGTTTGTTTACCATTTTTATCCCCTTATTTATCAATTGTCGCAAATTTTAAGCGAAGGACATGATGCCAGTAACAGCAGGCCAGCTAAACCGTTTAAATCAGTCGCTAATTCTTTACATTAAAATGTCAAGAATTAAACGCTCCGATGATAACAGAAAACTTTTCTGACTGAAAGCAATAATGTTTGCAGCAACACACACTTTGTTTGCAACTAATATGCCGGACTCAAGGTAGGGAGGTAGTCCTTGTATGGAGTTGCGCGTGTATTAGATGATTATTGTTCACCGGGCAAATCTCTGGCGTACTAAAACGCAAGAATCAGAAGGACATTACGCTGCAATATCAGTTATAAGACCATTTACACGGCAATTAATGTCACGCTTCGGGGCGAGGATCAGTAAGTTAACCCGGTCTTCTTGCGTACTTTCCGTAACGTTTTGCTAGCTGCATAGCGTGCTTTGTCCGCCCCTTTGGCGAGAATCTCACGGATCCCATCCGGATTAGCGAGAAGCTCTTTGCGGTACTCAGCCTGAGGTGCAAAGTAATCGCGCACGGTTTCGAAGAGTTCCTGTTTGACGTGACCGAATGCCAACCCACCTGCATGGTAACGCTGCCTCAATGCTTCATCACCGTCCTTATCAAGAAAGAGTCGGGAGAGTTTGTAAACGTTGCAGGCATCAGGATCTTTAGGGTCCTCAACCGGAATGGGAGCTGTTACGATACGCATGATTTGCTTGCGCAGGGCCTTGTCCTCGGCAAACAGGTCGATCGCGTTGCCATAACTTTTACTCATCTTCTGACCGTCAAGCCCTGGCACTGTCGCAACCTCATTATCGATTTCGGGTTCCGGCAGGGTGAAAATCGCACCATACTCGTTGTTAAACTTGATGGCGATGTCGCGGGCAACTTCCACATGCTGCTTCTGGTCTTTGCCCACCGGTACCTTTTCACTCTGAAAGAGCAGGATGTCTGCCGTCATCAGCACCGGGTAGGCAAACAGGCCGTGATTGGCGGTAATGCCTTTGCCGACCTTGTCCTTGTAACTGTGACAGCGCTCGAGCAGGCCCATCGGGGTGAAGTTGGAAAGCAGCCAGGCCAGTTCCTGAACTTCGGGAACGTCAGACTGAACCCAGAAGATACTTTTCTCTGGATCCATGCCGAGGGCAAGAAAGTTAGCTGCGGCCTCGATAGTGCCGCGAGCGAGAGCCTTGCCGTCGCTGAGCGAAGTCTGGGCATGATAATTGGCGATGAAGCAGAATAGTTCTTCATGCTCCTGGTAGTCGATCATCTTCTTCATCATGCCGAAGTAGTTGCCGAGGTGCAGGGAGCCTGAAGGCTGGATGCCGGATAGAACGCGCATGTTGATACTCCATTGTCGGTATTTTAGGAGGCGCAAACTTAGCAGAAATGTGATGTAAATTCAATCTTATGAATAAGCAGAGGGTTGATCGAGGTAAACTGTTGAAATTAAAGTAAAAACAGCTTGTTGGTCGATTTTTAAAGTAAATTCCTATAACTCACCGGTAATGTGAGGAACATGTTGGTGCCTGCTTCCGGTGTACTTGATATCTGAATGCTTCCGCCATGACCGTCGATAATCTGCTGGGCGACACTCAGTCCCAGGCCCAACCCACCAACGGCAGTATCCGGAGCATCGACCCTGTAAAACTTGTCAAATATTAGATGAATATCCTGCGTTGGAATTCCGATCCCTTCATCAGCTATAATTATCTGGTATTGATTGGTTAGCGGCTTGCCATTGATTTTTATCTGACTGCCAGGAGCCGAGTATTTTACCGCATTGCTGAGAATATTTTCTATTACCTGGACGATGCGCTTCGGATCGATTCGGAATATCAATGTCTTTCGGCGGAAGTATGAACTCAGTAATAAATCGATGATTCTGATTGGTCATGGAAAACTGATTGACGGCCTTCTCTACAACGGTTGCCCGGCTTCTATCCGGCTGATGTCTAGCAGATCATCAATCATTACCGACAGCGTCTCTCCTTTGGAATGTATTTCGTTGAGGAACTCTTCTTTTTGCTCATTGCTGAAGTTGCTTTTCAAATCACTGTCTAGCAGTATGTCAATGTATCCGAGCAGAAGCCGTGACCATATGGACCAAACACCGCCCAGAACGTCTTGTCCGGCTTTAGACGGTGATGTATGCAAGCCGCAGCGAACTGTTGTTGTATCAATGACGTTGAGTCCGTAAAAACGAATTGGCCCCTTGAGATAGCATGGGCCGACAAAGTCTAGCTGATGGGTCTGGTTGGGAAACAACTCTGGTAGCTTGGGATACGGCGTTCCCTTGGGTTCGTAATTGCCAGTGCGCCGATGTATCAATCCATGCCGACTCAAAATACGGTTGATTGTACGCAGGGAAGGCAGAGGCTTAGCGCCAAGATCTTCCATTTCCCACAAAATGGCTTGTGCTCCGCAGAACAGATCTTTGTTGTAGAGATTGAGTCTCAACATCTTGACGCTCTCTTCAACTTCAGACGGTGTGCGACCTACGATATTGAGAGGCTGAGTTGACTGATTCTCACACCAAGACTCGTTATTTTCGTCATAGCGTGCGACCCACTTGTAGAGCCAAGATCGTGAGCAACCAAGTGAAGAGCAGATTGTTTCTGTCTTTTCACCTGCCATAAAACGTAGCACAGCACAAATACGGTTTTGCTTTATGTCATCCTTCATGAACACCTCCAAATTGGGTTGATGTTCAGAAGAATGACTGGTGGCTATTCGATTGTCAGAGAACTTTTGTCCACGATGTGGTGGCACTCATCACATATCCCTTTGGCCCCCAGACCCAGAACTTAAGTGTACCAATGGAGAATCAAAATACTATCTGGTAGACGTCATTGAAGGTCTCCACAAAATGAACCTCCAGACCCTCTTTCAGATAATCCGGCAAATCTTCAAAGTCTTTGCGGTTGTCGTTTGGAAAAATAAGCGTTTGCAGTCCTGATCTACGCGCAGCAATTGTCTTTTCCTTGACGCCGCCGATCGGCAGAACACGTCCGGTAAGAGTCAATTCCCCGGTCATGGCGAGCTTTTTACGGGCTGTTTTCCCGGTGATCATCGACACCATGGCTGCTGCCATGGTAATGCCGGCTGACGGTCCGTCTTTAGGGGTAGCCCCGGCCGGAACGTGCAGATGAACGAAATGTCGGTCAAAGAATTCTGCTTCAACGCCATAGTCGGTAATATGAGCCATAATATAGGAATAGGCTATCTCTGAACTCTCGACCATAACTTTGCCAAGTTGCCCGGTCTGCTTGAAGCCCTTGGTTTTGGCGCGCACTGCGGTTGCTTCGATCTGCAGGGTGGTGCCACCGAGGCTGGTCCAGGCCAACCCGGTAATGACACCGGGAACATCTTCGAAAATTTCATCGGCGGTAAAGACCGGCTTTTCGAGGTAATCTTCCAGATTCCGCTTGGTTATAGAGACTTTTTTCAGGTTTTCATCTTCGGCAAAGGCCATGGTTGCGCGACGCATGATTTTCTTGATCTGCTTTTCGAGATTACGAACGCCTGCTTCCCGGGCGTAACCATCGATAATCTGCCTGAGTGCCGTCTTATGAATGGTCACCTGGCTACGTACAAGGCCGTGACTTTTGAGCGCTTTGGGGATCAGGTAGCGCTTGGCAATCTCAAGCTTCTCTTCGAGGATATAACCGGAAAGGCGGATCATCTCCATGCGGTCGAGCAGGGGCCTGGGGATAGTGTCAAGCTGGTTGGCCGTGGCAATAAAGAGAACATTAGAGAGATCGAAGGGTACATCCATGTAGTGATCGCGGAAGCTGCCGTTCTGTTCTGGATCAAGGATCTCGAGCAGAGCCGAGGCCGGGTCGCCCTGGAAGGACGCACCGATTTTGTCGACCTCATCAAGCATAATCACCGGATTGGCAGTCCCGACAGTCTTCATCGCCTGGATGAACTTGCCTGGCATGGCACCGATATAGGTACGGCGGTGTCCCTTGATCTCAGCTTCGTCGCGCATTCCGCCCAGTGAAAAACGGAAAAATTTGCGGCCCAGAGCTTCGGCTACGCTATGCCCTATCGAGGTTTTACCGACTCCGGGGGGGCCGACCAGGCAGAGAATCGAGCCGGAGATATCGCCCTTCATCTTACCAACGGCGATAAATTCAAGGATGCGTTCCTTGACGTCTTGAAGACCATAATGATCCCGATCGAGGATTCTCCGGGCCCGGGCAATTCTGTAGGAGTCTTTGCTGAAAACACCCCATGGGAGAATGGTCAGCCAGTCAAGATAGTTACGGCTGACGTTGTACTCTGGTGAGGTTGGTTCGATCAGTTGAAGTTTCTCCATCTCCTCTTCAACTGCACGTTCCACTTCTTCGTTGAGTGTAAGCTTCTTGAGCCGTTTCTGGAACTTCTCAATCTCGGTATCTTTGCCTTCTTTTTCCAGGCCCAATTCCTGTTTGATCGCTTTAAGCTGTTCGCGCAGGAAGAACTCGCGTTGTTGGGCGGAGACCTTATCCTCAATCTGTTTGGAGATCTTGGTCTGCAGGCGGGAGACTTCCAGTTCCTTCTTGAGTAGTACCAGGGTCTTGTCGATGCGTTTGCGGACATCAAGTGTGGCCAGAATCTCCTGTAGCAGCTGACCGTCTGCAGTGGTCAGGTTGGCAGCAAAGTCAGCGAGACGACCCGGATCGTCAAGGCTGGAACGGTTGAGAAAAAGCTTGATCTCCTCACTGTAAAGAGGGTTAATCTGCACAAGTTCTTTCAGGGTCGAAAGGATCGCCATCGAATAGGCACGTAGTTCTGGATTGTCCGCAAGCTCTGTGGCCAGGTGATAGTGCACCTGGGCGTAGAGGCTGATGCCGCTTGCGTGGACTTCCTCAATAACAAAACGTTCGAGGCTGTTGACCAGCACGTGCGCAGCATTCTTCTCGGTGTGCAGCACTTTAACGATTTTGGCGACGACACCGACCTGATGCAGATTATCAGCGCCGTCCTCCTGGTCAAGATCGCGGGCCATAACCAGACCGATGGTTTGAGCCTGATGCTCCATGGCCTGATGCATTGCGGCCACCTGAGCCTTGCCGTTGAGGATCAGGGGAATCATGATGCCGGGAAAGGCTGGGCGCGGGCGCAGCGGAATAATCGGCAGACCGGTAGGCAGGATATCCGAGGCGACCACCAGCCCCCCCTCGTTGACGTGCTCCTCGATAATTTCGGATATTTTTTCATGATCGATCTCGAAGTCGGGCATCAGATCGTTGGGTTGTTCTTCATCAGACATGCATTTAACTCCTTGTTGGCAAGATAATCCTCTGAAAAGCTAATCATTTCAAAGGGCATTGTCAACCTTGGGGAGGGACGAAAGGAAGAAAAAAGCTTTTTTAACCAAGACTTGTAATGGATTGACAAAAACTGTTTCTTCCCCTTTGCCTCTAAACCATCTTGTGAAATAATACCGACACTTTTTCTGATCCAGGTCTGCAAGGAGATTAACTCATGCCCAATCAGCCTCAACGGCTTTTCCTGATCGACGGTTCGAGCTATATCTATCGCGCCTATTATGCTATCCGCCATCTCAGTAACTCACAGGGGATGGCAACTAACGCCATCTTCGGCTTCACCAATATGCTCCTCAAAGTGATGCGTGAACTGGAACCGGACCAGTTGGCTGTCATCTTTGACAGCAAGGGCCCGACTTTCCGTAAGGATATATATCCCGAATATAAAGCAAATCGTTCGGCCATGCCGGAAGATCTGGTGCCGCAGATTCCCTATATCAAACGGCTGGTGGATGCTTTTAATCTGCCAGGGATTGAAAAGGCCGGTTATGAAGCTGATGATATTATCGCCACCCTCGCCAAAAAGTTCGCTGCCAAAGGTGTGGAAGTGACAATTGTTACTGGCGATAAAGATATGATGCAACTCGTCAATGACCGTGTTCGCCTGCTCGATACGATGAAGGACAAGATTTCCGGTCCTGTAGAGGTTTTCGAGCGTTTCGGTGGTGCGGATAAGGTGATTGAAGTTCAGGCGCTCTCCGGTGACAGTTCTGATAATGTTCCCGGTGTGCCGGGGATTGGCGAGAAGACGGCTAAAGCTCTGATCGACGAATTCGGTGACATCGAAACACTGCTGTCCAGCCTTGACCAACTCAAGGGAAAACGCCGTGAAAATCTGAAAAACTTTGCCGATCAGGCTCGTTTGTCGAAGCGCTTGGTCACCCTGGTTGATGATCTCGATCTTGATGTCGATGACAACGCCTTTGTCCTGACTGAACCTGATCGCGAGGCTTTGACCGAGCTTTTTAAAGAATGTGAGTTTCCCCGGCTACTGCAGGAGTTCTCGGTAGATTCACGTGCCAGTGCAAATGGCGACGGTTACCGTGCCGTATTAAATGAAACGGATCTTTCGGAGATGGTTGCCGCTCTGGAGAGCTCTGAACGTTTCGCTTTTGATACCGAGACGACCGGTCTGGATCCCCTGCGAGTCGATCTGGTCGGGCTTTCTTTTGCTGTGACTCCAGGTGAAGCATGGTATGTGCCGGTAAGCCATCGTTATCTTGGCGTCCCGGAGCAGTTGCCTCTCGATAAGGTGCTTACTGCAATCAGCCCGCTGTTGAGTTCTGCTAATCATCTGAAAATTGGTCAGAATCTCAAGTACGATATCCTGGTTTTAGGCCGGATTGGAGTCGAGGTCAACGAACCGCTCTTCGATACGCTGCTGGCCAGCTACCTTGCCAATCCAGCGGCTAAATCCCACGGCATGGACAGCCTGGCCGCTGACCTACTTGATTATCGCACTATCAGCTATAGCGAGGTTGCCGGCAGCGGCAAGAAGAAAATTTGTTTTGACGAGGTCGAGGTTGAAAAAGCAACGGTCTATGCTGCCGAGGATGCTGATATCACCTTGCGTCTTTACGAAAAATTGCTGCCGATGATTGCCGAACATGAACAACAGGCGCTCTTTACAGATGTGGAGATGGCCCTGCTGCCGGTTCTGGTCGGGATGGAGCAGGCTGGTATTCGTATTGATCCTGAATTCCTCAGTGGACTCTCTGCCGACATGGAGAAAAAGCTTGTTGTGCTTGAGGGGGAGATTCATGAACTGGCCGGAGGCTCTTTCAATATTGGTTCTCCGAAACAGCTTGGTGAAATTCTCTTCGAACGCCTTGGGTTGCCAAGAGGCAAGAGGACTAAGACCGGCTGGTCAACTGATGTAGAGGTCTTGAATAAACTCGCCGAGGAACACGAAATCGCCACGAAAATTCTTGATTTTCGCTCCCTGTCCAAGTTGAAGGGAACTTATACTGATGCTCTTCCTAAGCTGATTCACCCGGAGACCGGCAGGATCCATTCCAGCTTCAACCAGGCGGTCACAGCGACAGGACGACTTTCTTCGAGTGACCCCAACCTGCAGAATATTCCGATTCGTACTGAGGAAGGCCGGCGCATCCGCGAAGGATTTATTCCTTCTGATGGTTGTCTGCTGCTCTCGGCAGACTACTCCCAGGTTGAATTGCGTGTTCTCGCTCACATGGCCGATGAACCGGCCCTCAAGGAAGCCTTCGCCCGTGGTGAGGATATTCACCGGCGTACGGCCAGTGAAGTGCTCGGCCTTTTCCCGGAAATGGTCACCGATGAGCAACGCCGTCAGGCCAAGGCAATCAATTTTGGCGTGATTTACGGTATGAGCGCCTTTGGCTTGGCCAAGCAGCTTGGCATCAGTCGTCGCGATGCCCAGAAATTTATTGAGACCTACTTCGAGCGTTATCCTGGCATCCGCACTTTTATGGATGCCTGTATCGCTGAGGCACGCGAGAAAATGTACGTGACAACTCTGCTCGGGCGACGCTGCGCTATTCCTGAGATCAACAGCAAGAACGGAGCAGTGCGTGGCTATGCCGAACGTAACGCCATCAACTACCCGGTACAGGGTTCGGCTGCCGATATCATCAAGGTTGCCATGGTGAAGATCGCCCACCGCCTTGTTCTCGAAGGATTACAGGCCCGCATGTTGTTGCAGGTACACGACGAACTGGTGTTCGATGTTCCGCTTGCGGAAGTTGAAAAAATGACGGTACTAGTCAAGGAAGAGATGGAGGGAGCTGTCAATGTCTCCGTTCCTCTTCTGGTAGAAATTGGTAGTGGTAACAACTGGCGCGAGGCGCATTAACCTGGGTGTATCTGTGGTCTGAGATGTTGCTTGGCAATAAAGTGGCAACGTGGTACTATAATGCTTAAAATGATTACTATTGCTTAACCGAATGTTACTATGAAACCCATTGATTCGTATGGTCGCAAGATCAGCTACCTGCGTCTGGGAGCCTGTACGACAATCTATGATTGTCTGTAAATCCAGCTGTTACCGATAGATGCAATTTACGTTGCCAAGATTGCATGCCGATCGAAGGTATTTCCAGCCGGACTTGCCATGATATCCAAGAGTTTTGTCAGGTTTACCTTTAACCAAAGGAGGACTCTTTATGCCAGGTAATAAACCCTATACGCATAGTAGCCGCATTCGTTTCACCCATACAGATCCTGCCGGGTACGTGTTTTTCCCGCGCTATTTTGAAAAATTCCAATCTGCGGTCGAAGACTGGTTCAACGAAGAGCTGGAAGTCGACTACGCCGGCATTTTGTTGGATCGCGAGCTAGGGCTGCCGACGGCCCATACCGAGTGCAATTTCTTGAAACCTTGCCGCCTTGGCGAGATACTCGATTTGTCGTTACGCTTGACGAAGGTTGGAAGTACATCCTTGACTGTAGAATTCTTTGGTTCCGTTGCTGGCGAGCAGCGTTTACATGGCCAGTCGGTTCTCGTCTTCATAAACCTGGAGGATGGCACACCTGTGCCGATACCAGGTGATTTAAGGGTGAAATTCGAGGACTATCATGCAAGGTGCTAACGCCATACCGCAACACGTAGGGGCGCTGCTTGCTGCGCCCTTTGCGACACTAGTGTCCCGTGCGGCTAATCCTATCCTTTAATTATGGCCCTTTTGCCCGCTGTCTGCGTTGCGCCTCTTTGGTTTAACGCACGCTAGGCCTTCATCAGCACGCCTTGACAGCAACCAAAATGTCTCAGAATTATACGTCACGATTAACCGCACGGGACACTAGTAGCTTCTGGCTTTTCGCTTAGATCCTTATTGTCGAACAGCTCCTGCAGGTAAGTATTGAGCCGGAAGTTGTTGTTGAATCGGGAATATAAAAAGGCCGCCCTCTTGCGAGGGCGGCCTTTATACTAAGCAATGGCATTCAGTGTTTTCAGCCGAATGCGCTGTTTGTGCATGCCGAATTTATGCCGGGGTCAGGGCAAATACGCGAACCGGGCTACCCGACCCGTCTACGATTTTCATTGGCGCGGTGATGAGCATTGCTCCGGTGGGCGGTAGTTGGTCGAGATTACACAGGCTGGCAAGACCGAATTTCCCCGCACCATGGATCAGATTGTGGCATGGGAACATGGGCTCGAAGAGATGGGCCTGTCCGGCATCGGTACCGACAGTCTCAGCACCAAAGCCGATCACGTCACGCTCGATCAGGAAGTTAATGCACTCAACGCTCGGTCCCGGGCAGTGTGAACCATCTTCTTTCAGGTTGAGAAAGGTCTCTCCGCCAATATGCTTGGACCAATCAGTACGCATCAAGACCCAGGAACCTGCTGGTATGCGACCATGAGTCTGTTCCCAGTTCTCGATGTACTCGGGAGTTAGCAGAAAATCAGCATCCGCTGCTGATTCCTTGCTGGTGTCGATGACACAGACCGGTGCGACATGTTTTTGCGCGGGAATTTTATCTAGAGTATTATTGGGTAGGTCTTTACCCGTTACCCAATGGCTCGGGGTGTCAAAATGGGTCCCGGTGTGCTCACCGACAGTGATGGTGTTCCAGTACCAGGCTGGTCCCTTCTCATCATATTTGGAAATGACCTCCCTGCTGAAAGGGGGAGATTGGGCAAATTCGGGTGGAAGGGCAATGACAGGGGTATCCTCTCCCAACGGGTTGGTCAAATCAACCACCTTGATGCTTTCATCAGCGAGATTGCTAAGGACTTGGGCCAATGCCTGTGAAGAATTTGACGTGCTCATAATTCAACTCCTATTCTTGTTTAGGGTTTGTTGATCGAGAATAAATTGTTTTTTAAAAGTCATGCACAAGACATCCGAGTTTGAGCTTGTTACTCAGGTCGAAGACTTGATCTGTCGAGAATAAATAATTTGGTACCTTAATACTATAACCTCTTTGGGATGGCAAGAAAAATGTTATTTATCCCTCTTGTCACACCCGTCAGGGGATAAGACCTCCGTGCGTCTAGCCAATATAGAGTTCTTGACGGTTCGTATGCCGGTTTCGATTACTCTTCTGCAATGACTGCAGTCGTTTCTATTTCAATCAGGCTTTGAGAGGCGAGGAGATCGCTCACAAATATCATGCTCATGGCGGGGAAATTCTTGCCGAGCAGACTTTTCCATATTTTACCAAGTTCTTTGCGGCCTTCAACGTATTCTTTCTTGTTGGTGCAAAAACAGGTCATGCGACAGATATCCTCCGGTCCACCACCTGCCATTGCTAAAATCGTCAGTGTATTTTTTAAGGCCTGTTCAAATTGCGGCACGAGTTTTTCGCTGAGAAAGCGATGGTTCTCGTCCCAACCAACCTGGCCGGCGACAAACAGGATCTTGCCCGGTCGAGCGAGAATGCCGTTGGCGTAGCCCGTGGCAGGTGCCCATCCGTCTGGTTGGATGGTTTCCTTCTCAATACTCATTTTACGCTCCTTTTTATTGCATCTCTTGATGTCTGTTGCTCTTCGTAAGGAAGAGGTCAAATATTTCCTTGACATAAATAGGCAAAATAGTACTACAATACTTAAAGCATATTTTGAACAGTGGGTCAACAACTTAGGCTGGTGTCAGGGTAGTGCGTTCGGTGCTCAATTAATGGCAGAGTCTGTCTCTGGTGAAGAAGTCTTCAAGCTGGAAATAGGACTCATTTCACTATTACCTATTTATCAACGAGGGATCTAATGAGCGATTTGCAAGATTTTAAAGGCCGCACAGCGGTGGTCACAGGTGGTGCTCGCGGTATCGGTTTGGCAATCACTCATGCATTGGTCGATCGTGGTGCGCGCGTACATGTCTTTGATGTTGCTCCTGGAGAATCTGGCACTGAGGTTCCGTATCAGTTCCACCAAGTCAATATTACAGATTCTGCCTGTGTCGCTGATGTTGTTGCACAGTTGCCAGATGAGGTGTCTCTGCTGGTGAATAATGCCGGCATAACCCGTGACCGCAGCATGGTCAAGATGAGTGACGATGAGTGGAGCTCGGTTCTCGCAGTCAACCTGACGGGATCATTCAACATTGTACGGGCGCTGGCACCCGCTATGCGCAATGCCGGTTATGGCCGGATCGTTAATATTACTTCTATTAACGGAATCCGTGGCAAGTTTGGCCAAGCTAACTACAGCGCTTCAAAGGCTGGTTTGATTGGCCTGACCAAGACTCTTGCACGAGAGCTCGGTCCAAAAGGTATTACAGTGAACGCTGTTGCTCCCGGTATGGTAATGACCGAGATGGCTAAGACCCTGCCCGAAAAGGTTCTTGCCAAGGCCAGGCAAGAGTGTGTGCTGCCCAAGTTGGCTCTGCCCGAAGATATTGCAAATGTAGTGTTGTTTCTGCTTTCTGACGCGGCAAGTATGGTTACTGGCGAAGTGGTGCGGGTCGATGCCGGCCAGTGTATCTGAGTACCTGACACAGTAGTTTTTAATCTAATCTATATTTAGTATCCTCTGTTCCCAAGGTTTCTGGGGGCATGGCTAGTAATCCAAGGCTCTCATGTTGATGTGTGAGCCTTGTTGCATTCGTATTACAATAGAATGTCTTGTACGAAGTAAAACCCACAATTCTCTGGGCAGGGGGTTTTACTTTCCAGTGTATTTTGTGTGTAGTGTTTCCTATATTTGGGAAAATTCCCAAGATGTTGGAAGTCAAACGTCTGGGGTCGGTTCTGAAGTTGATCTCGTTATTGATAAAAATAGTGTAAAAACAGTTTGTTCTGGCTGTGTTTGGTGTCGGTGAAGATGTGGCATGTGGGTTGCAGACGTAAAGAAAACATGAAGCTTTGCTGATTGCTTTACAAACGATGTTTGAGAGGTCTGATCATTGGCCCGTAGATCCTTCTCCGGCACCTTCGGAGGGAATATGGTTTTCTATCGAACACTAAACAGTGTTTTATTTTTCTTGACACATGACTTGCTGCTAATGTAGCCTTTACACTAAAAAGGTAAATAGGTACCATAATACTGTCTGGGTGCTTCGATCATATCTGGCATCGTTGTAAAGAAGAGGAGGAAGACCCTTGAAACAGAGCGAAATGGTGGCACAGAAGGATTATTGGGCAAAGAGCGCATGTAAAATGTGTATTCATACTTGCGCGATAAGGGCTCATGTCGTTGATGGCGTTGTGGTAAAGATCGAGGGCGACCCGGATAACCCAGGCAACCGAGGCAAGTTGTGTCCCAAGGGACAGGCGGGGATTAACCGTCTTTACGACCCGCACCGGGTTAAAACTCCATTGAAGCGGACCAACCCCGAGAAGGGTGTTGGAGTTGATCCGAAGTGGGTCCCGATTTCCTGGGAAGAAGCTCTCAGCACGACTGCCGAAAAGCTCAAGGCTATTCGTGAGGATGATCCACGCAAGCTGCTGGTGTCAATCAACGATTTTCATCGCATTCATATTTGGGGCTGGGGTTCTGCTTTTGGTTCTCCACACTACTTCTCGACTGTTGGGCAATACTGTGGCGCCGCTTATCATCCGACCAATGGCATTCTGGATGGTGCCTTCGCTGCGATCAACGACTATGACCACTGTAAGTACTGGATCCAGATCGGTGCCGGTGACGGCTTCTCGGCCCACCTGCACCTGGCTTCGTCGATCAAACGGATGGCCGATGCCCGGGTTGACCGGGGAATGAAGCTGGTCGTGGTCGAGCCGCGCATGTCGGCCGGGGCGGCCAAGGCTGACGAGTGGATCGCGACGCGTCCAGGAACCGACAGGGCCTTCGTGCTCGGCATGGTTTACACCATGCTCTATGAACTGAATGTTTATGATGCCGGGTTTATGCGCAAGCACACCAACGGCATCCACCTGATCCAAAAAGATGGCAACCTGCTGCGCAATCCTGAAAATAACAAGGCTATGGTCTGGGATACAGCGACTGATCAGGCCAGGGATTTCGATGCCGAGATGGATGTTCAGGATATGGCCCTCGAGGGGAGCTACCAGGTTAATGGCAAAGAGTGTCGTCCTGCCTTCCAGGTGATCAAGGATTCTCTTGTAGATCATACCCCTGAGCGGATGTCAGAAATCTGCTCGGTTTCGGCCGAGACGATCCGCCGGATCGCCAAGGAGTACAGCGACGCGGCCTGTATCGGCAGTAATATTACCCTTGACGGTAAGGAATATCCATATCGTCCGGCCGCGGTCAATTACTACCGTGGTGCTATCGGCCACGTCGATGGCGGACTCGATGCGCTGGCCATGAAGCTGGTCAACCTGGTAGTTGGTAATATTGATGTTCCCGGCGGGCATCTTGGTGTTGGGCTGAACCATCAGCAGTTGATTATTGAAGAAGGTGAGGATGGCATGATGAAGCCGCAACCTCACCTTCTGCATCCCCCGGGGAATTTCTCCGCCAAGCCGGATAGCTTCCAGATGATCGAGTGGTACCCGATCGGGATCGATCCAGGCCACCTCTGTTCGTCGAATATTATGGATCCTGAACACTTCGGCTACGACTATCAGCCCGAGGCGTTAATCATCGAGCACTCCAATCCGATGTGGAACCTCTCGCAAACCCCGAAGGTCAAGGAGGTCTTTAAGAAGCTCAAGTTTATCGTCGCGATCGATATCGTTCTCAACGAGTCGTCTGACTGGGCCGATATTGTCCTGCCGGATCTATCCTACCTGGAATCGGACCTGCTGATCTGTATCGAATCACCGATGGTTACGGGATACTTTTACCGGCGTCCGGTTATCAAGCCGCTCTACGACGGTCGCGATGCGACTGATATTCTTTCGGATCTGGCTGAGAGGATCGGTTTCCTGCCAAATTGGAATGGACTGCTTAATTTTACCTGTTTCCTGGCTCCTGAGTATCATCTGGAACCAGATAAAGTTTACAGTAACCTGGAACTGACCGACCGGATGGCCAAGAGTATCTATGGCCCGGACCAAGGGCTCGAGTGGTTCCAGGAGCATGGGCATGCCACCCGCTTGATGCGTCCGGACGAGTTGTATATGTCTGCTGCTCAGAAAGGTCTGCGGATTCCCATCTACTTCAACTTCATCAAAGAGGTAGGTGAAGACCTGGACAAAAAAATGAAGGCTGCTGGTCGTGAATGGGATACCTCCTCATACTTGCCGGTACCGGTCTGGCGGGATAGCCACCCACTACATAATGTCGACCCTGAGTACGACATGTACGCCTTCGCTTTCAAGGAAGCACAGTCGAACTTTTCCGAAAGCACCACCATGCCCTGGATCGAGGAGGTCATTTCTTGTCAGCCGATCCATCTGGGAGTGATGATCAACGGTAAGACAGCCCAGGCCAAGGGGATTAAGACCGGCGATGTTCTCAAGATCGAATCCCCCTTTGGCGAGGTCAAGGGGCTTGCCCGGGTGACCGAGGAGGTGCATCCGGAATGCATCGCTATCTCTAATACCATCAGTCGCTGGTCACGGCATCCGGTGGGTAAGCAGAGAATTTCCACCCACTTCAACCAGTTGCTACCGTCCGATGTCAAGTGGACCGACGGTATGACCGGACACCTGGAGACAGCCACCAGAGTTAAGTTGAGCGTTATCGCTGAATAGGAGATAAAGATTATGCGTTATGGAATGGTTATAGATCTCAAGCGTTGTGTTGGGTGCCAAGCCTGTACCGTCGCCTGTAAATCCGAGAATGGCAACGGTCCAGGCATCATGTATACCAAGGTTCTCGATCAGGTTTCAGGTGAGTATCCCAATGTCCGCAAGAACTTCGTGCCGGTTTTGTGTAATCACTGTAAAAATGCTCCCTGCCAACGGGTTTGTCCGACTGGTGCCACCTACAAGCGTGAGGATGGTCTGGTACTGGTAGATCACGACAAATGCATGGGATGTCGGGCCTGTTACGTGGCTTGCCCGTACAATAATCGAATTTATCTGAAAAGAGGAAAAATCAAGGTAGGCTACTATGGCAAGGAAATGACTCCGTACGAAGAGGTCAAGTACGCGGAGCACCAGGACGGGATTGTTGAGAAATGTAAATTCTGCTCACACCGTATCGATGAGGGCCTCACTGAAACCTCCTGTGTACAGACCTGTCCGGCAGATGCGCGGATTTTCGGTGATCTGGATGATTCGGAAAGCAAGGTCAGTCGCCTGATCCGCAGTCGCGGTGGTCGGCAGCCCCTTTGCGAAGATGATACCGATCCGTCCATTTACTATTTAGATTAGGAGAAATCTCATGGGTATAAGTATCCCCTTGGTAGAAAAAGAATTTGTTGCCGGATTCCGACAGCAGAAAGAGTGGGCCGGGCTCATCGCCAGCGCCTTCTTCTTCGGCAAGGTCGGTTCCGGACTCTTTATCATGTCGGTTTTTCTGCCGAGCCGCCTTGGTATGCTGGTTGGTTTGTTGATCGTCCTGGTTGGCAAGGGCGGGGCTCATTTCCTCTATCTGGGGCGACCATGGCGTTTTTGGCGTGGCATGGCCAGGCCACAATCTTCCTGGATTGCTCGTGGGATCTGGGCAATGGGGTTGATGATGGTTGCAGGTTTTGCCGCCCTTAGCCTGCCGGTAGGTAGTTCATTGTATATGCCACTGACTATTTTTGCCGTGATCTGTGCTTTTGTAGTTGCCGTTTACGATGGTTTTCTGTTGACTTCATCACCAGCCATTCCGATCTGGAATACTGCTCTCATGCCGGTTATGTGCATGTTCTATTCTTTTCTGGGTGGCACCACGATGGTCTTGTTCATGACGCATATGGGTTTCATGGAGCTGAGTGAAAAATTCACCGCTATACTCCCCAACCTTGAGCTCGGTCTGTTGGTGGCCAACCTGCTCATTGTCATACTCTTCTTGATCGGCAGTATTAACACTGGCAGCGCGGGTCGGGAGTCTTTTGACCTGCTGGTCAAGGGTCCATATGCTGTACCTTTCTTCTCTCTGGCTATTGGAGTAGGCCTGGTGTTTACCCTGCTGATGAGCATTTATGCCGGGCCTCATGCCAGTGCTGGAACCGTTGCTCTGATCACTGTGGCTGACCTGATCGGTCACTACTTTATCTTTTTCCTGTTGCTGAAAGTCGGCGTGTTCAAGCCGGTGCTTGGATTCCTTAAAATCTAGTCGTCAGGGGAGCATTAGGCATGTTGCAGTTCATCATACAAGGCAGGGGTGGTCAGGGCGCTCAGTTGGCCGGAAAGCTCATGGCGGATATGTTTTTCCAGGAAGGCAAGGATGTCCTGGTCTACGCCACTTATGGTGGAGCCCGCAGGGGTACACCGGTCAGTTCATCGCTTCGGGTTGACGATAAGCCAATCAGGATGCGCTGCGACATAGAACATCCTGATATCATTGTCTGTTTCGATCCGAGCCTGCTTGAAGGGGGAACCCTGCTGAAAGGGGCGACGGCACAAACGATAGTGTTGATCAACTCATCACTTCCCGCTGAAGAGTTTGCTCATCTGGGCGACTTTAAGGTTGTTACGATCGATGCCAAGACGATTGCCAAGAAACACCAATTGGGACGAATTGTGAACACGACCCTGGTGGGGGCAGCCCTTGGGTTAATCGATTATGCCAATGTTGACCTGATGGAAAAGGTTGTTGGTGAAACGAGCCCGGTCAAGGTGCAGAATAACGTGGCAGCTTGCATGGAAGGCTATCAAGTTGCCAGTGAAGGGAGTTGTTAGATGACGGGTACAGTGAAAAGAGTCCCGTCGATCTGGACCACTGGATCGACGGATATATTAAATACCGGTACCTGGCGTACTGCTATTGCCGTGCACGAACACCGGCCAGCCCCCTGTTATGGGGTCTGTCCCGTCGATGGGGATATCCCGGTATGGGTACAGCAGATACGCAATGAGAAATTCAAGGAAGCGTGGCAAACCCTGGTAGAAAACAATCCGATTCCCGCAGCTATAGGTAGAACCTGTCATCGTCCTTGCGAAGGTGCATGCAACCGGACCGAGTATGACGGTGCCGTTTCGATTAATGCCCTGGAACAGTATGTCGGCGATATGGCGATACGGGAAGGCTGGGAATTCCCTGCCCCCTCAGACGAATTGGATCAGAAGGTTGCTGTGATTGGCGGGGGACCTGCTGGCCTCTCTTGTGCCTATCAGCTGCGTCGTAAAGGTGTCCAAGTGACCATCTTCGATGCTAATCCCGAGTTGGGTGGAGTTCTGCGTTACGGTGTCCCTGAGTTCCGTCTGCCCAAGAAAATGGTTGCTGCAGAGACCAAAAGAATCGTCGATCTTGGAATAGAGGTTGTCACTGGACGTAAGCTGACCGGGGAAGACCTGGGTGAACTCGATCAGGGTTACTCGGCCATTTTTATCGCCTTTGGAGCACATGAGCCGAAAAGGCTCCCCCAGTTTTCCAAAGACGATAGCCGAGTGCTGGACGGGATCACTTTTCTCCGTAGTGTTAGACTGGATGCCCCCATGGAGCTCGGCCGTAAGGTTCTGGTTGTCGGTGGTGGCAGCGTGGCAATGGATGTTGCCGGGTCGGCGCTCAGGTTGGCGCGGCAGGTTGAAATCCTGGCTTTGGAAGGCAGAGAGGTTATGCCCGCTCCTGAAGACGAGATTGAGGATGTGATCGAAGAGGGTGCCATCCTGAATGACGGTGCCATGGTCAAAGCAGTTGAGGATCTTTCCGGGACCCTTTTACTTCACTGTATCAAGGTAGAACTCGACCAGGACGTTCCGCCCGGAGTGATTCGACCCATTGAGATTGCCGGCACGGAATTTACCCTGGAGGCCGATACCGTTATTCTGGCCGTTGGGCAGGATCCTGAGTTGGTCGACTGGGAAGGCCGGGTACAGGTTGCCAGGGGGATGGTTGAGGTCGACAACGACTATCGGACCAGCCGCGTCGGGATCTTTGCTGCCGGTGACGTTGCCAGTAGCGAACGTTTTGTTGCCACCGCAGTCGGGGACGGGAAAAGAGCCGCCAATAGTATCGTCAGATATCTCGGTCAGAAGATTGTGGTCGAGGAAGGTTTTGCGGACGAGGCTAAAGAGGTAGCCATTGATGATATCAATACCTTTTACTTTCCGACCCAGGAACCGGGCGAGCGTGACAAAGTTGCTGTGGAGATCAGAAAGTTTGGCTTTGACGAGATCAGACTGGGGCTGACGGACGCACAGGCGTTTGATCAGTCCAAGCGTTGCTTCAGTTGCGGTTCTTGCATCGAATGTGACAACTGTTCCATCTTCTGCCCTGACATGGCCATCATAAAAGATTCCGATGCGCCGTTGTATTACAAGGTTCTTGAGCAATACTGTAAAGGTTGTGGCTGTTGCCTGGAGGAATGCCCCCGGGGAGCGATGGGTGTCAAGGAGGAAACGAAATGAAAGCAGATAGCAATAGACTGCTTCTTAGTGGCAATCATGCTGTCTCGCATGCGGTCAAGCTGGTCAATCCGAACGTGATGCCTGTCTACCCCATTACACCGCAGACGCCGATTCTCGAGTTGATCACCGAGTTCCATGCGGCAGGCGAGATGACTGGCGAGATTATGACCATGGAATCCGAGCATTCGGCCATGGCCGCAGCGATCACCGCCTCTTTGACCGGGGTCAGGGTCTTTACCGCCACTGCTTCGCAGGGGCTGCTGCTGATGCACGAGATGCTTCATTATGCTGCCGGTGCGCGTGCCCCGATCGTTATGTTCAATGTCAATCGGACGCTAGGCTCCCCCTGGGGGTTCTGGCCCGATCAAACAGACAGTCTTGCGCAGAGAGATACTGGCTGGATTCAGTATTACTGTGAAAACGGTCAGGAGTCTCACGACACTACCTTACAGGCCTTTCGGGTCGCTGAGCAGGTCTTGCTCCCAGCCATGGTCATTCATGAAGCTTTTTACGTCTCCCACTCCATGGAGGCAGTTGAACTTGCCACCCAGGATCAGGTTGATGCCTACCTGCCTGACTTCAATCCACCACACCGGCTCGATCCTCAGATCGGCGAGTCCTGGGGGAATACGGTTTCGCAGGTCATGTTTCAGAACCATCGCCGGGATATGGGCGATGCCATGGAGCGAGTTCTCCAGGTTGCTAAAAAGGCTGATCAGGAGATGAAAGAACTGGTTGGCAGAGGTTATGGTATTCATGAGCAATATCGTTGCGATGGCGCTGAATTTATCATAGCCACCATGGGAAGCATGACCGGAACCGTTCGGGATGCTGTCGACGAGTTGAGAGCTGATGGGCTTCCGGTCGGCTTGTTCAAGATCAAGCTCTTCAGGCCTTTTCCGATCGCTGATGTCCGCGAGATCCTGGCTGGAATCCCCAAGGTCATGGTTCTGGACCGCAACTTTGCTCCGGGAACTGGCGGCATTCTCTACCAAGAGCTTAAGGCTGCTTTGTATGGGCTGGAAGATGCGCCGGAAATTCACGGGTATCTTGCTGGGGTCGGAGGAACAAATATCACTCCCGCTGCCATTAAAGAAATGGTCCAATCTGCCATGGGTGAAAAACCCTCGGCCCACTCTGTCTGGAAGGGGTGAAGATAAATGGGTTATGAAATAAACGAAGAAAAAGTTTTTAGTTCCGGACATGCTGCCTGCCCCGGTTGCAGTGAAGCCTTGGCGATTCGGTTTGTCCTCAATACTCTCGGCAGAGATGCTATTGCTGTGGTCCCCCCATCCTGTATTGCAATTATTTCAGGACCGCAACCGCTCAGTTCGATGGGTATCCCCGTCTACCAGACAACTCTGGAAGCGAGTGCCGCATCGGCTGCCGGGATCAAGCGAGCACTTGTATCAAAAGGCAACGATCATACCAATGTAGTGGCTATTGCGGGTGACGGTGGCACCTATGATATCGGTTTCCAGGCTCTGTCAGCCGCTGCCGAGAGAAATGAAGATATTATCTATATCTGTCTCGACAATGAAGGCTATATGAACACCGGTTCTCAGAAGAGCTCGGCAACACCTTCAATGGCGTTTACCACTTCAACGCCTGCCGGTAAGCTTTCACCGAAGAAAAATGTGCCGGAAATTATGGTTGCTCATAATATTCCTTATATGGCAACCGCGACCATCGGTTATCCGGATGACCTTGCTCGTAAGGTAAAGAGGGCGATGGAAATAAAGGGTGGCTTGAGATTTATTAATATCCTGACACCCTGCCTGACGGGGTGGGGGGTTCCTGATAGTGCTGGGCCAAAAACCTCCCGTTTGGCTGTTCAGTCGGGTATCTATCCCCTCTACGAAGTAGAAAATGGTGAGTTCTACACCTTGAATTATGGCCCAAATGGTCTTTCTGTCGCCGATTATGTTACTACGCAAAAACGCTATCGGCATTTGTCGCTCGAGAATATTGAACTTATCCAGGCGGAAGTTGATCACGACTGGGCACGGCTGCAGAAGAAATTTTAAGCAGCTGTTTTTAAGAAACTGTTTTTTTGTGGCAGCACTTATTTAGTGCTGCCTTTTTTGGTTTTAGGATGTCCTTTGCTCTTGAAGATATTTGCGAAATGGCAATATCTTGCCAGCAAATAAGGGCTTATCAATGTCAAATAAACACTGTTGTATTCGGAATAAGAGGCTGTTCTCTGAATTGAACAGATAGAAGCGGAAAGATTAAATAAAAATAATTATCCCTGTGCTTACAGAGTTTTTTGCGAAGTTGATCATGGTGATTAAGCCCTTATGTCGTACTAATTCTGTTTGAATTCGCAAGTACTTGAAACCATAAATAAAAACTCATTGGACTGAACGGTAAAAAACTTTAAGCGATACTTAACGCTATTTGTTGAGATGAGTTTGGTGTCTTCTGATGCCATAAAAGTAAACGAGTACTAAAATATCTGTTTTTTTGTTGACAGGGTTTCCCCCATTCAATAACATCGTTTTACTGCTGTTGGTTAGGTTGCTTGTTCGTATTAGCACAATCCTCTTTGTTGCTGAAAAAACAAGCTAGATAGTAGCTGAATGACCGGTCGCCTAAGAGATCGTAGGACTATTATGGGATTGATAGAGTTGCAGAGTGTTCTACTGAGCAATTTATTCCCAGACTAAGGCAAAAAGAGAGTGAGGCTGTTTTGAATAAGAAAGTTTTTATTTATGTAGCAGAGGTGGCGCTGTCATTACTGATTGTCTGTGGTCTTTTCTGGGTGGCTTTTTTTGTCAAACCGACCGTGCATGTGGAGAAAGTCGAGAGGTTTCCTTTTGAACGCAGGGATGCATTCTATTCTGCTGCATCGCTCGACGAGAACGGTCAGTCAATCTGTGTCGTTGGCAGCTATGGCAAGATTCTTCGCACTGATGACGGTGGTGTTCACTGGCAAATTCAGAAAACACCGGTTCGGAATCACCTGCAAAAGGTTGCCGCATGGGATCAGCAGGCGTTGCTGGCTATTGGTGACAAAAGTGCCGTTCTGGTTACTGAAGATGCAGGACAGACCTGGACTCAGGTTGAAGTGCCCTCTTTTCCGTACGGAGACCAGTTGTTGAGCGCAGACATCGACCCTGACAATGGTCGTGCGTGGGTTGTCGGCAGCATGGGGACGGTACTCATGAGCGACGATCGGGGTAAAAGCTGGAGTATGGCGCATCCCGAAGAAGATGTCTCGTGGAACGATGTGAAGGTGGCCCCGGACAAAACCATTTGGGTTGTTGGGGAGTTTGGGACCGTCAAATATTCCAAGAATAACGGAGAAAGTTGGGAACTAGTCAGCGTCCCTACGGAAGCGAGCCTTAATGCTATCGATTTTTCAAATGCTACCCACGGGGTAATCGTGGGGCTGTCCGGGACGATATTGGCGACGGTTGATGGGGGCCTGAACTGGCAACTGGTGGAGAGTGAGGCTCAGACTCATCTTTTTGGTCTGCTCTGGGATGGTAGTAACTACCATGCTATCGGCGATGCCGGGATGATCTTGTCATCCGATGCGCAGGGTCTTGCGTGGGATGTAAGCAAGTTGGCCCCTCAGAATTTTGGCTGGTATACGGGGATAACTAGCATGGGTAGCTCCTATTTCATCTCCGGTGCTGGTGCAGGAGTTTATTCCGCAGGGACATGGATGCCGTTCGAACCAGGTCGCAGAGACTACGAAAAGGGGAACAGTGACAATGGCTAATTTGATTGCAGATTTCTGTATTCGTTGGCGAATTGCAATATTGGCAGTCATCGCGCTGGTAACTATATGTCTGGGGTATTTTGCCGTGCAGGTGGAAGTGAAGACGATCTTTACTGATCTGCAGCCGGGTGATCATCCCTATGTCAAGACTAACGAAGAATTCAAAAATACCTTTGGTGGTGCCAACGTTGTCACCATCATGGTTCAGCCCAAAGAGGGTGACATTTTCAACATTGAAACCCTTGGGACGATTAAGCAGATCACCGACGATCTTCAGTATGTGGATGCGGTTAATCAATTTCAGATTGTCTCACTGGCCTCCAAAAAACTTAAAAATGTTATTGCTTCAAACGTAGGGATTGAGACTCTACCGATCATGTGGCCAGAGCTTCCTGAAGGGCAAGACGAAATTGATAAGGTGAGGAAGGATGTCATCTCCAACCCGATGGTTTATGGCAGCTATGTTTCTTATGACCAAAAGTCGGCCCTGATTACAGTGGACTTTATCGATCGTCTGATTGATTACGAGACGGTCCTGCCCCAGATCAGGGAAGTTATAGCTAAAGCAAGCAGTCCGAACATTGATATCAAGGTTGTCGGTCAGCCGATTCTAGCTGGTTTGATTTTTGATTATCTGCCAGAGACTCTCAATATTGTATTCCTGATTGTCGGAGTTATTGCTCTGATTCTGCTCATCAGCAAAGGGACGCTGCGGGGCATGTGTCTGCCTCTGTTTTCAGGGCTGATCTCTGGGATCTGGATCTTTGGGGTCATGAAACTGCTTGATTACAACCTGGATCCACTTGCGATCGTCATTATCTTTATCATTTCAGCACGGGCCATCTCGCATGCTGTACAGCTAAATGCTGCTTTTAACACTGAACGGGCAGAAGGGAACCTTAGTGCCCCTGACGCGGCGCGGATGGCGTTGGCAAAACTCTTACGGCCTGGGATGCTGGGTCTGGCAACCGATATGGGCGCCATGCTGGTGGTGGCCATGACGCCGATTCCGCTGCTGAAAAAAGCGGCCATTATCGGTGCTATATGGATCGCCGCAATGGTAGTTTGTACCATTGTCATGATCCCTGTAATGTTGTCATGGTGTCGTGCTCACCATGAAAAACGGATTATCCCCTGGACTATTAATCCGCTGATGAAAGCTGTGCTGCGATGGTGCGGCCGACTGTCAACCAGTAAAAGCATGGCGACCCTGATTCTGACGACAGGGCTTGCTGTATTGCTGCTGTCGGGGTATTTCGCCAAAGATATCACCATCGGGGATTCGAATCCAGGTTCACCGATTCTCTGGCCGGAGTCCAAGTACAACCAGGACGATGCTGCCATTAATTCCCGTTTCCCCGGAAGTGACAGGATGTTCGTGGTCATTGCCGGAGAAAAGGAGAACGCCCTCAAAGACCCTGAGATCCTGGAAAATATTTCCCGATTCCAGCAATATATCGAGGCACAACCGGAGATTGGCGGCACGGTTTCTCTGGCCGATGTGATCAGACCGGTCAACATGATCCTTCACGAAGGGAATCCGCGCTATTTCAAGCTCGGTGATGATGCCCTCGTCAATGCGGAGATGCTCTTCTTTGCCCTGACCGGATCAGACCCCGGGGATATTGATCGTTTCACTGACAACAAGTACCAGAACGGTTCGGTGATGATGATGTTCCGTGATCATACCGGGGACACCATTCGCAAGGCGATCCAGGCCATCAATGACTTTGCGGCGGCAAACCCTATGGCAGGGGCGAGTTACCGTCTTGCCGGTGGTTTGGTTGGTGTTCTGGCTGCAGTCAACGAAGTGATTTTCTCCGGGCAGATTCAGAGTATTGCCTTAGCTCTTCTGCTGCTCTTCATTTTCTGTGTCATTGCTTATCGAACGACTCAGGCTGGCCTGTTCTTTCTACCTATGGTTCTGCTCTCTAACACTGTCACCTTCAGTTTCATGAGCTTGGCTGGTATTGGTCTCAATATCAACACCTTGCCGGTAGCGGCTTTAGGGATAGGTTTGGGTGTGGACTATGCTTTTTATATTTCGGACCGGATCAAAGAGGGCTATCTGGAGACAGGAGACCTTGGAGAGAGCATCAATTTTGGTCTTATGACTGCTGGCAGAGGGGTGCTGATTACGGCGGCCACCATGATTGCTTCAGTGGTGTTTTGGTATTTTTTCTCATCACTTCGCTTTCAAGCCGAGATGGGCTTGCTGATAGCGGTGTGGATGACAGTTTCGGCGATCAGTGCCCTACTGGTCATTCCGTCCATGATCTACCTTTTTAAGCCCCGCTTTATCCTTGGAAATGAGTGCTCTAAGTCAGTAGTTACTCAGGAAACAGAGGCTGTTTCTATGGTTGATAATATAGTTTCTGAACGGTCCGGCGGAGCATAGAGATGCGGAGTGAGCAATCCGTCAGCCCAAAACATTAAAGGGAAGAGGAGGTATGCATGATGATTAAATGTAGATTATGGGTGACAATGTTGGCAGCTCTGGGTTTGGTTGCAACTCTGCTGCCCGGTGACGCACAAGCTGTGGAGCTTGGTGATTTCACGCTCAATGGTTATGCCCGGCAGTACCTGAGCTTTAATCTCGATGATGTCCCGGAAACCAGTGGAGACGATAAAGGTAAACTCTCCATGAATAGGCAGACGCTGCTGCTCCAGCTGCGTGGGCCTGTTGGCCCGGCCAAATTGACCGCTATTGCCAGGTTCAGCAGGGAGCAGATTACCGATTACCAGGGCGATCTGCAAGATCTGGCTAAATCAGTTCCTGGAGGTAGCGGCGATTTTCGGGACGAATACGATGAGACCGAGATTAGAGAACTTTTTCTTGATATCCCAATTGGCGAGCGGGTCAATATGCGTATTGGCAAGCAGCAGGTTGTCTGGGGTGAGACAGACTTCTTCCAGGCCATGGACGTGGTGCATGGTTACGACCAATCCTGGCGCTCATTTTTGGAGCCAGAGAACGAAGAGTGGCGCAAGCCTCTCATCCTGACCACTGCCACCATCGATATTCCCGAGTTGGATGGCAGTCTGCAGATAGTCGTACGCCCGGGTCTCGACGATGAAGAAGACATTGGCAACACTTACGATATGTTTGGTGGCCGCTGGTCGCAGAACGGCAGCAGAGGTTTTGATCTTAATGGGTCTCTGATCCCAATCGAATACCACCACTCTAAGGGTGATACCGACGACATGCACTACGGAGCCCGCTGGGTTGGGACATTATGGGATCAGGATTACTCTCTGAACTATTACCGTACCCAAGCCCAGAACCCGGTGATTTTCGGCGCAGAAGACTTCCCGCTGCCACCTTTAAGTCCTGCCCCTATTGCTTTTATTTATCCAGAAATAGATATCTATGGCGGTACTATGAGTGGTTACATCCCTTACATTGATTCAGTCTACCGTTTTGAAGCCGCTTTTATTCCTGATAATCCCTTCAACTACGGTCCCTACTCCCAGGTGATCGAGAAGGATACCTGGCGAACCATGATCGGTCTCGACACCAATATGCGCCTGCAGAATTATATCGGCACTAGTAGTCAGGGCATGTTGAGCTTGCAGATTTTCGATACCTGGATTGCTGATTACAAAAAAAGTGAAGGGATCACCAACGCGTTCGGCAGTTCTGAGGATGAGCATACGACCTGGACCACCGCTATTCTGACCTTCCCATACAAAAATGATACGATTATCGGTCAAATCGTGGCAGTTAATGATGTTAGCAACGGTGGCGGGGTCTTTGTGCCTTCGGTGGAATTTCAATTCGGTCCGAGTTGGCGTGTTAAAACTGAGCTGGATCTCTTCTATGGTGGGACTAAGAGTGATACGCCTGGCGGAGCTACCCTGTTCGGTTCGTTTGACAACAGCTCCCAATGGTTCTCCAGAATTACTTACCAGTTCTAATTGGTGCAAGAGAGACGGCATCAATAATACCAGCATATAGGAGACGATAAATGAAATTTCAAACACTCAAGAGGTTAGGCCAAGCGGTCGCTTTGATGTTCTTCATGCTGATCTTTGCCGGGAACGCTATGGCTACGGATGTTGCTGAAGGGACTGTCCTGAGCAAGGCCAATCTGGCGGAATTGGAGAACCAGACTTTTCAGGGGATCAAGATCGGCGATCTGTTGACGGACTCCCAGAAAATGTGGATCAAAGATTACGATCTGAAGATGAAGTTGAGTAAAACTACCGAGCTGAAATTGGATCCAGCTTACCTGGCGGCCACTAAGAAGAATGCCGGACTGGCCAAATTCGATACCGGGACAAAGGCTGTTAGCAACTACAAGGCCGGGATTCCTTTCCCAAAAGTGGATGAGAATGATCCTGACGCTGGCTACAAGTTGGCTTGGAATAACTATTACGCCAACCCTGTCATGGGTGACAACTGGATTGCGACCGGTGATGTCTCGATTGTTGAGGCTGAAAAAGGGCGTGTAGATCGTTTTGAGGCAAAGAGTGCTAAGATGATCATGGAGGGCCGCACTACAGGTGACGCAAGTATTGGGAATAAGGGAGACCATGCCCGTTATTTACTGGTTATCTCCAAGCCCTACGACTTGGCCGGGCTAGGGATCTTTACCAAGCAGTACAGCACAGGTAAGTCAGATGATGCCTGGGCCTACGTTAAGTCTATCAGGAGAACCCGGCGGATTGCCGGCGGCAAGAGTTGGATGGATCCACAGCCGAAGATGGACTTGCTCAATGACGACAACCAGGCAATGAACGCCTATCCGCTCTGGTATCAGGGCTGGAAACTGATCGGTAAACGATGGATTCTGGGTATTGTCACGGGACACAAAACAGATAACAAACCGCATTTCGAAGATAATGTTGAGCAGGCCTTTCCCTATTGGAATCCGACCAATGTGAATTGGGAACCGCGGGAAGTTTATGTCATAGAAGCGATCCCGCCCAAAGAACATCCCTACTCAAAGAAAGTCCTTTACATGGATGCCAAGTATCCCTTCTTTTATCAAAGCGATCTATATGACCGCAAAGGTGAGTTCTGGCGCATGTGGCGACAGACCTATTTCGCAACCACGGCTAAAAATGGTCAGCCTGGCCTGTCCTTCAATAGTACACAGGCGATCGATTTCCAGAGGAATCGTGCGACTTATATCGATATTATCAACACCAACTTGAATAACCCTGAATTTACTGATAAAGCATTTTCACCGAAAATGCTGCAGCAAGCAGGTTCGGGTGGACTTGATAAGTTCCTGAAATAGACTTCTGCTAGTTGCTTTCCCCGTAACGGTGATTTTTTCACCACCGTTACGGGGTGGTCTTCTTGGGCTATGGCGTTTCAGCGTCTCCGATATATGAGGAAATCTCCAATTCTTTGGGACTGATGTCTTTATTGTTACGATTGTCTGGTGTCCCGTTGTTTGGAAAAGTATTGTGATTGTATGATGTTAAAATCATGTGGTAGCAAAACATGCTGGTAGGCACGAAAGTTGCGGTATGATGAGCTTATCAGCTTTCAGCCGTGACTCTTTCAATGTTGTTAGGTGTCGTGAAGGGATGTGAAAATGATAGACGAAACCGTAACATTACCCATTATCAAGGTCAGGGGTAGGGACCATCGGCCGACCGAGGACACAATAGTTCGGGAAATTCCGATGACTTTATACTTCAACAAAGAAGAGATCATTACAGTTCTTTGCTCACCGAATCATATCAAGGAGTTGACGATCGGATTCCTGATTTCCGAAGGCTTCGTTCGTGACCGTGGTGATATTTACAGCATCGGTCATCACTGCGAGGAAAATACCATTCGGGTTGAAGGCCAGCCAAGACCGGCCCAGAAAGAAGCTATGAACCGGCGCGTTATGTCAGCCTGTTGCGGCAAAAGCAGGGCTTCTTTCAATTTCGAAAACGATGCCTCTCTGGTCAAGGTTCAGAAGTCTGCCATAAAGATAGGTCTCAATGAAGCTGTCTATTATGCCAACTATCTCGATAAACACTCTTCTCTCTTCAAGGAGACGGGTGGAATCCATAATGGCGGAGTGGGGCATTCTGGGGAGGTTAGCTTTACCTGCTACGATATAGGAAGGCACAATGTCCTCGATAAGATCCTTGGTCGGGCCTACCTGCTGAATCTGGATCTTTCTGACCATGTCCTCTTCTTCAGTGGCAGGGTATCATCGGAAATTCTTCTGAAGGTGGCCAAGATGAATATCCCCATTCTTGTGGCCCGCTCTGCTCCCACTGACTTGTCCCTGGCTCTTGCTGAGGACCTGAATATTACAGTCATTGGTTTTGCCCGAGGTGACAAATTGAATATTTACACCTGCCCGGAGAGAATTGATCTCCCGCCGTTACTCTCTGCTGTGGGCGGCGTGTAAAGACCGGTCAGAAGCTTGGTGTGGCAGGCTGTTGTTTTCAAGAGGAGTTGACAATGGCGAAGGGAAGCTGATTTCAAGCACAGTTGTCAGGAAAAATGGCCATGGCGGTAGTCGAGACTCTTTCGTCTAGATACTGCCGAATCTGTTGGTCTGTTAGTTTTGTTGACGACTGCTGTTGAGGGCCGTTTCCAGAGTTATCGTGTCGAGGATTGCTTTGGTCAGGTCGCCGATCTCGTTGGAAATGCTTTGAAGTTCTTCCATGATAGGTCGGCCAGCTTGATTGCCGAGATTCGGGTTCTCGATCTCGGAGTCCAGAGTTTCAAATAGATCTATAACATCGAGTAGTGTTGTTCGATTGACTGACCCGGCAAATCGATACCCGCCACCTGCACCACGCACGGCCTGGACCAGGCCAGAACGAACAAGTGTACGTAGGATTTTTGCGAGATGGTGAGTGGAGATTCCATAATTATCCGCGATATCAGTGGCTGAGAGCTGGCGTTCGGGATCGCTGGCAAGCTCGAGTACGGCATAGAGGGCAAATAGGCTGGCTTTTTGTAACTTCATGGTTGATTCCTGTGTATAAAGTCAATCAAGCTGTTTTTCCAGTTCGATATATGGCCCTGTTCGCAAGCCCTGGCTGCGGAAAAACGACAGGACAAGCTTTTGCTTCCGGGCTATCATCGTCCGCACAGAAGTTACTCCAGCCTGTTTCAGACGTAAGCATAGCTCCTTGAACAGGAGGTGGCCAATGCCAATTTCACGGGTCTTCGTCGAGACGCCCAAAGCGAACACCCAGCCACAAGGAGGTGAACCAAATTCCCAGGCGCGCACTTCACCAACGATGAAACCGACAACATCCTCACTTGTTTCAGCGACAAGAATTATCCGGTCACTATTCCCTGCGTTCAGATAACGGTCAAACACATCTTTCCAGTAGGCTGGTTTTTCCTTTTCAGTACCCACGCTATCCAGTGAGATAACTACATTAAGGTCGGTTGGTACGGCATTGCGGATGGTGATCTGGTCTGACATATCAATATCCCGTTGAGGTTATATCCAGTGCAGATCTACTTGAGTGCGCAGGCAACGACGCAAGCAAAGTTACACTGCTGGGATCTAACCCATAAAAATTATAAATGAATTGTTGCTTTTTGCTTGAGGTTGTTTTTCTATGCAAAAGACATAATATGGTATTCTAGTACCATGATTGCTGCTCTGGTGCAAGTTGTTTTCTTATGCCAGAAATAGACTTGGAAATAAACCCGTTAGAAAAAGTGTAAACCGCAACTATCTTAACGGGAATAAAGCCTTGACGGTTAAAGGGTAATGTGGTACAGAAATACCGTGATAGTTTAATTTGAGAATCGCCAGTAGGTTGTTTGTCCGTTGGCTATTGACATGGCAGAATATAAACGGGTCACTTTCTTGAGCATGAGAGCCCGTACAAGCTGAGGAATATACTATGAAGAGTAAACAGATCGACCATATTTGTATTGCCGTAAAAGATCTCGACGCCGCGAGGAAAGTGTGGGAGCCCATCCTTGGTAAATCGGAACCGGATGATCCTTACATTGATGAACCTGAAAAGATCCGGGTCGCCCGCTACTGGCTGGCTGGCGTAGGTTTTGAACTCATGGAGTCCACCTCACCAGACGGCCCTGTGGGTAAGTGGATCGAGAAGAACGGTGAAGGAGTCATGCTCATCAGCTTTAATGTGGAGAACACCCGCGAAGCTGTTCGGGAGCTTGAGGAAAAGGACTATCCATTTATTCCGAACCCTGAGCCTCTCGCCGACGATGATACCGGCAAGGCTCGCCCCTTCCGAGATTGCGAATTTGCTTTTCTCCATCCCAAAAAAATGAATGGCGTCCTTTTGGAGCTCATCGATTATAAGTGGAAAGAACTCGAATAGAAGTCTGTCCGACAATAAGGGTGAAGCGAAAACTCAGGAGTTTGAGAACAGGTTTGGGCTCGTTTGAGAGTGATAGCCATAGCCATAGCTATTGGTCAAAAGGAGCCGAAATTTGAATTAAGCAATTGGGTTTGCAGCCGAGCTTGGATTTTCGGACTGGCTCCCGGAAAGTTTATCATCGACGCGGTTTGCTTAAGAGGACGTGTGACGCAGGTGATGGGAGCGTCTGCAATGCTCGGGCGTGGACATGGCACCCTACACCATAATCTTGTCATGTCCCGATTTCTTCCCATGTTCGGATTCAAGTGTCTTGCTTGTCATCCTTGCGGATTTCCCTCCACTGCAAAAGCCGTAATTTAATGCAATATTGATTATGGAAGATAGCCCCATGGTGAAATTAATTACGGACTGAAAACTTGGCAATAATTTCTTGACAGTCAAAATGGTATTGTGGTACCTGTTTACATAAATAGCGTGTTTGTTAGCAGTAGGTATCTGTAAAGTGGTAGCAGGGATAAGTCTGACGAACTGTCAGAAGGAGCAAGAAGATGAGGTACGCGGAGACAGGGTTTGATTTAGAGATCGATCTCTCTAGGGGAAGCATTGAAAGAGTCGCGACGGACCCAAAATTGACTGCGCTTTACCTGGGGGGGCAGGGTACTGCCGCGAAGATATTATGGGACAGGGTTCCGCCTGAAATCGACCCTCTTGATCCCGAGAATCTCCTCATCTTCAGTACCGGTCTTTTGCATTCCACACCAGTTCCCGGCGCTAATCGTACGTCGGTTGATACTTTTTCGCCACAAACTGGTCGTTATTCGCACTCTTTGTTCGGAGGTTTTTTTGGGCCAGAGATGAAGTACGCCGGTTACGACAAGTTCATTTTTCGCGGCAAGGCTGACGATCTGGTCTACCTGTGGATAAATAATGACAAGGTGGAAATACGTGATGCGACCCATCTTCGTGGCAAGGGTGCTCAGGAAACAGCACTTATCCTGAAGGAGGAGGTAGGTGACGACAATGCCCAGGTGGCTTCTATCGGCCTGGCTGGTGAAAACCGGGTATATATGGCCAGTATTGAGCATGCCAACTCCAGTGCCTCTCGTGGTGTCGGCGTGATCATGGGTGACAAGCGGATCAAGGCGATCGTCGTTCGCGGAACAAAGGATGTCTATATCGCCCAGCCGACTGAGTTGGCGGAGATCAGCATCCCCATGTACAAAGAGATGTACGATAATAAAGATTGTGGTGATTCTATGGCCCACGGCGAAGGCGACGAATTTCACGTCGACAACTTTGCCTGGGGCAATGCCCGCACCCGGAGAAATCAGTTTTTTACCAAGGAGATGGAAGAGGAGTGGATATCGCTGGAAGACAAATTGCGGATGCGCTGGACCGGTTGTCATAACTGCCCAAAGGACTGCCATCAGGCAATCAACTATCCGGGTCGGATGCCTTACTTTCAGAAGTGCTACAGCAAGCTGACCTACGCGATGGGCTCCTTTGGTGACCTCGACTTTGACTACAATATTATTGGCATCACCCAGGAGTACGGGATGGATGCCTACTCAACTCCACAGACGATTGCCTTCGCAATCGAACTCTATGAGGCGGGAATCCTTACCGACAAGGATCTGCCAGACTTCCCGGGTGCCGATGGCGAGACTGTCGAGGGCTATAATATTAACACTTCTCGCTTTTTCTATCTGGTTGAAAAGATCGCCAGACGCGAAGGAATTGGCGATGTCCTGGCCAATGGCATCTATGCGGCGGCTCGCCAGATTGGTAATGGTGCAGAAGAATACGATCATAATACCATAAAGAAATTTGAGCAGGTGCCGATCAAGTTGGGTTACGTTAACTATCCTTATTTTCTGATGTATGCCACCGGTGAGAAAATGAATATCACCCAGATAGAAGGATCCTACCCACAGGCACCAATTGTTGATAAGAAAGAGCGGGAAGAGTTCGTCAAGAATTGGGATGCCGCCCCTGAGCGGTTCAAGAAGTGGTTTATGGAGTGGGAACCGCGAACCAACGTATCATTGGAGGCTGCTGTCCATATCTGCGATTGGAACGAGGCTATGCATTACATTGACGATGCCATCGGTACCTGTGCTTTTCTCTCTTCATTCCGGGGCCAGTTTGGCGGTCGTCCACCTTATCATATCTACAATATGCCGGATTTCATTACGCGTGCGTCCGGGATCGAGCTTGATTCGGACGAACTCTGGGAGGTGGCCAGGCGGAACCGGAACCTGGTTCGGGCCCTGAATATCAGGAGAGGTCTGAGAAGGGCTGACGAGAGGCCCCCGGAAGACCATTGGCAGAAGCGTGAACCCGAGAACGAGCAGAAGCTGCTTGATATGTATTACGAGTTTAAAGGCTGGAATAATGATGGTATTCCGACTAGGGAGACCTTAGACAAGTTGGGCCTGAATTACGTGAGCAAAGACTTCATCCAGCGGGGAATCCTAGAGTGAAGGCGATCCTTCCTGAATGGTATTGATAGAAGGCAGGGAAATACAAAATGACGGGGGAAGCTGTGAGTAATGGGTTGAAAAAAAGAATTATTAAGGAAATAAAGGTCAATCTTGATAAATGCATTGGTTGTCGCGCCTGCGAAATGGCATGTTCCGGGTTTCACGCCGAGCCGAAATTCAGCAGCACCAATCCGGCGAGATCACGTATTCGGGTGATTGTGGAAGACCGTAAGGATGTCTATCTGCCAATCCGGGCGGGTGATTATTCGTCAGCTGAATGCGCTGGCAGAAATACGTATACGATTAACGGTAAGGATTACTCACAATGTAGTTTCTGTACTGTTTCCTGCCCGTCCAGAGACCTGTTCAAAGAACCAGATTCCGATCTACCTCTAAAATGCGATATGTGTGAATCGGTTCCGCCGCTGGCAGAACCGATGTGTGTTCAGGTGTGCTGTTGTGACGCCCTGACTTACGTGGAAAGGGAAGAGGTGGTAGATGTAAAAGAAGTGAGGCGCGATGAGATAGATCTAGGGTTGGAATCGTTAATAAGCAAGCATGGCATAGAAAAGGTCGCTAAGATAGTTGCGCAGATTGCCAGAACATCTAAAGGCTGAATTGAACCTGAGTTAACCTATACTCAGCAAGGCAGATAAAAGACAGGTCCTATCGTGGAGGTGTATCCCCGAAATTGTAAGATTCATATCCTGCAACACAGGGTAAGTACATAGACTGGGTGCATGTGGGATTTTTCTTGAAAACGCGAGAATTGCGATATGGTGATGCAGATCAATCGGCAATAGTTGCCGACGTATCCGACAATCCGAGTGAGGATCTTATGGAAAAACCTTTGGGGTAACCAATGCGGGAAAAGCCCGGAAACGCTTGTGAAGACAACGTGAAAATGGGAAGGATTGGCTACCGTCCCTACTGGGTTCTTCATCTTTCTCTTCTTATCAGGGCGGTGCATCAGGTTGGGGCTGCAGTCTTTCTTGCGGCCTACCTAATCGATGCCATTCCTGGGCCACCGATGCTATATGTTGTGGTCGCTTTTCTCAGCGGTGGTTTGCTCTTTATCTCCGAATGGATGCGGCATCGTCAATCTTATCGGGAACTCTCGGGTATGACCACGCTGATGAAAATCATCTTTATGGGAGCCGCGTTCCATGGCTTTTTACCACCGCAGGAAACAGTACTGCTGGTCTTCGTCATAGCTTCAATCATGGCCCATGCGCCAAAGCGAGTGCGACACAGACTCCTGTTTTAAATTTCGTCCCAGGCAATCTCATAGTGTTCAGGACATTTCTTCTGTTTTTCCGAAGCCTGAATAAAGAACTTTTCCGGTCCAATATCAGGACTAAAGGCATACCGTTTATTTCTTGCCAGTTCCATTCTGCGGAATCGGATTTCAAAAATAGTTGACTAGTCGTTTCCACCCATGCAAATATACAATTAGGATTAAAAAGAGACACTCAGCGACCGATTTGCCAGAAATGACAGGCCCTGAGTGACAATATGAAAGCGAGGTAGGTCTATGAGTAAGGTCAAGAAACCATTGGGTATCACTGAACTGGTACTACGTGATGCGCATCAGTCTCTGTTCGCTACTCGCATGCGACTGAACGATATGCTGCCAATCGCAGAGAAACTGGATAAGGTTGGCTACTGGTCCCTGGAAACATGGGGTGGAGCCACTTTTGACTCCTGCATCCGTTATCTGGGTGAGGACCCATGGGAACGTCTCAGGGCCCTGAAAAAGGCAATGCCCAACACCCCGCAGCAGATGCTCTTCCGGGGCCAGAATATCCTGGGTTACCGTCATTATGCTGATGATGTTGTTAAGAAATTCGTCGAGCGGGCGGCTGTTAACGGCATCGATGTTTTCCGTGTATTTGATGCCATGAACGATCCCCGCAACCTCGAGACGGCCATCAAGGCGGTTATCAGGCAGGACAAACATGCCCAGGGTTGCATCTCCTACACCGTTAGCCCGGTTCATACCCTTGCCAAGTGGGTGGATCTGGCCAAGACTATCGAGGATATGGGGGCTCATTCGCTCTGTATCAAGGATATGGCTGGTCTGATTACCCCTTACGCGGCCTACGCGTTGGTTAAAAAACTTAAGAAAACTTTGGATATTCCCATTCACATGCACTGTCATGCTACGACTGGCATGTCTACTTCCGCCTACCTGAAGGCTATCGAGGCTGGTATTGACGGTGTCGACACCGGAATCTCTTCCATGAGCCTGACTTATGGGCATTCCCCCACGGAAACCCTGGTCGCCATGACCGATGGAACCGAGCATGAGACCGGCCTTGATCTGGCTCCGCTACAGGAGATTGCCGCTTATTTCCGCGAGGTGCGTAAAAAGTACGTGAAGTTCGAGGGCGCTCTTAAAGGAATAGATTCGCGAATTATCATGGCGCAGGTCCCTGGTGGCATGCTGACCAACATGGAAAGCCAGTTGCGTGAACAGGGAGCCAGCGACAAGATCGATCAGGTGCTTGAAGAGATTCCCCTGGTTCGCGAAGATCTCGGTTTTCTGCCTCTGGTCACCCCGACCTCGCAGATTGTCGGCAGTCAGGCGGTGTTAAATATTCTGTCTGGAGAGCGCTACAAGGCAGTCACTAAAGAAACGACTGCTGTTCTTAAAGGTGAATACGGGACGACCCCGGCACCGGTGAACAAGGAGCTTCAGGAAAAAATCCTGAAGGGTGCCACGCCGATAACTTGTCGTCCGGCCGATCTGCTTGAATCTGAAGTGGAGAAGCTTACCGCTGAACTTTGCGAAATAGCAGCAGAAAAGGCACTCACCCTGGCAGAGAACGAGATCGAGGATGTTCTAACTTATGCGCTGTTTCCACAGGTGGGATTGAAATTTATCGAAAACCGTGGCAATCCCGATGCCTTTGAGCCCGTTCCGACAGGTAAGGAAGATGCCCCTGCGGAGTCAGTTTCAGCGCTTGCCGGTGGTGATGTCTACACCGTGACTGGTGGTGGAAAGAGTTTTGTGGTTCAGGTTGCCAGTGCAGAGGGTGCGGCTGCAGCAGCCGTTGCCGCTGTTGCTGCTGGAGCACCGGCGGCAACTGTTGCTACCGTCGCAGCAGACACAGTCAACGCCACTCTTGCCGGGAATATATGGAAAATAGAGGTGACACCGGGGCAGGAAGTTGAAGAAGGAGACCTGCTCTTTATTCTCGAAGCAATGAAGATGGAACATGAAGTTGTGGCTGAGAAATCAGGTGTTATCGCAGAGATTCAGGTTAATGAGGGTGATGCCGTTGATATTGGTGCAATTCTTTTGAGCTTTGTCGGCAGCAATAGCGGCTTGACTTCGGCCGCTTCCGTAGCTGTCGCGAGTGCTCCTGCAGTCGTCGAAAATGGTGTGGTTGCTCCGCTCGCCGGTAATATCTGGAAGCTTGAGGTTGTTACTGGGCAGCAGGTTCAGGAGGGCGACCTGCTCATTATTCTTGAGGCAATGAAAATGGAGAACGAAATCATTGCTGATCGAGATGGAACTATAGGTCAACTCTTTATCAAGGAAGGAGATGCTGTTGATATTGGCCATACTCTCCTGATTCTCGATTGAGCTATCAAAGGCCAAGGTCCCATCAGCACCACAAAGCGCCTGCTGGTTCTGTAAGGGCATGGCTTGTGACCACTTTGTGATAAAATATTAAAGTTTAAGGAAAAAACTATAGGTTGTCTACCGTATCGGCAAATTAAACCATTTTCTATAAATGGTTTTGCTTTCCTGCCTCAAAGGCCAAACGGCCTGAATTAATCCTCTGTTCTCACTTGCCAAATGATGACTGCGAGTGTTAACTTAACATCGTTTTAGAATCGTTTTCCTTTGGCTTAAGTCACTGTCTTCGCAAGGATTACGATGCTCGTCGCGTCTGAAAACATGTAACGTTTGATCAGTTTTCGTGTCGCAGTTGCAATGTTTTCAACAAACCTTTAGATGGTACTTATGTCCAAAGTCAGCAAACGGCAACGAGCTACCCTGAACCCGATTAGTGATGACTTGCGCTCACAGGTGCAGTTTTGTGCTGAAAGCGGCCAGATCTGGCTTCATGAGCACCGTATGCTCTTGATCCACGTCGAGGCTCAGGCCACCCTGCGTAAAGAGTTAATCGAGACTCTTGGTATGGCTCGTGCTCGCGGTCTTCTTAGCCGTATGGGCTATGCTTCCGGTGCCCGCGACGCCGAACTCATACGCACGCGTACCCCGAGTGCTAATGATACAGAAATTTTCATGACTGGCCCGAAACTCCATATGTTGGAAGGAAAAGTCAAGGTAACCCCTATCAAGGTCGAGTTCAATCGAGATGCCGGCGAGTTTTATGGCGAGTTTCTCTGGGAACATTCTTGGGAAGCACTCTGGCACCGTCGCCAATATGGAATCAATTCAGATTCCGTCTGCTGGACCCAGATTGGCTACGCCTGTGGTTATACTTCGGCTTTCATGGGGCGGCCAATTTTGTACAAGGAAGTTGATTGTTACGGCAAGGGGGATAAAAACTGTCGCATTATTGGCAAACCCATTGAGGAATGGGAGGATGGTGCCGAGCAAGTTAACTTTTTTAATCAGGAATCGATTGTCGAACAGCTCATAGATCTGCAAACCCAGGTCGTGCAATTGCGCTCAGCTATTGGCAAGGAGGATAAACTCCCCTCTGATATCGTCGGCAATGCGCCGACTTTCCTTGCCGCATATGAACTTCTCAAACAGGCGGTCAATAGCCGGATTACAGTTTTATTACTTGGTGAAACAGGCGTTGGAAAAGAGGTCTTTGCTCGTTCTTTGCATGACATGGGGCCTCGTAGCAGCAAGTCGTTCGTTGCCATCAATTGCGCTGCCATCCCTCCCGATCTGGTGGAATCAGAACTCTTCGGCGTTGAAAAGGGTGCCTTTACAGGTGCCCTCGCGTCTCGCCCCGGCCGCTTCGAACGAGCCAGTGGCGGAACGCTATTTCTCGATGAGATCGGTGACCTGCCGCTCTCGGCACAGGCCAAGCTCCTGCGGGTCCTGCAGGAAGGGGAGATTGAACGTCTGGGTGATGAGAAAGTCCGCAAGGTTGATGTGCGTCTGGTCGTGGCGACCAACGTTGACCTGAAGTCTCTGGTCAAAACCGGCAAGTTTCGCGCTGATCTATATTACCGGCTCAACGCCTACCAGATCAACATCCCGCCTCTCCGAGAGCGCAAGGAAGACATTTCACCCCTTGCTAATAGATTCCTGGCAAAATATTCTGCGATTCATGGCAAGAAATTGCGCGGCTTCACTGATAAGAGCAAGCGGGCGCTCCTTGGTTATTCTTGGCCAGGCAACATCCGTGAATTGCAGAACATGGTCGACCGAGGTGTTCTGCTTGCGCCATCAGGGGGGCGGATAGAGGTTAACCACATGTTTTCGTCCTACAGTGATGATAGCCCACTGGAATTTGTACTTAACAGTAAAGGCAGTTTGGATACTAATCCTGGAGAGTCAGGAAAAGAGCTTTGTGAGATGGTTTTCAGCGGTGCCATGACCTTGAAGCAGGTTGAGGCCATGTTGGTCGAAACTGCCGTGGACAAGGTGCGCGGTAACCTCTCCGCAGCAGCCAGGCTTCTCGGTCTGACCCGGCCGCAACTCGCTTATCGCCTCGGACGCCTCCAGGAAGACGAGTTTGCTGGGAGTGACGATGGCCCTGCCAACGACCCGTTGATCAATCCGTCTCAATGAAGAAAGGGCTAAATGAACGCGTGCAAGGTTATCTCCGTGATCATCAGGTAGCCACCCTGGCCACACATGGCGACAATGATCTGTGGGCTGCCGCAGTCTTTTATGTCCATGCCGATTATACGCTTTATTTCCTCTCCTCACCAACCAGCCGTCACTGTTTGAATCTGGCTCAATGCTCTCGCGTGGCAGTAACTATACAGGAAGACTACACCGACTGGCTGGAAATCAAGGGGCTGCAGATCGAAGGAGTTGTCACTGAGATCTCTGGTGAGGAGGAAAGAACAGCTCGCCGACTCTACGGTCAGAAGTTTCCCGTCGTCGGCAAACTTGCCCAGGCTCCTGCCGCTATAGTCAAGGCTCTGGCCAAGGTGCGTTGGTTCAAGATTGTCCCGCAACGTCTCTACTTTATCGACAACGAGGTCGGACTTGGGCACCGTGATGAGATCAATCTGAACTTGCCACCCTCATTATGAGTTCCTGTGTGCCCTGATTAAAAAATCACCAGCGGCTGATGTCCCATCTTCCCCTGCACAATGTTTTTGTGAACCTTCCACCCAGCGCACCTACACTATTCTTCCGACAAAAAGTTAGATATCTATAACGCTGAAGTCAGTCTGAATATCCACGTTAAACCAGAATCTGTTCCCCGTTCCATCGGGGCGACGTCTGACTCTCTGCGATCAACAGTTCACCAAATGATTAAATTGGCTAATCCTGCCAGAGCAAAAATCATGAAATGATCAATAGCTGATTACCTGCTTCCTGCTGTTGACTGTTTATTGACGGTATTTCCCCGGGCACAATAGATTTTTAATCCCGCATGACATCACTGGTTTAAGTAGCCTACCAGGCTAGTGAACCCAGACTTTTTAACAAAATAACAATGTTTGGCACGCCAAGTGCTAACAACTAGGGTGGCGGTCAAGAATTTTAAGGTTGGCTTACAGCATTTCTGTAAAGAATTTAAAACACCGTTTTTTAGTAATCTTTAAGAGCTTCAAGTTGAGCCCGAGGGAATAACATTCATGCTTGTAACCAGGCACTCACAAAATAAAAGGGAAACAAGAAATGAAATTTCCAAGTCCACATGAGATCAAAGACATTCCCGGGACCGAAGGCTGGGAAAGGATGTATCCGTACCAATACAAGTTCAGCACCGACGATCCAGAACGCAAAGCACATGAGGAAGAGTCGTTCTGGTTCTACGATGGTCTTCACTACCCCGAGCCGCTCTATCCTTTCGACACAATCTGGGACGAAGCCTGGTATTTGGCCCTGTCCCAATTCAATAACCGCATTTTCCAGATCCCGCCGGTGCGCGGCGTCGACCATCGAATAATCAACGGCTACGTCTACATCTCGCCGGTGGCCGTGAAAGACCCCGAGGAGATTGGTCGCCGTGTTCCGAACTTCATGGAACGCGCCGGATACTACTACAAAAACTGGGACGCCCTGGAAGCCAAATGGAAAGTAAAGACCGAAGCTACCATCAAGGAACTCGAGGAGTTACAGATTCCTCATTTGCCTGAGCTCGAAGAACTCAGCGTAGTGACAGACGCGGTGGGCGAATCCAAGGGTTACCACCTGATCAAGGCTTACGACGATCTGATCAATCTCGGCATCAAGTGCTGGCAGTACCATTTTGAATTTCTCAATCTTGGTTATGCCGCCTACGTCTTCTTTCTTGATTTCGTCCAGAAGCAGTTCCCGAGTATTCCACAGCAGCGGGTGACGCAGATGATCTCGGGCATAGACGTGATCATGTTTCGCTCCGACGACGAGTTGAAGAAGCTGGCCAAAAAAGCCATCGATCTGGGAGTCGATGAGGCCATCACTTCCAGCCAGGAATGGCTCGAGGTTACTGCGGCAGTCAAGGCGCTGCCAAATGGGCAGGAATGGCTCGCTTGCCACGAAGAGGCTCGCTACCCATGGTTCTACATCTCTTCTGGAACCGGCTGGTCGCACAAAGACCGTAGCTGGAACGACGATCTGAACATTCCGCTGATGGGAATCGCCACCTACATCAAGAAACTCAAGGAGGGGGTGGACATCGAACGTCCTCTGGAGCAGATACGCGCGGAGCGCGACCGCATCACCGCCGAGTACCGCGATCTGATCGAGTCGGAGGAGGACCGCAAGACCTTCGACGAACTACTCAGCACCTCCAGGACGGTCTTCCCCTATGTGGAAAACCATCTCTTCTACATCGAACACTGGTTCCATTCGGTCTTCTGGGGAAAGATCCGCGAAGTTGCAGCAATCATGAAGGAGCACGGTCTCATCGAAGATATCGAAGACATCTGGTATCTGCGCCGCGACGAGATCAAACAAGGCCTCTGGGACGTAGTCACGGCCTGGGCCACCGGGGTCAAACCACGCGGTACGTCAGTGTGGCCGCCCGAGATCGCCTGGCGCAAGGGGGTGATGGAAAAATTCCACGCTTGGAGTGCCCCGGCCGCTCTGGGCACCGCTCCCGAGGTAATTCAGGAACCTTTCACCATCGTGCTTTGGGGGGTGACTAACAATTCCCTGGCCGACTGGGCGGCAGTTCAAGACGTCTCGGACCCCGATAGCATCACAGAATTGAAGGGATTTGCCGCCAGTCCAGGCATCGTCGAGGGCCGAGCTCGAGTCTGCCGCAGTGCTAACGAGATCCGTGACTTGCAGGAGGGGGAGATCCTGGTTTCGCCCACAACCTCGCCGTCCTGGGCACCGGCCTTTGCCAAGATCAAGGCCTGCGTGACCGATGTAGGCGGTGTCATGAGCCATGCGGCCATTGTCTGCCGAGAATACGGACTGCCAGCGATCGTCGGCACCGGACACGCAACCAAAATAATCAAAACCGGCATGAAGCTCCGCATCGATGGCTCGTCAGGCATCGTGACTATTGAGCGCTGACCAAGAAGGAGAAACTCATGGATTCAATTGCAGAAAATTCGGCAAGTAACGAATTGCCTTTAGTCTGCTGGCTTGAGGACTGCAGGAAAGATTCGATCCCCTTGGTCGGGGGGAAGTGCTCATCCCTCGGCGAATTGATCAATGCTGGAATCCGAGTGCCTCCCGGCTTCGCCGTAACCACCGAAGGCTACCGGCGTTTCATGGCCAAGGCGGGAGTCGGCCGGGAAATTCAATCTTTGCTGAACGGGCTCGACATCCAAAATATGAACAACTTGGAAGAGGTCAGTGAGACGATTCGCGAGATGATCGAGAACCTGACCTTCTCCACCGAAATGGAGGACTTGATAGCCGAACACTACCGTAAGCTCTCGGTACGCTGCTGTCTGCCGGCGACTCCGGTAGCGGTGCGCTCGAGTGCCACAGCCGAGGATCTTCCCGGAGCAAGTTTCGCCGGGCAGCAGGACACCTACCTCTGGATCCGCGGCACCGATGAGGTGCTGCACCACATCCGCCGCTGCATCTCCAGCCTGTACACGGGGAGAGCCATTGCATACCGGGCCAACCAAAACTTCGACGATGAGCACATGGCAATCAGCGTCGGCGTACAGAAAATGGCCAATTCCTTTACGTCTGGGGTGATGTTCACCCTTAATCCGGCCAATGGTGACCGTTCTTTGATCGTCATCGACTCCAACTTCGGTTTCGGCGAATCAGTGGTTTCGGGCGAGGTGACGCCAGACAACTTTGTCGTAAACAAAGTCACGCTGGATATCCTCGAGAGAACGATCTCGAAAAAGGAACTCTACTACACGGTCGATACCAAGACGCAGACCAGCCAAGCCATCGAACTACCCCCCGAACGGCAGCAAGTGCAGTCGCTGGTAGACGATGAAATCACCGCCCTGGCCTGGATGGGCAAGAAGATCGAAAAGCATTACGGACGTCCCATGGACATTGAGTGGGCGGTGGATAAGGACTTGCCGATCGGCGGTAACATTTTCATTCTACAGGCGCGTCCGGAAACAGTGTGGAGCGATAAAGAAAAACCAGTTACCACCGATGCGGGTGCAACCGCCATGGATTACATCCTTTCCAGCATGCTGCGGGGAAAGAAACTAATGTAGAGGCAAGAGGCCGACAAGACAGCGAATACCATTCACCCACTAGAAAAAACAAGGAGACTCACATGAGCGAGACAGTTAAAACGAAACCCATCAACGACATCCGCACCTACATCGAAGCACTGGATGCTCACGGATTACTACATCGCGTCGAAACAGAGGTGGACTCGAAGTTTGAGCTCGCTCATGTATCCAAGGTTAACGAAGAGCAGAAAGGTCCGGCACTGCTCTATGAGAACGTAAAAGGGCATACGATTCCGGTCTTCACCAGTGCCTTCACCACACCTGAACGTATCGCCATCTGTCTGGAGCAAGACCCGTCGCTTAGCATGTGTCAGCTTTCCAGGAAATGGATGGAGCTGACCACCAAGCAGATGATCAAACCCACATTCGTAGACAATCCGCCGGTAATGGAAAACATCATTCCGAAGGACGAGGTCGATCTGGCAAACTTTCCCGCTCCCTGGTTTTATCCAGATGACGGCGGCCGTTTCTTCGGCACCTCCGGCTATCTGGTTACTCAGGATCCGGATACCGGCTGGACAAACTGCGGCACCTATCGCTCACAGGTTCTGGGCAAGAACATCCTCGGTTCACAGATAATCAGTGGCAAACACGGCGATTTTCACATGAAGAAATATCAGGCACGCGGTGAGAAGATGCCAGTCGCCTACGTGGTGGGGGGCGATCCGGTCCTGTTTCTGGCCGGTTCTACCCTGGTAAGTGCCCAAACCGACGAGTATGACGTGGGCGGCGCTCTGCGCGGTCGCCCGATCGAAGTATTCAAATCGGAGCTTACCGGATTGACGCTTCCGGCTAACGCCGAGATCATTGTCGAAGGGTGGATGGATCCGAACGAGTTGATGGAGGAAGGGCCGTTTGGCGAATACACCGGTTATTACTCAGGCAACAAGATGAAGGACTATCCCAAACCGGTGATACGCGTGGAGCGCATCATCCACCGCACCAAGCCGGTCTTCTGGGCAACCACGGTCGGCAAGCCGATCAACGACACCCACATGGTCCAGTCGATTAACCGCACCGCCACGCTATGGCACGATCTGGAAACCGCGAAGGTCCCGGGCATTCAGAGCGTCTACTTCCCGGCTGCGGCCACCGGTCGCTTCTGGGTCATTGTCTCAGTGAAGCAGATGTATCCAGGCCACTCGAATCACGTCGCCGACGCGGTGATGGGGAGTACCACCGGGCATTACGGCGTCAAGGGGATCATCATCGTTGATCATGATATCGAGGCGGACGATATGGATCGTGTCTGGTGGGCGCTGGCCACCCGCTACGATCCGAAGCGCTCAACCCAGATCATCAATCGTGGCCGCTCCACCCCGCTTGATCCGGGCTTGCCAATAGAAGCGCGCGATATAGTCAGTCGTATTATTATGGATGCCACCACACCTTACGAGTGGAAAAACAAGCCGAACGAGATCTTCATGGACCGTACGGTGTTACAGAAGGTCTCCGACCGCTGGAACGAGTATGGATTCGAGGGCAGCAGTCCCGTGTCCGAGATGATTGACCGTCTCAGCAAGCCAATAGCGGTAGAAAAGAAGAAATAAAGGGTTCAATCAACACCAACTTCCCGGTCCTCGTTTGCTCTTTGAGACGAGGATCGGGGGGCAATCTTCAAAAGAAGGGCATCACCATGGCGAGTAAAAAGAGCATAGTTATCATTTGCAACCTGGATACGCGGGGCGAGGACATCATCTTCGTCAAAGAATTGATTGAGCAACGTGGACACAAGGCATATTTCCTCGATTTTAGCATGGAAGAACCGCCTCCTTTCCCTGGTGACATCACCTGTGAGCAGGTAGCGCAGCGCGGTGGACTGACAATCGAGGCGGTCCGTGAATACTATCGCTCAGATCGCGATCGCGCGATGGAAAACCAGATTCGCGGTGCATGTGCAATCGTCGACGATATGATGAAAGAAGGCAAAGTCCAGGGTGTCTTCGGAGTCGGTGGCGGCACATCGTCATTGGTCGGCACCAGCGTCATGAGGGGCTTGCCCTTTGGCATGCCCAAGCTCATGGCTTCACCGATGGCTGCCCATCCCCGTTATGTCAGCCAATATGTCGGCACCAGTGATATCACCATGCATCACACGGTCCTCGATATTGTCAAAATGAATCCGCTGCTAAAAGCCCAGATCACCAATGCAGTCGGTGCCATCTGCGGCATGGTCGAACTCACCATGGGAACCGAGTTTGTCTTTGAAAAACCGGTCATTGCCATCAGCTCCTTCGGGTTCGGCGAGATGGCGGTGCAGTCTGCGCTTGGCATGCTTGAAGAAGCAGGGATGATTCCGGTTGTTTGTCACGCCCAAGGCAAGGGTGACAAGGCGATGGAAGATATGATCCGCTCCGGTGCTTTTCAGGGAGTGCTCGATATCTGCACCGGAGGTATCGTCGAGAACCTGTTCAATGGCAATCGTGACGCAGGCCCGGACCGCCTGAAAGCGGCTATCGAATTGGGGATCCCAATGGTTGTGTCGACTTGCGGCCTTGATATGCTCTCCTACGGTGGACGTCCTGACATGCTTGAAAAGACCAAGGACCGCCCTCAATACGTACAGGACTCATTACGCACGCAGGTACGTACCTCCACCGAGGAGCTTTGTCTGGCTGCCGAAGTGATTGCTGAGCGGCTCAATCAAGCCAAAGGTCCCTGGAGCTTTCTGGTACCCCTTAAGGGATGGTCGACACAGGACATGGAAGGCAGACTTCTATACGACCCGGTTGCCGATGCTGCCTTTGTTGCGCGACTCAAGGAAAAGATCGTCGCCACCGAGCGGATCAAAGAGGTCGACCTGCACCTTTACACCCCTGAATTCGCCCGTGTTGCAGTTGACGAATTCGTACGACTCTACGCCGAAAAGAAGGCAACCACATGATTCGTCCCTGGCCGTTGCTTGCTTCAGAGGCTGTGTTTGATGCTGGCATTTTCCGCGTGACCAAAGACCGCGTGCGCTCGCCGCGTACCGGTGGTGAGCTGGATTTCCATCTGCGCCACATGGCTGACTGGCTGTTAGTGGTTCCTCTCAACATTGACGGCAAGCTGATTCTGGTCAGACAGTACCGCCACGGCACGCAAGAAGTTAGTCTCGAAGTGCCCGGAGGGCTCCATGACCAGGCCGACGAAAGTCCGGCAAAAGGGGCTGTGCGGGAAGTGACGGAGGAGACTGGTTATGGTTGCAGTTCCGACAGTACTATTCCTGTTTTGCTAGGTGAACTGCGGCCACAGCCGGCATTACTCTCGAACCGAGCCTGGGTTTACCTTGCAAAGGGTTTGCGGCCAGTTACCGGGCAGAACCTTGATGCTGGCGAAGATATCGAAGTGGTACTGCTTGACCCGCAGGAGATTCCGAAACGCATCGCCAACGGCGAAATCAACAATGCAATGACAGTCGCCGCTCTTTCGCTGGCGCAACTTGGCGACCATCTTGATCCCGGTAAGTGCTGGAGATCATCCGAGAAGGAGAACGTATCATGATTGTGCGCAATTGGATGCAAACCAGCCCGATGACAATTCCAAGCGATACGCTGGTATCGGAGGCGAAGCGACTTCTCAGCGACGAAAATCTGCATGCTCTGTGCGTGGTGGACAACGGACAGTTGCGCGGCTTGGTGACGCGGGCCAACATGCTGCGCCTAGGGCACTTTGTTCTGCGCACACAGAATTCTGACGAATTCAATTTCTTCGTCAACTGTCTCAAGGTGCGTGACGTCATGGTGCGCAACCCCGCCACTCTGCAGGGTGACGATACCTTGGAGTACTGCCTGCAAAAAGGTCAGGAGTTAGGGATAGCCCAGTTCCCAGTCATGGAAGACGAGCAGGTGGTAGGCATCCTCTCAGCCAAGGAAATTTTTCACCTCGCCGCTCATCTGCTGGGTGCCTGGGAGCGCCGCACCGGTGTGACGCTGGCGCCGGTCAAACTCGGCCCCGGCGTGCTGGGCAAGATCGCCGATGTGGTAGAAGGCGCGGGTGCCGTGCTGCAAGCAATCTATCCACACAGGCATCACGATAAAGAGACACATGACGGATACCCTGAGAAGAAGGTCATCTTGCGCTTTCGCTCCGACGATGTAGGGGCTGTTGTTGCCGCGCTGGAGACAGCTGGCTTTCCTGTGAGCGAAATCGGAACACAGAAACCAACGCAGTCCGCCTAGATTCGGAAATGGCCAAATCAGGCGAAACAAACAGTAACCAAGCAACATGAACGGGAGACGCAAAATCATGGGACTTCCATTAATAGTAGCAATTACCGGCGCAACGGGCGTGATCTATGGAGTGGAAATGCTACGAGTGCTCAAAGAGTTGGGACACGAAACCCATCTCATCATTAGCGATGCGGCGGCCTTAAATCTATCGATTGAGACGGAATATTCTCTAGACGAGGTCAAGGGGTTGGCAAGTGTAGTTTACAACAACCAGAATATTGCTGCTGCCGTCGCCAGCGGGTCTTTTCACACCCGCGGCATGATTGTCGCACCGTGCACGGTGAAAACGCTCTCGGCCATCGCAAATTCATTCACCTACAACTTACTGGTTCGTGCCGCAGACGTAACGCTCAAGGAACGACGCAAGCTGGTGCTGATGTTCCGAGAAACGCCACTACACAAAGGCCATCTCGACCTCATGTCTCGTGCCGCCGATTATGGCGCAATAATTCTGCCGCCGATGCCAGCTTTCTACCATCAACCTGAGTCGATAATGGACATCATCCACCAGAGCATCGGCAAAGCTCTGGATCAAGTTGGTATCGAGCACCAGCTGTTCAAACGCTGGAGCGGTCAAGACAGCCCAGAGTTGGAGAAGGGGTCGTTACGCGTCGCTACGTGAGCCGGATTATCTGGTAACAGGACTCCTTTTGGGGGTTGTGTATGGGGAGTCTTTCCCAATGCTTAAATGTTTGACCATCACGAGGAATTAAAAGGTGCAAAGATGAAAAAAAGGACGGTTTCCATTGTTGCCAAAATTATAACGGCATTGGCAGTGCTGGGTTTGTCTTTAATCCTGAATGGTTGTGAGGCGCAGCTGCATCTTGATGGCGTAGAGGCTGAATTGCACAAGTCGGTGCGCCGCACAGACCAGTTTCTTGCCCTCGCAACCAACGGAACAGTGGTCACTGCAGTTGGTTCTGCCGGTTTGATTCTCAGCAGTCCCCTTGGGGCCAGCTCGGAAGACGCTTTGCAATGGACGCGCACCGAGCTGGCCGGACAACCCAATTTTATTGATATCGATAGCTGCCCAGACAACTCGCTGGTTGCGCTGGCCGTGGAACGTCAGATTTGGATTAGCACCAATGACGGCCAGGACTGGACCAAGTCGGATCTGCCGACTCAAGAGGATATGCTATCAATCGCCTGTACTCCCGGTGGTGATTACTGGGTTGTAGGGAGCTTTTCCACCATGTTGCACAGTAGCGACAAAGGCGCGAGTTGGGAAGAATCGAGTCTTGGTGACGACGCGATATTGACGCGGGTGCAGTTTTTTGATGCGCAAAACGGGCTGATTGCCGGCGAGTTCGGTTTGATCGCTAAGAGCGAAGACGGCGGCCAGAACTGGCAGAGTTCCAACAACATCCCGGATGAGTTCTATCCTTCCGGCAGCTACTTTGCCGATCCTCAACATGGCTGGGTTGTGGGTCTGGACGGTGCCATTCTATACACCGGCGATGGTGGTGACAGCTGGGAGAAGCAGGATACGCCCACCAACTTCCCTCTTTATGGTTTACACGCCAAGGGTGGTCGGCTTTTCGTTTTCGGCGACCATGGCACAGTTCTCGAGCTGGATGGCCAGCACTGGGTGGCTGTTGATACGCCCGCTTTGCCCGCCTACTTATCTGATGGGGAGATTCTCTTTGATGATCTGCTGCTGGTAACCGGTGGCCGGGGCACTCTCTTTACCGTAGATATCAAACAGAGTTTAAGTGCTGATCGGGAGTCACGCTAATGGCCGACAAAAAATCCGCAAAGGCCCATAAGGCAACCCACTTTCTACGCAACCTCGATAATCGATTATTCAATCATCCCAAAATCGTGCTTGGCTTGATCCTGCTGGTGACGATCTTCTTTGCTGCCCAGATCCCGGCGGTTAAGATTTATTCGGATTTTGCTGATTTGCTGCCACAGAGTCATAGCTATATCCAATTGCACAACGAAATTAAGGAGTCTTTTGGCGGTGCCAACGTGATCATCGTCGGTGTCGAGTTTGAGGATGGCGACATTTTCAGTAATGCAAATCTGGCTAAGATTTATCGGGTTACCCAGGCGGTTGACAGGCTGCCAGGAGTCAATCACAACCTGATAGCCAGTGTCACCCATCGCAACACCCGTAAAGTCTGGCTGACCATGGAGGGTAACGTCAACTCCGAGCCTTACTACAATCCTGAGCACACCAACCTGTCGGCAGAAAGTCTGGCAACTATGCGCCAGGATGTGACCGCCAATTCCCTTGTCTATGGTCCTCTGGTTTCGCCGGATCTGCACATGGCGTTGATCAAGGCGCAACTGAACGAAGGCCAGCTTGATTACGCCAAAACCTTTGAGCAGATTCAGAAGTTACGTAGCGATGAATCTGAACCTGGGGTTCGCATTCATGTGACTGGCCAGCCGATGCTGGTGGGCTGGGCTTATCAGTATCTGAACCAGGTTATAGAGATCTTTCTGTTTACAGCGCTGATCATGGTTTCCCTGCTGATCTTTTATTTCCGTAAGGCCTACGGCGTACTTATTCCCCTGGCTGGGGTGATTGTCTCCTGCATCTGGGGGCTCGGCATTATTTCCCTGTTTGGCTACAACCTCGACCCGCTCGGCCTGGTCATCCCTTTTCTGATTGTTGCCAGAGCCATGTCACACGGGATCCAGCTGGTGGAGCGTTATTATCAGGAGCTGAACGAAAATCCCGATCCTCAGAAGGCCGCACGGACGACTTTTGAGAACCTGTTTCGTCCCGGCACCTTAGGAGTTGTTTCCGATGCTGTAGGTCTGCTGCTGATCGCTATAGGCTCGATCCCCCTTAACACCAAGTTGGCTCATTACGCTTCGCTCTGGGCGCTGTCCATAATTATTACCGTGCTGTTGGCGGTGCCGCTGCTGTTGTCGATTCTGCCCAAACCGAAAAATATAGTGATCAAGCAGAACTTCTTTCGTGTTGTCGGGACCTTTTGTGCCAACGTTATCAGTTCGAGAAAGTCGGCAAAACTGGCATTGATGATCGCCGGGCTCTTGCTCTGCGTGGGTTGGTATGCCGCCTCGAAAGTCGTTATTGGCGAGTCAGAACCTGGGTCTCCAATTCTATATCAGGATCATGACTACAATATCTCTTCCAAGGCGATCAACGATAGCTTCCCTGGGTCTGAGGAGCTGTACCTGGTTGCAGAGACAGACGCCGTAGGCGGGATCAAGCGCCCCGAGGTGCTGCGAGCCCTGGCCGATCTGGAAAGGCACATGTTGCTCGACCCCGGCATAGGCGGTGCGAAGGGGATTCAGGGGCTGGTAAAACAGGTTAACCGACTGCTGCACAACGATGATCCCAGGTGGAGTCAGATCCCGGCGAGCGCTATGTACGTTGGCGGCCTTATGTTCACCTACATGATGTCCAACCCGATTCCTGGCGCGTTGAACGAGTTTGTCGATACCGACGAGCGGGTAGCTAACCTGGTTTTCTATTACAAGGATCATCAAGGAGAGACAATCCGTCGTGCCATCTACACCGCCAAGCAGTGGATAGACAAAAACCAGGGCAGAGTTGAAGGTTTGAAGATTCGTCTTGCCGGGGGCACCATCGGGGTAACAGCGGCAATGAATGAAGCGGCCTACGAAACTAACCTCTGGGTGTTGCCGTTGGCGTTCCTGCTGATCTTCGCATTTGTGACCTTTTTTTACACCTCCTTCGCCGCTGGCATGATGATGTTTATGGCGATGCTTTTTGCTACATCCCTGACCTACGCCTATATGGGCATAACCGGCATGGGGATCAATATCAATACAGTTCCGATCATTGCTGTGGGTATCGGTGTCGGCATTGACTACTCGATTTACATGATGGATCGGATTCGGGCCGAGATGGTGAATCTTAAATCGATTAGTGCCGCCGTAAATCGGGCTATCTCTACGACTGGCCTGGCCATCAGTTTTACAGCCTTTACCCTGGTTTCGGGAATCATCATGTGGGTGATCTTGTCCGATCTGCGCTTTCAAGCTGATGCGGCGCTGTTGCTCATTGTGATGGTTGTACTCAATGCGATTGCCGCTATGTTGCTGGTCCCCGCCTGGATTCTGGTGTTCAAACCTAAATTTATCTGCGCTGCTTACAAAGATGAGGATGGCGTGATTCACTCTTGATGCTGGTCATTTTACCCCTAAAAAAAGGAGAAGATGATGTGGAATGTAACAATGAGTTTTAAAAAGCTTTACCCGGTGATGGCGGTGGCTTTTATCTGCGTCCTGCTGGGGGCTTCAGTGCCGGCGATGGCTGAGGATGTCGTGCTGGATGGCTTTGTGGAGAACGCTACCTATCTGCGTGACGGCCGAGGAATTTCCAAATTTCGCAATACTGCCCAGTTAGAGTTTTTGATACCGGTTAAAAGTAGCGGTTTCTGGTCTCAAGTCAACCTCAACGGCATACTCCGAGCCACCTACGACGGTGTTTATGACCTGAATGACGACGAGTTCGGCAAGGATGCCAACGAAAGCTATCTTGGCCAAAACTGGCACCCCCGTGGCGACGCAACCACCGGCCACCCCGTATTGGGCGGAAAGCCTTTCTTGTCTGCTGGCGTGCCATTCCCCTGCGACAACGATCCGACCTTGTGTAAAAACCTTGATGGTTATATGGACCTCGATGAGAACGATGCCAAGTTCCCAGAATTCAACGATAGACTGGATTTCATCAGAGAACTCTATATCGATGCGACCGCCGATCTGGCCAACGGCGATCAATTATCGATTCGTCTCGGCAAGCAGCAGGTTATATGGGGAAGATCCGACCTGTTCCGGGTGCTCGATGTCATCAATCCGGTCGATTATTCACGGCATAACATCTACGACGAGTTGGAAGACATCCGTATTCCTCAATGGATACTGCAGGCTGAGTCGCGCATGGGACCGACCGGTATTTTTGATGATTTCAACACTTCCCTGGTGTGGAATTTTGACAAGTTCAGGCCCAATGTTCTTGGTCAGTCGGGTCAACCTTATGCAATTCTGGATGCTGGCAACTTTTTCGCTTCCTACCTGAATATCGACGCGCATCCGGCCCTCGGCAACGGCGGCGTTCCCGGCTTCTATACGGCACCGGTACCGATTATTCATGATGTTGATATACCAAGCTGGAGCTTGAGAAACACCCAGATCGGACTTAAATGGGAAGGTGTCTATAGGGACACAACCTTCTCCCTGAATGGCTTGTATTACCGTCAGCAGCTGCCGTCTCTGCACTTTCGTGAGCTTGTCGTAGCGCCGGGGAGCGGTCTGCCGGCAAGCGACGGCGTCTTCGATATTGTTTTCCCCAGGGTCAAGCTGATCGGTGGTTCTATCGACTATTTCAATCAGGCAACGGATGCCATCTGGCGTCTGGAAACCACCTTTACCACAGGCGAAGAGTTGCCTCGCGATAAGGACGGGCACAAAGAAACCGATATCCTTCGTTATGTGCTCGGTATAGACAAGAATCAGGTTATCCCCTTTCTAAACAAAAGACGTGCTTTTCTGATTTCCGGCCAGCTATTCGGTCAGCATGTTCTGGATCATGAGAACGATATGCCTGACTACAAGGACAATTGGATTGCGACTTTCCTTTTCAAGGGCTGGTGGGACAGCGACCAGATCAGCCCCCAGATCCTCGTGGCGCGTGATCTGCGAAGTGATGGCATGGCGATTGCCCCAAGTGTCGAATGGCTTGTGAGTGACAACTTGAAGATTACCTTTGGTGGCAACATCGTATCCGGTGGCAAGAAAAAGTTTGACTGGAGTGTAAATGACGCTTTGACGGGAGTGCCTGGCTCTTTGCCGAGCGATTATGAACCTCTGGCGCGGTTTAAGAACGGGCCCATAGGTGTTGCCAATCAGGAAGATGAACTTCAGCTTACCGTTCGCTACAGCTTCTAGCCTCTAACGCAGAAAGGAATAGTCACATGTTGAATAAAATATTTCTGGCTTTAATGACCTTGACTCTAATGACATCGGCTACCTATGCCGCCACGTTGCAGGATGTGGAAAACTCTTTCTACCCTTACAAAAACAGTGTCCCTCATGCTGAGGGTATCAAAGTAGGCATGGTCATCAATGCTGACAACTGGCAAGTCGCCAAAGATGTGCTCGATCCGGTTATGCTGGAGTTCGTAAAAAACGGTGATTATGAAATCAACGTAGCGGCAACGACTTCTTTTGATCTACATCCCAACTATGTCGATGCTACCAAAGCACGTCTTGGCAAGGTGATGCTTGGTGCCGAAGTTGGCACGATCAATGGCTCTGACGCTGGTCGGCCTTTCCCTGCAGAACCATCTCAGGACGACCCCAGGGCTGGGGAGAAGCTGGCCTGGAACTTCAAGTACGGTTACAACTGGGGCGATTCCGCAGCTATTAAGCCTTTCTATTGGCAGTACCGCAACATGAAAACCGGCAAGATCGAACGTAACCTAACCTTCAATTTTCACTTTCTCAACTTCACTCATCGCGTTGTCAATGATCCGAAGCCCGAGATCCTGCCCAACCCTTCTGACCTTTTCCGTGGCACCTATTTACAGGTCCTGGCACCTTTTGATGTCAAGAACACCCAGTTGCTGATCCATCGTTATGAGGATGATCAGAAACGTGACAACGTTTACCTCTATCTCGGTTTTCAGCGCCGGGTCCGTCGCCTCTCCTCCGGTCAGGTCACCGATGCCTTCCTCGGCTCTGACTTGATGATCGAAGATTTTGAGGGTTATAACGGCCGCATTGCCGACATGAAGTGGAAATATCTCGGCACCAGAGAACTGCTTATGCCCTTCTACAACCATAACGATATGCCTCTGGAGGAAAAGAAAGACGAAGACGGTTATCAGTTTGTAAAAATGGTCGGTAAAGGTGGTTGCTTCCCAGCTATCACCTGGCAGTTGCGCAAGGTCTATGAGGTAGAAGCAGTACCGGTCGACCCCGGTCATCCTCTAAGCAAGCGTGTCCATTACTTCGATGCCCAGACCTTCACTATTCCGCGAACCAACATGTATGACCGCAAAGGCGATCTCTGGAAGTCTTGGACTATCGCCCAGGCCCATCCTGATTTCCACCTGCCGCAAAATAAGGGTACCGGGGTTTCTATCGACGACAGTTTCTCGATGATCGATGTTCAGGCTCAGCACTGTACCACCGGGAAGTTCAAGGGCATCGTCGATCCCGCACTTAGCCCGGCTTCGAAATTTACCGTACAAAATATGCGTGCCTCTGGCAGATAGGCTGCTCTGTATAGCCTGTCTGATATATCTGAGGCTGCCTCTGCTGAAAATCCAGGGCCCTTCTTTCATTGTGTTTACGGTGGGAGAGGGGCACTGGTTTTTTGAGCATTATGAAACTTCATAAAAAGATTTACGATATTTCATAGAACAAGTCCTGTGTAAATCCAGCCATTCGCTTGACACCTAAAATAAGCTCATAATTACAACTGGTTATGCGTATATATATGCAGCTGACAGGGATGGCATATCCCGTGCATTGATGCCAGTATAACTCTGTTCTATCTTCTTGTGGTTAAAGGTTCCGTCTGACGCCCTGCTTGCGTCCTAAACGATAAATTTGATCACAATTACGGTGTCGAAGGATGACGAAGAGGAAAATCATGGACAAGCTAGACCTCAACGACAAATACCAGGTAAAGGTCCCAGGACTTGAGGATTATCAGGCTTCTACAGAATGTCAAAATGCTTGTCCCTTGGGGACCGATACCAAGGGGTACGTAAAGGCTATTGCTGAAGGAGATGATGAAAAGGCTTACCTGATCGCCCGCCAGTCGAACCCTTTGGTTTCTGTTTGCAGCAGAGTCTGTACGGCTCCCTGCGAGCAAGCCTGTCGTAAGGCGGAGGAGGGCACCCCGGTGGGCCTCCGGGCCTTGAAGCGTTTTGCATGTGACCAGCAGGGTGCATCTTCATCCCGGACAATCGTGAAAAGGCTTGTCGAGATCTCACATGGGGGCCAGTGGTTGAGTGACCAGACGGGCAATCATATCTTGACCATGTCGAGACTGTCTCAGAAGATCAAAGAAACAAGGGATTCGCAGGTTCCTTTGGCTCGCGTCGCAATAGTTGGTTCCGGTCCGGCAGGTTTGTCTGCTGCTCACGATCTTGCCATTCTCGGCTACCGGGTGACTGTTTTTGAAGCGGCACCCTTAGCGGGTGGGCAGTTACGGACGGGGATTCCGGAATTTCGCTTGCCAAAGAAGATAGTCCTGCAAGAGATCGAGGCCATTCAGGAGCTTGGTGTTGACATAAAATTAAATAGTCCCATTGGCGTGGAAAGGACCCTGGCTGACCTGCGCGAGCAGGGCTACGAGGCCGTATTCATCAGTATTGGTCTGCAAAATCCGATGGTTCTGGATCTGGAAGGTTCCGAGTTGCAAGGGGTGTGTCACGGCATTGATTATGTGCGTGATTATGAAAAAGTTCCGCTGGCAAAAACCTGCCTGGTCATTGGTGGTGGAGGGGTAGCGATTGACTGTGCTCAGCATGCCGTTCGCCAGGGGGCTGAGCAGGTAATAATTGCCTGCCTGGAGTCCTGGGACGATATGCCTGTAAGTTTGGCCGAGAAAGAGGATGCACTGGAGGAGGGTGTCAGATTTTGTCCTTCTCTGGGTCCACAGCGGATTGTTGGGCACAATGGGTGTGTGACTGGCATCGAGTTTCTGCCTGTGGCATCGATCTTTGATGATAGCGGAAAGTTCAATCCTGTTTACGTTTCAGAAGCCATAACTACCTTGCACGCAGATACAGTAATACTGGCAGTAGGACAGTCTTCCAGTCTGCCGTTTCTGGCCGGGATGGATGGCCTGGAGATGACACCGACGGGCCTGATTTGTGCTGCAGATGACCTGTCTACGAGCCTTCCCGGCGTATTTGCCGGTGGGGATATCCGTTGGCGTTTTGCCAGAAACGCAACCGACGCTATAGCCGACGGGCAAAAAGCTGCCCGATCCATCCATAGCCATCTTCGCGGCAAGCCATTGCAGGTGAAGAAAAGGGGCTATATGAGGGCTCTGGCACCGGACTTTGAGAATACCCTCTGCGAATCTATAGCGCCGGAAAATCCACCCAAGAGAGCCGTCCGGGAAAGAGTCAAGAACCAGGATGAGATCACTCTTGTCTTTGAGGAAGAGCAAGCGCGCCGGCAGGCCGCCAGATGTCGTCAGTGTAATACGCAGACTGTATTTGACCGATCGCGTTGCCTGCTTTGTGGGACCTGTGTGGCTACTTGTGTAGACAACTCTCTGAAAATTGTCCGAATGTCAAAGATCTATGGCGATCAGGAAGTTCAGAGCCTGACCAGGATGATGGCACAGGAGTCACCGCAGGCTAGTGGTATGGCCGCGATTATTAAGGATGAGAACCGCTGTGTCCGTTGTGGTATGTGCGCCAGGCGATGTCCTGGAGATGCCATCACTATGGCAGAATTCCGCTGTGAAGAGGAATGGGAATAGTGCTCCAGAAGTGAATCCAGAGCGTGGAGATATTTATGAATAAAGCAACTTACAGTCTGGCCGAATCGATCAAACTCCTGCCTGTGAATATCAGAAATTCTGTGATTCGCCGAGGTGGTGGCAGCGAGGACCAGGAACGGGCCTCAGTAGTATTCGGTAATCTGTTCCTGCACCTTCATCCGGTAAGGGTTCACCTTAACACTCTGCGCCTGGGGTATACACTCGGTCTCGGTTTGATCTCTTTTTACCTGCTTGTCATCCTGATCATTTCCGGGATATTGCTGATGTTCTATTACATCCCTTCTATTGATATGGCCTATAACAGCATGCTTGACCTTGAATTTGCCGTCTCTTTCGGTGTGGTCTTGCGCAATATGCACCGCTGGGCAGCCCATGCCATGGTGGCCTTTGTCTTTTTTCACATGTGTCGGGTTTTTTATACTGCCTCTTACAAGTCGCCCCGTGAATTTAATTGGGTTGTCGGCGTGTGTTTGCTGCTCCTGACGCTCTTCTTGAGTTTTACCGGCTACCTTTTGCCCTGGGATCAGTTGGCTTTCTGGGCCATTACTGTGGGCACAAATATCGTTACCTATGTACCCTGGATCGGAGATGAACTGCGTTACCTGATGCTGGGGGGGACAGAGGTTGGCCAAATGGCTTTACTACGCTTCTACGTGTTGCATATTGCGGTTCTGCCTATGGTTATGGCGGCTTTGGTTGGGGTGCATTTCTGGAGAATCCGCAAGGACGGAGGTTTGTCGCGGCCGTTGGATAATTGAGGGAGCAGATGGGCCAGAGCGTCGAGGAGGTTTAAACATGCAAGCATCTGAAAAAGAGGAATTATTCCCGAAAGGTTCGGATAAAACCTATTCCCTGATGGGGATTGTCGAGGGGGAACCCCTCCAGGTTGAAAGGGGACCTGACAATATGGTCATGACTTATCCGCATCTGGTGGTTCGTGAACTCCTGCTTTTTCTGGTGGTTTTTATCGTGATTCTCGGTGTCTCCATGGTTTTTAACGCTCCTCTTGAAGAACCGGCCAATGCCCTTCATTCGACCAATCCTGCCAAGGCCCCCTGGTACTTTGTCGGCATCCAGGAATTAGTCAGTTATTCAGCCTTTTTGGGAGGGATAGTTGCTCCTGGGGTCATTGTATTGTCCCTGTTGTTGCTGCCATATCTGGACCGGAATCCAAGGGGAGTCGGTGTCTGGTTCTCTGGTACGCGTAAATTTGGCATCGTTATGTTTTCCCTTTTTGTCATTGTCATGATTGTTCTTATTCTGATCGGGGAATTTTTACGTGGACCGAACTGGAATATATATTGGCCATGGTTGTAGTGGCAGGTTGAAGTTGACACCTCTTGGAAGGAGAAATGAAATGGCTTTTGAAAACAGCAGCGGTGAGACGGATCTGTCGGTTGAAACCTCCGGTAAGCCGGTTGCAGAGAACCGCAGAGGCTTCGTTAAGAAATTGGCCGTGACGGCTCTGGCTTTAGGTGCCGGAGGGTTGACCGTTCAGTTCGGTCGCTTTATGACACCCAATGTTCTTTACGAAGCTGCAAAAGTTTTCAAGGTTGGTAAGTTGGGCGATTTTCCGATTGGCAGTCGTATCGTTATTGAAGGCCGCGGTGTTGAAATTGTCAGGGGTAAAGAGGGTATTCATGCCATCTCTCTGGTTTGTACGCATTTGGGATGTCTTGTTAACCCGGTGAAGAATGACCCTGAGGTCGGCTATGCGTGTCCTTGCCATGGCTCCAGGTTTGCTCCTACGGGCAAGGTTTTGGGTGGGGCCGCACCGACAGATCTCCCCTGGTACGAGATGTACATGGATCATATGGGCACTCTGGTGGTGGATGCTTCTACGGTCAACCACAAAAGGACCAAGCTTGTTGTTTAAGTGGACATTATAGGTACAAAGCCTACGGAGGATAACTGGATGGAAAGGGCATTTTTGCGAAAGCTTATCGCGCTTTGCGTTATTTGTGGATTGGCCAGTTTTGCACTGTTGGGCTTAGTGGCGTTCCGCGACGGGAAACGTGAGTGGAAGGATTATCAGCAAGAGTATCAGTCGTTACTTTTAGAAAAGATCGATCGCGTTGCCAACCCGGTGTTCTTCCAAAGGGTTACGAGCATGAAGCCTGAGATCAAGCAGGTCATGTTGGATGGTCTTGGAAGGGTCGATCGCTGTACAACCTGTCACCTGGGGATTGAAGATTCTCTCTTCACAGGTGCCAAACAACCTCTTACGACACATCCTGACCCCCGGCTTTTGGAAAGCCATCCGGTGGAAAAGTTCGGCTGTACTATTTGTCATGGCGGTAAAGGGTTGGCTACGACCTACGACGGGGCAACTCATCAGTCCAATGCCCATTGGCCTGATCCCATGGTGGAAAAGGGCTTTATGCAGTCCCGCTGTGGATACTGTCACAATAACTATGCGGCGATCGAGGCTGACGAGCTGGTTTTGGGGCAGAAGCTCTTTAAGGACTTGCACTGTTCCGGCTGCCACAAAGTCGACCCCGGTGACGGAGTTATGGCCCCGGTGCTGACCGCTTTCGCCGACAAGGGTACCGGTTCCTTTGATTTCACTCATATCGATGGTGACCACTCGAGGCAGAATTGGGTTCTGGAACACTTCAAGAATCCTCAGAAGGTCACACCGGGTTCGCCGATGCGTATCTATGCAATGAACGACACCCAGCTCAAGGCTTTGACAACTTATGTCCTGAGCCTTACAGAGAGGGTTTTCACGAGGGACTATTATCCCAACGAGAAATTTGTTGCTGAGGAGTAGTTGTCAGGCTGTTGAAAAAAGCTTGCCCAAGAGGAGTTCAGAGGATGAAGAGTAAAACGTTGAAAATTTTTGCGGCGTTGCTGGTCTTTGGAATGCTGCTTAGTGCCTGGGTTCAGGCAGATGAACCACCGAAGATGCCCTACGTGTTCGGCATGTATTGCTTTATGTGCCACAAGGAGAAGGTGCAGATCGGTCCCATCGGAATCTTCGATATGAAAACGAAAGAGGGCAATTACCTGCACCCTGAGTATATCCGTAACAATACTCGTTTTGGCTACAACGCTATGCCGGCTTTCAGGCTGTCAGAAGTTAGTGAGAAAGAGATGGATGACATCGTCACTTATCTGAAGGATCTGGCCGCGTACCGAAAGACCCATTCTGATTACCAGCCGATGGCAGAATTTGAAGGAGAGGCAAATGATTGATGAGAGCAGACGAAACTTTTTCAAAAAAATTGCCATGGCCGGAACGGTGCTAGCGGTCTCTGCCGAAGCGGCAGTCCCCCGCAAAGTTGCGGCGGCCAATTCTGCGGTGATCGAGGGTCTATGTCTTCTCGTTCCTAACCTGGAGATGGGAGTTGACTTCGCCGCGCAGATGAAGAAAAGCGCACCTGGGTCCTGGAGGGTGCATACCTTGACAGGCTCAGTGACCGATTTTTACCTGGAAACCAAGGGGCTTTATGAAGAGGTGAAAAGTACAGTTAACACTTTTGTCGGTGTGGCGGACCCGGCGAACTTCGTTGTGATACAGGAAGCGATCAGTGACTGCGGTGGCAGTTTCCATTACATCACTTACGATGATCGGCACAGGGTGAGTTTTTCCGTGCTGGTGTAAGTCAAAAACTCAGGCTTTAGTCGAGGAGGAATATATTATGGGCCGCTTCGTTGCACTCCCCAAGGGAGTCACGGAAAAATCATTCGCAAAAGCTATTCGGGAGTATCGTGAACTTCTCGGTGCAGACCGGGTCCGTATCGATCCGGCCTCTTTGCAGTCTTACATGAAGATCATGGTTGCCGAGACCGAAGAGAGTCATAAACCTTCGGCGGCGATGTACCCAAAGACCACCGAAGAAATACAGAAGGTTGTTCAGATTGCCAACAAATACAAGACTCCTCTTTGGACGGTGAGTACAGGTAAAAACATGGGGTATGGTTCCGCCGCGCCAGCGACCTCAGGACAGATTGTGGTCGACCTGAAGACCATGAAGAAGATCATCGACGTTGATGCCGAACTTGGCTATTGCTTGGTCGAGCCAGGGGTTACCTATTATGACCTTCAGCAGTATCTCAAGAAGAACGATATCCCTCTGTGGGTCGATGTCCCGGCCCCCTCATCGATGGCCAGTCCGGTTGGCAACACCCTCGACCGTGGTGTCGGTTATACCCCTTATGGCGAACACTTTCTCTTTTCCTGCGGTATGGAAGTGGTGTTGGCAAATGGCAAGGTCATTCGTACCGGCACAGGGGGGATGCCCAACTCAACCAGTTGGCAGGCCTCAAAGTGGGGCTTCGGCCCTTACGTC
>JAMONP010000048.1 GCA_027065695.1 Desulfuromonadales bacterium | reverse complement strand
CTGTCGGCAGCAAAGGAAGCTCCCGCCCGTATGGCAACGTCAGGCTTGATTTCTGGCTTCGGGTTGGAGAGGGCGAGAATGACCGATCCCTTACGCACCATCTCCGGCTTGATCAACTCTGGGCAACCGGTGGTGGCGATTATGACGTGAGCTTTCTTCATGACATCACCCAATGAACCGGCCTTACCACCCAGCGCAACGAGCCGCTCGCAGGCGGTCTCATCGAGGTCGGCACCGATCACTTCTTTAACCCCATAGGCAAGCAGCAGCTTGCTGATACCCATACCTGCAGCACCCAGGCCGACCATGCCGACGATTGATTTATTCAACATCAGGCCGGAGAAACGGCTGGCATTGAGCAGCGCCGCCAGCACCACAACTGCGGTACCGTGCTGGTCGTCATGCATCACTGGAATATCAAGTTCGGCATCGAGGGTGTCCTCAATTTCAAAGCATTCCGGTGCCTTGATGTCTTCGAGCTTGATGGTACCGAAGGTCGGCGCGATATTACGCACTGTCTCGATAATCACCTGGGGGTCGCGATTCTGAATCAGGATCGGCACACCGCTGACACCAACCAGATAGTCGAAAAGTACGGCCTTGCCTTCCATCACGGGCATACCGGGAACACAGCACCAATATCACCTAGCCCGAGGATCGCTGTGCCATTGGTGACGATGGCAACCTGGTTGGGGATCGAGGTGTACTGGTAGGCGAGCTCCAGAGAGCGTTCAATGTCTTTACAGATGACGGCAACTCCCGGCGTGTAGATCTGACGCACGTCCGTGATAGTCTCGATTCTCACCTGACTCTTCGTGGCAATTTTCCCGCCTTCGTGCACCTGGTGAACCAGATCGATCACATCCTCGACTATAATTCCTTCCAGATTGGCAATGGCATCGACCAGGTCCTCAAACTGCTGATCAGAATCCACATAAACAACAATCTCGCGCGTGTTGTAGGTACGTCCAAACCTCACCAAGTGGATGTCGCCGACGCTGGCATCATTTTCTGCAATCACAGTCGTCACGCTCGCGAGATGCCCCGGTTTGTCGTTGAGCATCAGTCGTAAACATTTGGCAATTTTCCCCGCGCCCTGTTCGATTTCCATAACTTTCTCCGCTATATACTCAGCATACTTGTGGACATGATGATAAAAAAAACTCCAAGATATTATAGACACTCAGACATACTGTGCAATGGGAATGCGCAGTCTCTTGCAATTCTGAGTCGTCTCTGCATAAAACTCTGCGATCTTAAATATAAAAAGCCCTCAAACCTAAGGGCTTGAGAGCTCTATCATATTGTCATTTACCGATTGAATCAGCCTGTCCCACCTTTTTTGAGTTCAAGCAGAATTAGCTTGGCAACAGCTTTCAGGGTTTCAAAAACGCCTTCACCTGTCTGGGCGCAGGCGGTGAAATCGGGAACGCCATTGGGGTTCAACAGTTCGCGTAACTCTTCGAGCGGCGTGCAGTTGGGCAGATCCTGTTTATTGTACTGAATAATAAAAGGTAGCTTCTCCAACTCGTAACCCTGCTCTTCGAGGTTATCCTTGAGATTTTCCATACTCTCAATATTGGCATCGAGACGTTCTTCCTGGGAGTCGGCAACAAAGACAACGCCGTCAACACCTTTGAGGATCAACTTGCGTGAGGCATCGTAAAAAACCTGGCCAGGAACAGTATAAAGATGAAAGCGGGTTTTGAAACCGCGAATTTCACCCAAGGCCAAGGGCAGAAAATCAAAGAAGAGAGTCCGTTCCGTTTCGGTCGCCAGCGAGATCATTTTACCTTTGGCGTCGGGAGCGGTTTTCTGGTAGACCAATTGCAGATTGGTCGTTTTACCGCAGAGCCCCGGACCGTAATAGACAATTTTGCAGTTGATTTCGCGGGATGCGTAGTTGATGAAAGACATGGTCCGGTATCCTTAACTGAACAGGTTGTCTATGTCGTCGTCGGTGATTTCGGCAAAAGGACTGTCGGCGTTGCCGGTTTTTTCCATTTCGGCTGCCTTAACCGCAAGATCTTCAAAAATCTTAGCCAGTTCATCACTCGCTTTTTTAACACGCAGCCTGACAAGACCGAGCGAGCTGCGATGGTCGAAGATGACCACCAGGATAACTCGCTGCGCAATAATCGAGATATGGATGTTGTCCTTTTCCCCCTCATGAAACAGAATGGAGAATTCTTTTTCGCCAATCAGCTTGGCAAGACCACCAGTGGCCGCTATGTTGCCAGCCGTTAGCGAAGCAAGGCTGGTCGTATCGAGATGCTCGGTTTCACCACAGCTGGCAATCAGCTGGCCGTTTTTATCAACCAGGAAGATGACTTTGGAGTTGGACTCGCGCAAGAGTTTTTCGATAACTGCGCTGATCCTCTGGAATTCCTCGTCGTACATGACAAAGGAGTTGTGCTGTGGATCGAGCATGCGGGGTTCTCCTTGTGGGGGTTCTACACCAATAGTCCTTATAGCACTTCATCCAGCCCCTTATCAAGGCTTTTTGCCTGATTCTTCGGCGCCAATCTCATGATCAAATGCTGTTCGGGAGTCTGGCTGCGCTGTCATGCTGCCATTGTCAGCCATGGTCTGCTTGGAGAAGATTCCAGCCTGCGCACAAAAAAGCTCCCGACGCTAACGCCGGGAGCTTTTGTCATTACATAGTGAATGTTTACTTTGTACCGCAGTCTGCCGACATCTCCGCCAGTTTTTTGTAGAGATCGTAGCGGTTGGCTGCGTCCTTGGCGGAGGCATCCATCAATGCTTCGGCATTCTCAGGGTTATTCTTCTTGAGCACGCGGAAACGATTTTCCTGGTTGGCAAAATCTTTGAAGCTGATCGACGGTGCCTTGCTGTCGAGCTGCAACGGATTTTTGCCTTCCTTGGCCAAGCGAGGATCGAAACGGAACAGTGGCCAGTAACCGGAGTTGACAGCCCGCTTGCAGTTATCCACAGCGCTCGCCATGTCGATACCATGGGCGATGCAGTGCGAGTAGGCAATGATCAACGACGGACCGTCGTAGGCATCGGCTTCAAGCATTGCCTTGACCACCTGGCCAGGGTTGGCCATCGAGACCCTGGCAACGTAGATGTTGCCGTAGGTCATGGCGATCATCGAGAGGTCTTTCTTTGGTTGTGCTTTACCACCGGCAGCAAACTGCGCCACGGCTGCCATTGGGGTTGCCTTGGAGGCCTGTCCACCTGTGTTTGAGTAGACCTCTGTGTCGAGTACCAGCACATTGACATTGGCACCGGTGGCCAGTACATGGTCAAGGCCGCCGTAACCGATATCGTAAGCCCAGCCGTCTCCACCGTGAATCCAGACTGACTTGGTAACAAGATAGTCGGCATCAGCAAGTAGCTGTGGTGCGGTCTCGTGGCTACACTTGGCGAGAATCGCTTTGAGCTGCTTGACCCGGCCACGTTGTTCTTCGATCAGGGCCTGGGACGACTGATCAGCATCGAGAATAGCCTGCTTCAGCTCACTGCTGCCTTTGCATGCTACACAACCGCAGGCCATGCTTTTGACCAGCAATTCGCGCGCGTATTCATTGGTTTTGTCAATGGCGAGTCGGAAGCCGAAACCGAACTCGGCGTTATCCTCAAAGAGCGAGTTGCTCCATGCCGGACCGAGACCGTCTTTGCGTGTGGTCCAGGGGGTCGTTGGCAGGTTGCCGCCATAGATCGACGAACAACCAGTTGCGTTGGCGACTACCATGCGGTCACCGAAAAGTTGCGAGCAGAGTTTGACAAACGGAGTCTCGCCACAACCGGCACAAGCACCGGAGAATTCGAACATAGGTGGCAAGAACTGGCTGCCCTTGAGCGTGGCAGTGTTAATCAGAGCCGGGTCAGTATCAGGCAGATTGAGGAAGAAGTCGAAGTTCTTGGATTCGGTCTCACGCAGCGGTGGTTGTGGCTGCATGTTGATCGCCTTATGGCTCTCGTCGTCCTTGCTTTTTACCGGGCAGTTATGGACACAGGCACCGCAGCCAGTGCAATCTTCCACAGCTACCTGCAGAGTGAAGAGCTTGCCTTCCATACCCTTGCCCTTGGCTGCACAAGACTTGAAAGTCTCAGGTGCTTCCCCAAGATCTTTTTCGTCGTAGATCTTCATGCGCATAGTGGCATGCGGGCAGACGAACGAACAGATGCCACACTGGATACAGAGCTTTTCATCCCAGACCGGACTCTCGATGGCGATGTTACGCTTCTCGTACATTGCTGTCGCGGTCGGGAAGGTGCCATCAACTGGCATGGCTGAGACCGGCAGGTTCTCACCGAGACCATCGATGATCGGTCCGAGGGTTTTCTGCACTGTTTCTGGAGTGCCGGACCATTGTCCGATGGTCATTGTAATACTGCTGTCGGCACTGGCCGGGACAGTGACTTCCTCAATGTTCTCCAAGGCGACATCGACCGCCTGGTTGTTCATGTTAACGACTTTCTCACCAGCCTTGCTGTAAGACTTGACGATGGCGTCCTTGATCTCACGGACAGCAAGATCTAGGGAGATGATGTCGGAGATCTTGAAGAAAGCAGTCTGCATGATGACGTTTATGCGGGAGCCCAGGCCGATTTCGTTGCCAAGCTTCACGCCGTCGATGACGAAAAACTTGAGCTGTTTGTCGATAATGGCCTGTTGGACTGATTTCGGCAGATGTGGCCAGACTTCGTCTTTGTTGAACGGGCTGTTAAGCAGGAAAGTAGCACCCTGTTTAGCGTTTTTCAACATGTCGTATTTCTCCAGGAAAGAGAAGTTATGACAGGCGACAAAGTCTGAGGTGGTGATCAGGTAGGGCGCACGAATCACTTTCTTGCCGAAGCGCAGATGACTGGTGGTCATGCTGCCGGCCTTCTTGGAATCATAGACAAAGTAAGCTTGTACTTCGTTGTCGGTGGCGTCACCGATGATCTTGATCGAGTTCTTGTTAGCGCCGACCGTACCGTCTGCACCGAGACCGTAAAACATAGCCGAGTAGCCGTCGAAAGGCACCTTGTAGTCAGCCTCGAAATCGAGACTGCGACCGGTAACATCATCCTTGATACCGACTACGCAGTGGTTCATTGGCTTGTCTTTTGACAGGTTGTCAAGCACCGCCTTGGCCATGCCGGGCGAGAATTCGTAAGAGCCGAGGCCGTAGCGTGCACCGACAATACTTGGATAGCCCTGGAAGGACACCAGGCCGTCACTCATCGCTTCGCCAAAGGCGGTACGAACATTGTGGTAGAGCGGTTCGCCGATAGAACCAGGTTCTTTGGTGCGGTCGAGCACGGCAATCTTTCTGACCGTATTCGGCAGTACTTTGGCGAAAGCAGCAACATCGAATGGCAGGAAGAAGCGAACCTTGATCAGGCCGACCTTCTCGCCCTGCGAGACCAGGTGCTCAACCAGCTCATGCATGGTGTCACAACCGGAACCCATCATCACCACGACGCGCTCAGCATCCGGGGCACCAACATAATCGAACAGGTTGTACTGACGGCCGGTCTGTTGGGCGAACTTGTCAAACTGGGCCTGAAGAATGCCGGCGATCTTGTCATAGTATGGGTTAACCGTCTCGCGTCCCTGGAAGAAAACATCCGGGTTCTGCGCTGTGCCGCGCAGGACTGGATGGTCAGGTGACAGGGCACGGGCGCGGTGGGCTTTGGTGAGTTCGTTGTTGATCATGAACCGCATGTCGTTTTCGGAGAGCTCATGGACTTTCTGTACTTCACTCGAAGTCCGGAAGCCGTCAAAGTAATGCAGGAAGGGAATGCGCGATTCAAGCGTTGCGGCCTGGGCGATCAACGCGAAGTCCATGACTTCCTGAACATTGTTTGAGCAGAGAAATGCCCAGCCTGTAGAAGTGCAGGTCATAACGTCGGAATGGTCGCCAAAGATCGATAGTGCCTGGGCGGCAATTGCGCGGGCCGAAACATGGAAAACCGTCGGCGTCAATTCACCGGCAATTTTGAACATATTCGGGATCATCAGTAGCAGACCCTGAGATGCGGTGAAGGTTGTCGTCAGAGCTCCAGCTTGCAAGGCCCCGTGAACGGCTCCGGCCGCGCCGCCTTCTGACTGCATCTCTACCACCTTGGGGATGGTTCCCCAGATGTTTTTTTGCCCCATGGCGCTTTTGGCATCGGATATCTCGCCCATTACTGAAGAGGGCGTGATCGGGTAGATAGCAATCACCTCATTGGTTGCATGAGCTACATGCGCAGCGGCGGTATTGCCGTCAATACAGACCATTTTCTTGGACATTGGAACTCCTCCTTGACTGGAATGTTGTCTCTATAAATCGTTTATATTCATTAGCTTTTGAACTTATGGATCAGATGTCACGTCGACCTTCAACGGCACGATTCACGGTTGCCTCGTCGACGTACTCAAGTTCGCTGCCCATAGGGATGCCGTAAGCCAGGCGGGTCACCCTGATGCCGAGGGGCTGGATCAGTTTCGCCAGGTAAAGAGCTGTAGCATCCCCTTCGACAGTAAAATTTGTTGCTATGAGCACCTCCTGGAAATCGCCTTGTTCAAGACGTTTGATCAAGGGAGCTATTTTGAGATCTTCCGGACCGATGCCATCCAGTGGCGACAGCGCACCATGCAGCACATGATAGTGGCCTTTGAAAGAGCGGCTGCGCTCAATTGCCATCAGTGCCTGTGGTTCCTCAACGACACAGATTAGATGTTCATCCCGTCCCGGGTTGCTACAGAGAGGACAAGGATCCTGCTCCGTAATATGAAAACATACGGAGCAAAACCGAGTGTTGCGTTGCAGATCCAGAATCGCAGTTGCCAAGGCCTCAGCCTGAGCCTCGGGTTGACGGAGCAAGAAAAAAGCCAGTCGGGTTGCCGTCTTGTTACCGACGCCCGGAAACCTAGCTAATTCTGCCACCAATCGTGCGAAAGATGGGATGGAGTTTAACATAATTTTTCACAGCAATTCAATAGTTTATGCGATTTCAAAGATATTTAAGGTGGCCAAAAAAATTTCGTATCACTGAAAAAATAACCGGGTATTTTTTTATTTATAATAAAAAAATTTATTTTAGCTTAAAATTCATGACTTTTGCAAGCAATAAACTCTGCCCGCGGCCCCTTTGACGAGTTAACGAAGACCAGGCGAAGACTAACAGAGACCTGGAATATTCATGCCGCCAGTAATTTTGCCCATTTCTTCCTGAGCCATTTGCTGGCTTTGCTTGATCGCCTCGTTGACGGCTGCTGTCACCAGATCCTGGAGCATTTCCACGTCTTCTGGATCAACGACTGTCGGATCAATCTTCAGTTCAAGCAGCTGTTGTTTGCCGTTGACCACAGCCGTGACCATGCCGCCACCAGCAGAGGCTTCGACCTGCTTATTCTCAAGTTCTCCCTGCATTTCGGCCATGCGACGCTGCATCTGTTGCGCCTGTTTCATGATGTTGCCAATACCACCTCGTGCCATGTTGCTTCCTCCACTATTTGTATTTATTGGATTTTGTCTTTTCGCGTCCCGCGCTACTTTCCTTTAAACAAAGCCCTTGTCGATAGGGATAACTTTCTTGATTTTTCCGTTAAAAATATCCTGAACCGATTTCAAGGCCGGATGCTCCATGGCATCCTCACGCAGACGTCGCATACGATCGGTTTCCTTGGCCTTACGGTCTTCCACCAGGGAAGGCGGCGTATTCTGCTGCTCGACATCAATGGGGGTCACTCGCAGCTTGACCGATTGACCAAAATAGTCGGTGGCCAGCACCTCCAGGTCATGGCTGATTTCCCGCTCCTGGAGCTGGCTGATCATGAACGATTCTTTCGCATAGCCGACCTCCAGGATCGGCAGATCCAGCTTGAGCAGACGACCATGCTCCAGGACCGAGCCGAGCATCGGCCGGCTTTGCTTGACCTTCTCAACCAGCCCCAGCCAACCCTTGTTGTCGATCGATACGGCGACGGGGGCTTCAGACTTTTTTGGCGGCGGTATCTCTGCGGCCGGGTATTGCTGTCTCTCTGGGCTGGAGTATTGCTGTCTCTCTGGAGTTGGCTGCTGTGGTGCTCTCTGGGTATTTGGAATGGGAGTATTTGGAATGGACCTCGTGCTTTGGACCTCTGCCCTGGGTGCTGAACCCAAGCGCTTTTCCAAGCGTTCGATGTGACTGATCAGCTTGCCAAGTTCCTGGGATGGAGCAAGGGTAGCCAGGCGCACCAGGCTCATTTCCAGAGTCAACAGGGGATAGCTGCTGTGGACCAGTTCACTCTGGGTTTTCATGATCAAGGTGACAATCCTCTGCAGATCTTCAAGTGACGCCTCTGCAGACAAAGTTTTCAGCTCCTGCAATTCGTCACCGACCAGATCGAGCATTTCAGCAGGCTCATCAACCACTTTACAGATGACCATGCCACGGAACATTTCGAGCAGGTCCCGGATAAATTGTCGCAGGGCCAAGCCGAGCTGATCAACTCGATGCACGGCATCAAGAGCCCGACGGCTGTCACGCTGTAGAACGGCCTCTACAGTATCAAGCAGAAGACGGCGGTCGACCATGCCGAGCAAGGTCTGCACGGCATTATCTTCAACCTCATCGCCGGAGAAGGCAATCACCTGATCGAGGGTAGAGAGCGCATCGCGCATACTGCCTTCACCCTGGCGGGCAACCAGGCTGAGGCTGAGATCTGAAATCGTCAGAGCTTCTGCATCGGAAATTTCGCGCAGACGCTTGGCAACGCGAGCCAGGGGGATCTTGCGAAAATCGAAACGTTGGCAGCGCGAGAGGATAGTTATCGGGATCTTGTGCGGTTCTGTGGTGGCAAAGATAAACTTGGCATGCTCCGGGGGCTCCTCAAGGGTTTTCAGCAACGCATTGAAGGCATTGGTAGAAAGCATGTGGACTTCGTCAATAATGAAGATCTTGAAGCGTGAGCGGCTGGGTAGGTAACGAATATTTTCACGCAGCTCACGAATATCATCAACACCGGTATTTGAGGCACCGTCAATTTCAAGAACATCCAGACCCTGACCAGCCGTGATTTCTGTGCAGGAAGAACAGGCACCACAAGGTTGGTCGGAAAGGCCTTCTTCGCAGTTCAGCGCTTTGGCCAGGATACGGGCCGCAGAGGTTTTGCCGACACCGCGAGCGCCGGTGAAGAGAAAGGCATGGTGAATACGACCGGACCGGATGGCATTCGTCAAGGTCTGGCTGACATGCTCCTGGCCGATCAGATCGGTAAAGTATTGTGGGCGCCACTTACGGGCGAGTACCAAGTAGGCCATTGTCTCACAGTTCGGCTGATGGGGGACATCGCAACCGGCAATTTGCCGGCACAAGTGACAGCCAGGCGCCCCCGCGGCACACGGCTGAGGTCGCTGCCGCTGCTCCCTTCCGGGTCTGACGGAGTTCACGACCGTCCGTTGCGCGGGACCCGGCTGTCACTTCTGACGGCAAATACATACTAATGGATGAAAAAGAAATGGCGGAGAGGGAGGGATTCGAACCCTCGGTACCTTGCAGTACACCCGCTTTCCAGGCGAGCACCTTCGGCCGCTCGGTCACCTCTCCGCAGAAGAGGAAAAATACACCAAAGAACGCTTTTCTGTAAAGGGTTTTCTCTACTTGTAGGAATGCCCAATGTTGTCATTGCCGGTATGGTGTCAGACGAATCGTGCCGACATCGATAAGCTGTCCCGATACTGTGTTACGACAACCGGTTTCTTTTGTTCCCAACAAGCCATAAAGTTCACCGGCAATCGGCTGTCCACGGGTGCGGGTACGGGCGGCGAGACACCATTGGCCGATACGTTCGACGTAGAGGTGAAAGCGACCATCTTTGCCTACCGCCGGTGAGGTTGTTTCAGGCATACGCTGGAAGTTGGCTTCAGGGTAAGCGATGACAAAAGCCCCGGCAAGGGGTTGGCCATCAACACCAATCAGCAAGCCAGTGAAGCCAGTGTCGCCGCTGGTCAGGGTGCCCTCACGCATCAGCATCGGCTGAGAGATGCCCTGGAGAATAAAATTTACCGTTGTAACTTCCCCGGGCTTAACCGTCACCGGGTTTGTTGCCGGGAGCGCCCAGGCGTCGCCAGATTTCGGCGGCCCGGCATCAGCCCCGGTGTGACGCATGCGCGCCACCAGGTAGTAGTTCCCCTCAACCAGATCCAGGAAATAATGACCGTCCTTACCAACTTGAGCTTCGAAATCGGCAGGACCACGCAGGTTGCTGCGAAGGTTACGGTAGGCATAAACGTAGGTACCGGTTGCCAGTTCTCCCTGAGCATCTATTATCCGGCCGGAGATGCCAAGGGCAAACTTGTCAGTGTTGTTGCGATCTTCAATTATGAGAGCTTGCGTACAGGCAGAAAGAAGGCCAAAGACCAACAACAGCACAAAATAGTTAATGAGAGGTGTTTTCATATAGCCGGTATCGAAAAGGATCAGTTTATCTGTACGATGGTGCCGTTCTGTACCTGGAGCAGAAAGAGGATCTTGTCGGCTTCTCCCAGAGGATCAAAACGGGTGGCGCCGGTAACCCCGGGATAATCCTGTAGGTGAGCCATGGCGCGTCGCAGATCTTCGCGACTGCGAACATGCGAATCGTTGAGCAGCGTCAGCAAAATGCCGGCAATGTCGTAACCCTGAGCCTCAAGGATTGTTGGTTCTTCATCAAATTGGCTGAAGTAGCGTTTGACAAACTCCTGAACAAATGGATAGCTGCTGTGACTGAAAAAACCGTCAGTAAAAATGGCACCTTCCACAAATTGGTGGGTTAAACGTGGTAAGTCAGCATCGTTCCAGCCACTGGGCCCGAGCAACTGGACATCCTCCAGACCATAGAATGCAAGTTGCGGAGCGATCAGGCTGATATGATCTGCGTAATCAGGGACGAAAAGCGCCTCAAAAGGGGGCGGCTCTTTTTCTTCAACATAGGAACCATCCGGGTTTTTTGCGGGCTCTTCATCGGCCGCGTTCGGATTGAGACCCTGCAGCAAGCGAACCTGACGACGGAAGTCAGTCTGTTCAGTTAGATAGCTCTGCTCAGCAACAATTTCCCCGCCACGCAGTATGATTTCTTCACGAAAAAGTTCGGCAAAATGTTCACCTTGCCGGGTCTGTGGATTCATGATGCCGAATTTAGAAAAACCGAGCTCCTCCATGGCGTAATCAATCAGGGCCTTAACCTGCAGCTGTGGAGTCAGTGAGTTACGAAAAACATAAAGGCTTGAAGCCGCGAGGCCCTCTCTTTGCGACATTGTCAGGAGCGGAATACGTTCCTGGTTTGCACGTCTGGCCGCCCCTTGGGCGGCATTGCCAACCAGGGGACCGGCTATACCCATGACCCGATCACTGATTGCCAGCTCAGCAACCTGCTGGGCGGCAACGGTTTCATCCCCGGCGGTATCACGGAAAATGAAACGAACCGGGATGTAAGGACGAAACTCTTCGAGCGCCAGCTGCATGCCTCGTTTGACTCGCTGGCCGAAAGCTGCGTAACGACCACTTAAAGGGAGCAGTACGCCAATGGCACGCTGCAGCTGTGTAGGGTCGGTGACTTGCGAAAGTAATGACAAAGCTTCTTCATGGTAGGCAAATCCGGCAGGTGCCGCGATGGCCGCGGTTGCCCATTCCTGGGCCAGGTCTTTTCTACCGGCGGCTAAAGCTCGCCAGCCGAGTTGCAGCTTAGCCAGGTAGGCAACGGGTTTGTCACGATACATGAAAGCCGCTTCAGCGAGGTCTGCTTCATTAAAACGGTCACTGAGGAGAGTATAAATGCGGGCCAGAATATCACGTGGGGTTTTCTCCCCTTCAACCACCAGGGCTTGTTGATAAAAGTAAAGGGTCTTGAACTGTTCATCGAGGGCAAGCTGTCCTTCCGCCAGCAAAAGGTAACGTTCCTGGCGTTGATGCAGTGGCCAGCTTTGCGTGTCGAGTTGCAGAAGTAGATCAACTGCGCTAACTGCGTCGCCCATTTGCAGCAGGAGTTCACTTTGCAGAAGAATACTTGCGGGAGTCTGCGACTTTTCGGCCATCTGTTTCAGGTAATCGAGGGCACTGACAGGATCGTCTAGATCGTGATGAATCCGGGCCAGATAAAAATAGGCCTGGTCGATCAGATCGGAATCGGGTTGACTGATAACAAAGCCTCGCAGTAGCCCCGCAGCTTCATTCAACTTGCCGTTATTGTAGTGATCCAGCGCCCGCTGCATAGCGACATCAGCCTGTGAAGTGGTTTTCTCCACGGCCGGAACAGTTGTTTCCGTCTGTTGAGCCAAAGCAGTCGATAAACCGGCACACAACAGCATAAGCAGCGAGAAGCAGACGATCCTGAAGCGCATTAGTCGAAGAGCTCCTTAACCTTGTCGAAAAAGCTTTTACCCATGGGATGGATATCCTCACCGGCTTCCTTGGCAAATTCTTCGAGCAGTTCCTTCTGGCGGGACGTCAGGCTGGTTGGTGTTTCCACCCGCACAATGATCAGTTCATCACCCCGTCCATAGCCTTGCAGAACCGGGATTCCTTTGCCAGCAAGTTTGAAAATTTTGCCACTCTGGGTGCCAGCAGGAACTTTGAGCTTAACCTTGCCCTCCAGAGTTGGAGCCTCAAGCTCACAGCCCATAGCTGCCTGTGGAAAAGAAATGGGAATCTCACAAATGAGGTCATTCCCTTCCCGATGGAAAATCGTGTGTATCTTGACAGTGATGACGATATAGAGATCGCCGGGAGGGGCACCCTTTGACCCTGGCTCCCCTTCGCCGCTCATCTTAAGGCGATTGCCCGATTCTACACCGGGTGGGATTTTTAAGGAAAGGGTCTTTTGTCCGCGGATCAGGCCGGTGCCACGGCAATCTTTGCAAGGATCATTAATCCTCTTACCTTCGCCGTTGCAATCGGGGCAGGTGCGGGTCAAGGAAAAGAATCCCTGCTGAAAACGGACCTGGCCGTTGCCAGAACAGGTCTGACAAGTTTCGGGACTTGTCCCTGGCTTGGCGCCGGAGCCCTTACAGGTTTCACACGGTTGATGACGTGGAACCTGAATCTTGGTCTCAAGACCGAAGGCTGCGTCCTCAAAGGTGATGGTCAGATTGTAACGCAGATCATCACCGCGCCGTCCGCCGCCACGTCGTCCGCCACCACCACCGCTACCAAAGATATCGCCGAAGATATCACCAAAGATATCTTCAAACGGGGTTCCGCCGAAACCACCGGAAGAGAAGCCGCCCTGTTGATCGACTCCGGCATGCCCGTACTGATCATAGAGTGCGCGCTTCTGTCCATCAGAAAGAACGGCATAAGCCTCGGAAAGTTCCTTGAAGCGTTCCTCGGCTCGTTTGTCGCCAGGATTTTTGTCGGGATGACATTTCAGCGCCAGCTTACGGTAGGCTTTTTTGATCTCGGTATCGCTGGCGTTCTGGTTAACCTCGAGAACCACATAATAATCGCGTTTGGCCAAAACATAACCCTTCAGGTGCAAGGCTAAGGGTCAAGGGTTCAAAAAGATAGCCCACCTCTCCTGAACCCTTAACCCTTTATCCTTTACCAACTTATTTATTTTTTTTGTCGCCGTCTTTTTTATCGTCGTCAACTTCTTCAAATTCTGCATCAACGACATCATCATCTTGGCTATCACTGTCAGAGGCACCTTCACCGCCAGCTTCCGCTTCGCTTTGTGTTTGCTGGTACATGACTTCTGCCAGTTTGTGTGAGGCCGTGGCCAAGGCTTCGGTTTTGCTCTTAATTTCTTCTGGATCGTCGCCTTCCATAGCTTTCTTAAGATCTTCGAGAGCCGTTTCAATGGCCTTTTTGGTTTCGTCGTCGACCTTGTCACCATGCTCCTTGACAGCTTTTTCGGTCGTGTAGACCAAACCGTCGGCCTGGTTGCGGGCTTCGATCATTTCGCGTTTTTTGTGATCCTCGGTAGCATGAAGCTCGGCATCCTTGACCATCTTTTCGATTTCTTCCTCGGAGAGGCCGGACGAAGCCGTGATGACAATAGATTGCTCTTTACCAGTACCGAGATCCTTGGCGCCGACATTGAGAATACCGTTGGCATCGATATCAAAGGTGACATCAACTTGCGGCACACCACGTGGTGCCGGTGGAATATCGGTCAGTTCAAAACGACCTATGGTTTTATTATCGTTGGCCATGTCGCGCTCACCCTGCAGGACATGCACCGATACAGCAGGCTGGTTATCTGCAGCAGTAGAGAACACCTGGCTCTTTTTGCAGGGGATGGTGGTGTTCTTGTCGATCAGTTTGGTCATGACACCACCGAGGGTTTCGATCCCCAGCGAGAGTGGAGTGACGTCGAGTAGCAACACGTCTTTAACATCACCTTTGAGAACGCCGCCCTGGATTGCTGCGCCAATAGCTACCACTTCGTCAGGATTGACACCTTTGTTGGGAACCTTGCCGAAGATCTCTTGCACTTTGGCCTGTACAGCGGGCATACGGGTCATACCGCCAACCAGAATAACGTCGTCGATATCGGAGGCAGAGAGGCCTGCATCCTTGATGGCCATCTTGCAAGGGCCGGTCAGCTTGTTGAGCAGTTTGCTACAGATACTATCGAGCTTGGCACGAGACAGCTTGATGTTGAGGTGTTTCGGCCCTGAGGCATCAGCCGTGATAAAGGGCAGGTTGATGTCAGTTTCCATCGAGGAAGAGAGCTCGCATTTGGCCTTTTCGGCACCTTCCTTGAGACGCTGTAGTGCCATCTTGTCGCTGCGCAGATCGATCCCCTGCTCCTTTTTAAACTCATCGGCAACGTAGTCAATAATCAACTGATCGAAGTCTTCACCACCGAGGAAAGTGTCGCCGTTGGTCGATTTGACTTCAAAGACGCCGTCACCGAGTTCGAGGATGGAGATATCAAACGTGCCGCCGCCGAGGTCGAAAACGGCAATCTTTTCTTCATCCTTTTTATCAAGACCGTAAGCTAAAGCGGCTGCTGTCGGTTCGTTGATGATGCGCAGCAGATTCAGACCTGAGATCTTGGCGGCATCCTTGGTGGCCTGGCGCTGGGAATCGTTGAAGTAGGCAGGTACTGTGACGACAGCGTCGGTAACCGTCTCGCCCAGGTAGTTTTCTGCGGTCTGCTTCATTTTCTGCAGGATCATGCCCGAAATTTCGGGGGCGCTGTACTTTTTGTCGCGCACTTCAACCCAGGCGTCACCGTTGTCGGCCTTGATAATTTTAAACGGGCTGATCTTGATATCTTTTTTGACCGCGTCAGAATCAAACTTGCGGCCGATCAGGCGTTTGATGGCGAACAGGGTGTTCTCCGGGTTGGTGACAGCTTGACGCTTGGCCTGTTGGCCGACCAGACGTTCTCCGCTCTCGGTAAATGCCACCATCGAGGGTGTGGTGCGAGTTCCTTCGGTGTTGGCGATAACGACGGGCTCGCCGCCTTCCATAACTGCGACACAGGAATTTGTTGTTCCCAGATCGATACCAATAACTTTACTCATGATGAGAATCCTCCTGAAAAATTGGGTCGTTTATCGTTGCTATGCGGACAGATCGTCGGACGTCTGCCGATTTATTACTCGATAGTTTTCGAGTCTTCTGTTTCTGAATCAATCGCTTCGTCAGTCGGGGCCTTGGCCACCATGACCATCGACGGGCGTAGCAGTCGGTCGTGCAGCAGGTAGCCTTTCTGGAATTCGGTGACGACCGTATTCGGTTCCTGCTCAACTGATTCCACCTGCCCCATAGCCTGGTGCAGGTTTGGGTCAAAGGCTGCGCCGATGGCGTTGATCGATTTGACGCCGAAGTCTTCCAGCGCCTTGCGAAACTGATTGATGGTCATATTGACGCCTTCAAGCAGTCCCTGGTTGTCATCGTTATCCTGATCAGCATGATCGACTGCGCGTTCAAGGTTGTCGAGTACCGGGATCATCTCCTTGAGCAAACGATCATTGGCAAAGCGCAAGGCCTCCTCCTTGTCGCGCTGATGACGCTTACGGGCATTTTCCAGGTCGGCTCGCTCGCGCAAATAAAGATCCCAGTTCTTGGCAGCGGCAGTATTTGCGGTTTCAATGGCATTCTTAAGTTCAGTCAGCGGATCGACGGCTTTTTCCGTCGCCGTCTCTATAACCTCCTCGCCTGCCAGATCTTCCGAAGTCTTTGTGGCCGATTCCGTCTTTGGGGCCGTCTCCGGGCCCTGCTGCTTTCGTTTCTTTGCCAAGACTTTTTACCTCCTAATCGTTGTCCGTGTCCAGCAAGTTACTGATCAGGCTTGCTGTGTATTCGACAATTGGAATGATGGTTGAATAGGGCATACGGTTCGGACCGATAATACCGAGAGTACCAAGGGTGCCACGTTTACCGGAATAAGCTGCGGTGATCAGGCTGCAGTCGGCGAGTTCACTATATTTCGTCTCACTGCCGATGATGACCTGGACACCTACGGCATCAAGCCCACGGTCGAGCAGATCGATCAGGATGCTTTTTTGCTCGAAGGTCTGCACGATGCGCTTCATGCATTTAAGGTCGGAAAATTCCGGTTGCTCAAGAAAATAGCTGGTCCCTTCGATAATGATATCGCCAGTACTCTCATCGACCAGGGCGGCGCTGGAAAGGGCAAAGGCCCGCCGCAGAAGATGATCATACAGGGCCTTCTCCTGAGTCATTTCTGTTACGATCCGGGCACGGACTTCCTGGATGCTAAGACCGGTCATGGTGTGGTTCAAATAGTTGGTGATCTGTTCCAGATCGCGGGATGTCAACTCCTCGTCGATTTCAACCAATTTGTTCTGTACCAAGCCGGACTGGGTAACAAAAACAGCCAGAATCTGTCGTGGCGATAGCCTGACGAACTCAATATGCCGGAAGATGGTTACCTTGAGGCGTGGCACCATGACCAAACCGGTGTAGCGAGAGATGGTCGACAGAGTGCGACTGGCTTCGCGCAGCATGTCGGACATCTGTAAGCCGTGCTGTCGGTATTGCGACTCAATCTGGTCTTTCTGTAGACTGTTCAGGTCGTTGACTTGCAGCAGGGTATCGACGTAGAAGCGGTAGCCTTTTTCCGTAGGGATGCGTCCCGCTGAAGTATGGGGGGAAACCAGGTAGCCAAGCTCTTCCAGTTCTGCCATGACGTTGCGTACTGAGGCCGGAGACAATTTGATGCCGTGATTCCGGGTCAGGGATTTGGAGCCAACCGGCTGGGCGGTTGCGATATATTCCTCTATGATTGCTTCGAGGATTTTCTGACTGCGATCAGGCAATATTTTTGCCATGCTGGGCTCCGTACAAAAAAACTTAAGCCGGATAATCCGGCCTGATAACAGTCCTACAGACTGCTAAAGCTCCTTAGCACTCCTTTACGCAGAGTGCCAAAAGCACTGTCAACATAACAACGCCAATTGCCTTTGTCAAGGGACGGTAAAGTGATTTTCCTGGGAACCTGTCCGACAATAAGGGTCGAAGCGAAAGCCCAGAAGTTTGAGAACAAATTTTGGCTCGTTTGAGAGCTCATAGCAGTAGCTATGGGCCGAAAAGGAGCTGAAATATGGGCCAAGCAGCTGGGTTTGCAGCCGATCATGGATTGTCGGACAGGCTCCTAGGGTAAATTGTTCCTAAAGAAAAGGCAGAATCAAGCGGTCGAAAAGAAGCCACCCGGCAGGGGTAAAAGACCAGCGGCCATCGTCATTAATCAGCCACGGAGCGCTGCTTGCGATCGCCTCGGGGAAAGTGTCCTGGAGAGTGCAACCGAAGCGCTGCTGCAGTTCATTATCTGTGATGCCGCGCCGGGTGCGCAAAGCCAGATAGATAGTTTCTCGCATGGCAGCCTCACGATCAAATGCTTCAAGACACCTCATCGGTTCCTGACTGTCATGCAACGCTTGCTGATAAGCTGTCATATCGGCGGGCACATGCCAACGACTACCCCATTGATCAGCACAAAAGGAGTGTGCCCCGGCACCTATGCCGAGGTAGGGGTGGCGTTGCCAGTAACCGAGGTTATGACGGCAAGAGTAACCCCCACGGGCATAGTTGGCGATTTCATAATGTTCATAATCGGCAGCGGTCAGTTGCTCATGAATCTGCATAAATGCATCGGCGTAGAAGTTCTCGTCCGGCAGGGACAGCTCCCCGGCGGCAATGCTGCTTTGTAGTGGAGTTTGTGGCTCAGCGGTCAGGCCATAACAGGAGAAATGCTCAGGCTGCAACTCAAGGTAAGCACAGAGATCTTCTTCAAGATCTACAGTAGCTTGGCCAGGCAGAGCAAACATAAGATCGAGAGATATATTGTCAAAACCTGCATCACGTGCCCATTGGAACGCGTTGAGCCCATCCTGAAGATCATGCAGTCGGCCCAGCAGTATCAGTTGTTTTTCGTTACATGTTTGCAGGCCGAGGGAAAGCCGGTTGACGCCAGCGCTACGGTAGCTGGCCAGGCTTTGTTGCGAGACGGTGCCCGGGTTGGCTTCCAGAGTAATCTCTGCGTCTTCAACCAGGCAGAGAGTTCGGTTAATAGCTTTAAGAATATCGCCAATGGCTTCCGGCGCAAGCAAGGAGGGTGTTCCGCCGCCAAAATAGATGCTGTCAATCGATTCTGACCAACCCTGTTCTTTGACCCAGCTAAGGTGCTGCTTGAGAAGATCAGGGTAACCCTGAATCGTCACCTCACAAACTTCTTCAGAATAGAAGTCGCAATAGGGACATTTCCGGAGACAGAAAGGGATGTGCAGATAAAGACCGCTCATGTGCTTCGGCTCTGCAGGAGAACCTCCTGCTACCTGAGGTAAAGCAGCAGAGAGACCAGGGCGAGAAGCATGACGGCCAGCAAAACCCCGACACCGACCGGATAGGCCGCACTGCGACTGCGACGATCGATCTGTTCAATGACCTGCTCCTGATGATCATCAATGCCCGTGGCTTCAACCAAAAGCCGGTAGCCATGCTTCTGGAGGTTGCTGCCAGGTTCTTCGAAGAACTGGGCCAGGAGCTTAGTAAACTGCTGGACAAAAACCCGATCCGCCCAATCGTTGATACCATTGAAAGCCCACTTGCAGAAACGGTAAATCTGGCGACCGCCTTTGCGATAAAACCAATCGGCATCAACATTGACCGAACGAATCTCCGCCGGGTAGATACCGGCCAGCAGCAGCAGGGTGAAGGCCAGAGCCGAGAAGACCAGCAACTGGGACTGCGAGAGTACGTGACTGATCGAGTAGGGCTGATAGTCGGTGGCGTAAGGCAGAAGACTGTAAAGGTATTGCGGGAAGCTGCCGATCAGAATACAGAGCACTGCCGAAATACCCATGGCCAGCAACATATGTGGTGGTGCTTCTTTACAGCGTATGCCGGAGTCGTGCGAGAAGAAAGCGAAGAAGGGGATCTTGATGCCGGCATGGTGAAAAACCCCGGCCGAGGCAAACAGCAGGACAAACCAGAGCCAGCGCATGTCACCAAGGGCCGCGGCCTCCATGACCATCGATTTACTGACGAAGCCGGAAAAAAGCGGAAAGGCCGAGATCGAGGCCGCACCGACTATGCAGAAGCCGCAAGTCCAGGGCATTGATTTATAAAGGCCGCCGAGGTCGGTGGCGTTAATCTTACCGGTGCGATACATGACTGCGCCCATGGTCATAAAGAGCAGCCCCTTGAAGAGCAGGTCGTTGAAGGCGTGGGCGACTGCACCGTTAATAGAGAGGGCCGTGCCGATGCCGATACCGACCACCATGAAGCCGACCTGGTTGATCAGGCTGTAGGCCAGAACTCGTCGCAGGTCATTTTCGATAACAGCATAGAAGATCGGGAAAGCTGCCATAGCTCCGCCGATGAAGATTAACTCCTCGGTACCGGGAAAGGCCCGGGCCAGAGCATAGATTGCTGTCTTGGTGGTGAACGCCGAGAGGAAAATGGTGCCGGTGATGGTCGCCTCAGGGTAAGAGTCAGTCAACCAGGGGTGCAGAAACGGCCAGGCACAGTTGACGCCGATACCGATAAATATCAGCCATGAGGCGGTTGTTCCCAGGCCAATCAGGTCAAAGGCAGCTGAGCCGGTCTGGGAGACGTGCATGATAATTCCTGCCAGCAGACAGAGGCCGCCGGCAACATGCACCATAAAGTAGCGGAAACCCGCGCTGAGAGCCCGCTCGGTACGACGTGCCAGGATCAGGAAGGTGGCACTGATGGTGAGCATTTCCCAGAAGGCAAACAGAGTGAACATGTCACCAGCGAAGACCGCACCTATCGCTGCCCCGGCGTAGACGGTGCCAGCAACGTTCTGCACGGAGTCCTTAACATGCAGGGCATAGAGTGCTGAGAGGAACGCCACCAGATGGAAGATGTAGCCAAAGATCAGGCTCAGTTTGTCCACTCTGGCCAGAACGATCTGGTCGCCTAAAAACGGGTAAACCCAGAGGCTGCCGTGCGGAAGTTGCAGCAGGTTGATGAAGCTGACCACCGGCAACAGCAGGAGCAATGCCTGGCGTGTACGACCTTTGAAAAGTGGGATCAGAAGTCCGCCGATAATCAGGATCACTGCTGGCGGCAACGCATTAATCATTATAATAATCCTCTTTACGCATGACTAAAGGCCGCAGTACGTACTTGGCTATGATCACCAGGATGACACAGGCAACAAAACCGTAGACCGAGTAGAAGGCGAAAGAGCTTTCCCAAGTGAATATGCCGTGTTTATTATAGAAGAGGTCGACTGCCAGTAGCAGGAACACGCAGGTGTATAGGCTATAAAGTACGCGCTTGACGTTCTTGGGTTTGTCAAATATCGCCAGTTCTTCATCTGTCGAGATCGGATGTTTGGACATTTGCGTTCTCCTACCAGGTCTGCCAGAGCACAAAGGCCAGATAGAGGGTGCCGATGGTAATGCAGATGTAAAAGATGGTCCGGTAGCCTTCGACGGCTTCGTGAGCCAGGATCATCGGACCGTCTTCTGCGTCATCTTGCTCGTTATTTTGTTCGTGCGTACTCATCATGAATTCTCACAAATTCTCCAGACCATTAAACCTCCCCAGTGCCGTCAAAGCCCCAGATATCATCAAGACCCGAGCGCCATACGTGCCAGTCGCAACAGCGTGTCGGGGAAGAAGAACAGGGCCAACGACACCAGTGCAGTCACCGACAGTGGTATCAGGCAGAAGAGTGGTGCTTCCTTGATCCCCTCTTCTTCACCATCCGTTGCCGGTACGAAGAAGCCACGGTAGACGATCGGGAAAAAATAGGCGGCATTAAGCAAGGAACTAACCAGCAGCACAACGATCAGGACCAGTTGGTCGCCCTCGACGGCACCGAGCAGCAGGTTCCACTTGCTGATGAAACCGCCCAGTGGCGGCATGCCTATGATACTCAGGGAGCCGATGAAAAAGGCCAGATAGGTGATCGGCATCCGCCGTCCCAGGCCATCCATCTGACTGATATTCTTCTTCTTGCTGGCAACATAGATCGCCCCGGCACAGAAAAAGAGGGTGATTTTGCCAAAAGCATGCATCGCCAGATGCATGATTCCGCCGAGCATGCCTATCGCTGAGAGCATGCCGGCACCGAGCACCATGTAAGCAAGCTGACCTATAGTCGAGTAGGCTAAGCGCCGCTTCATGCTATCTTGAGTCAATGCTATCAGAGAGGCAACCAGTATGGTTACCGAGGCTATGTAAGTAATCAGGGAGCCAAGATCGGCAGATTGCAGTGTCTCGGGACCGAGAATATGAAAAATGACCCGGAAGATCGCGAAGACACCGGCCTTGACCACGGCCACACCATGCAGGAAAGAACTGACCGGGGTTGGTGCCACCATTGCCGCCGGCAGCCAGCCATGGAACGGCATCAAGCCTGCCTTGGCAAAACCGAACAAAAATAGCACGACCAGGAGTGCCAGGATTTCCGGTGAGGCCTTGCCCGCCAGAATGCCACCAGTGGTGAAATCGAGAGTCCCGGCGATAGAGTAGGTAATCAGCATGGCTGGCAGTACCAGACCGATGGATGTGCCGAGAATGTAGGTCAGGTATTTGCGCCCTGAGGTTCTGGCTTCAGCGTTCTGTTTATGAGTGACCAAAGGGTAGGTCGAGAGTGACAGAACCTCGTAGAAAAGGTACAAGGTCAGCAGGTTGCCAGCAAAAGCGATACCAATAGTGGCTGAGATAGCCACGGCAAATGAGGCAAAATAACGGGTCTGGGCGTGCTCGTCGAGGGCCCGCATGTAGCCAATTGAATAGATCGACGTAAACAGCCAGAGGCAGGAGGCTACCAGGGCAAAAATCATTCCCAGGGCATCGACGCGCAGTTCAATCGGCACACCCGGAACCACTTGGGCGATGGTGAAGACGTAACTGCCACCTTCCAGTACCCACGGCAAGAGTGAGGCGACGATCATCAGTTTGACCAGGGCGATCAGGATTGTCCAGCTCTCGCGCAGGTTTGGGTGACGATCAGAAAGGATGATCGGCAAAGCCCCCAGCAGGGAAACCAGGATCGCGGCCAGCGGCCAGATGGAAACAATCGGTGTCATATTTCTCTCAAAACGGGTTCCGGACAAACTTGCCCGGGCTCATAAATAGGATTAAAAACCGACCGGAATCATCAGTCGGATGACGTTGTTAACCAACGGTCCGGTGCTTAAACCCACCACAATAAGGATGACCGCGGTCAGGACCAGAGGACTGAGCATCCACCAGGGGGCTTCACGCCGCTCGTCAATTGCGTGTTCCTGATTGTCGCCGTCTGGCAGGGAACCGAAATAGCCCAACTCGATAATTCGAAAGAAGAGCACGGCGTTAATCAGGCTGCTGACAATCAGGGCGACAACAAATTCCCAGTGACCGCCATCTATGCCGCCAAGGATCAGATACCATTTGCTGAAGAAGCCGCAGGTCGGTGGTACGCCGATCATGGCAAAAGCACCCAGTGTGAAGGCCGCCATGGTAATTGGCATGCGGCGAAAGATTCCTCGCAACGAAACCAGGGAGACGCTGCCCTGACGGTAGATGATGGCAGCGACAACCAGAAAGAGACAGAGGGTCATAAAAGCGTCATTGACAATATGCAGAATGCTGCCGGTCAGGCCATTGGCATTAGCCAGGAATATGCCACCAACCATATAGCCAACTTCAGCAATAATAATGTAGGTCAGCATGCGCCGCAGGTCTTTCTGCCCCAAGGCAAGCACTGATCCACAGATAATTGCAAGGGAGGCAGCCCACACCACACCCCGGGCGATCCATTCGTGGGTAAAGACCAGCGCTGGTGTGTACATGGTTATTATCACACGTACCATCAGATAGACCGTTACCTTGGTCATCAGTGGCGCAATCAGGGTACCGGCACCGGTGGGTGCCTGGCTGTAAGCGTTGGGCAGCCAGCTGTGCAGGGGGAAAAATGCCATCTTGATCCATAAGCCGACCAGCACAAAGGCGATCGCTGTGGCCGTTGCCACCGGGGCATTCAGGGTTGGCAGAATCCTGGCGATATCGGCCATGTTCAAGGTTCCGGTGAGGATGTAGATGTAACCAATGCCAAGCAGGTAGAAACAGGCGGCGATCGAGCCCATGATAATGTAATTGAAGCTGGAGAGAGCTGCCCGTCCTTTGCCCATGGCGATCAGGCCGTAGGTAGTGATCGAGGTGATCTCAAGCAGAACATAGAGGTTGAAAGCGTCGCCGGTCAACACCAGGCCAAACAGACCGACAATCAGGATCATGTAGAGGGTAAAGAAAAAATGTTCCCGGCCGGGGAGTTCCTGTTCGACGCTTTTCAACGACGAGAAGGATGCTAACAGGGCAACCACAGCAATGAGCACCATCATCAGGGCGCTTAAAGGGTCGACGACGAGTTCGATACCATAGGGAGGTTGCCAGTTGCCGACCGTGTAGCGCAGGGTTCCATACTCGACCACACGGGCCATGATGATGACCGAGCCAAAAACGGAGAAAGCCAGAGAACCGAGCACCAGCGGTGCGATCCACTGTCGGGATCTGCGCCCCAGCAGGTTGATAGCCAGGGCCGCGAGGAGCGGCACGACCAGCACGAAGAGATGTAGATTGGTTGCGTTCATCGCTGGAGCTTCTCCAGGATTTCATCCTCTTCGAGGGTGCCGTATTCCCGGTAGATGCGCTGCAGTACCGCCAAAGCTACGCCGGTAACGCTGACACCGACGACGATTGCCGTCAGCATCAATACGTGCGGCAGGGGGTTGACTATGGTCGCTGCATCAATGTTGCTGGCTAGCGCCTTGTACTTGTCAACAATCGGGATGCCGCCACCCTTTTTTACTCCGGTTGAAACGAAGAAGAGAATGATCGAGGTCTGAAAGATGTTCATACCGATCAGCTTTTTGACCAAGTTGCGCTTGCCGATCATCGCGTAGAAGCCGATCATCATCAGCACAACGTAGATCCAATAGTTATATTTGGCGACAACTTCGCCGATTATAGCCTCCATAGCTAGAGGCCCTCATCCATGGCACCACCGGAACTGAGGTTCCAGTAGAGCAGCACCATAATGCTCATAACTGCCACACCGACCCCGACTTCAACCAGGAAGATACCAAAAGAACGCCACTCAACCACCCCTAAAGGAATCAGATTGTCGAGAGCGCTGTAGTCGAGAAAAAGACCGCCGAAGAGAGTACAGAGCACCCCTACCCCGACAAAAATGGCCGGGCCGAGATTGTTGAACACTGCATTAACACTAACCGTCATGTATTCCTGGGAGGCTTTCATGCCAAAGGCCAACGCCAGCAGGATGAAGGAGGCACCGAGAATGACGCCACCCTGGAAGCCGCCACCCGGACTATAGTGACCGTGGACGATGACATAAAGGCCGAACACCTGGATAAAGGGAACCATCAATCGCACCGAAGTCTTGATGATCAGGTCTTCTCCGGCGGTATGTTCGTTGATGTCCCTCATTCTTCCTTTTTCCTCCACAAGACGCTGAGCACGGCCATGCCTGCACAATAGATGACCACTGTTTCAAACATAGTGTCGTAGCCTCGGTAATCACCGAGGACAGCTGTGACGATATTAGGGACATGAGTCTGCTCTATGGCCTTCTCAATATAGTAGGGCGAGAGGTAGGTGCTGGCCGGATCCCGGGGGTCTCCCCAGGCCGGAAAATCCTTGGTTCCGTACAGCAACAGAGCCCCTGTTACCAGGGTTGCGAGCAATGCCAAATTTTTCAATCTTTGCTCCTTCTGGTGGTTCTCAAAATAGCTGCGATAAAGAAGATAGTGCTGACACCGGCACCGACGGTGGCTTCAGTGAAGGCTACGTCGACGGCACCCATTTCAGCCCACAACAGGCACATCAAAAAACTGTAGATACCGAATATAACTGTAGCGCCAAGCAGATCCTTGGTGTTGATTGCCACCAGAGCGCAAACCACCACCAGGGTAAGGATCATGAGGTCAATTTGCCAGATCATGGACGTGTCCCTCCTGCTTGTCGCCCTCTTGTGCGTTTCCAGGGTTTTACACCAAGCACCAGAGCAGCCTCGGTGATTGCGTGGGTAGCAGTCGGGCTGGTGACAAAAACAAACGCGGCAATCAGGAATAGTTTAGTGCTGACCAGAAGCGCGCCGAAAGAGAAAGTTTCGAGGTTGTAAGCGGCCATGCCTGCAATCATCAGTACCGCCGCCAGAGAATCGCATTTGCCAGCAGCATGCAGACGGGAGTAGAAATCCGGTAGTCGCAGCAGCCCAATGGTTCCGGCAAGAAAAAAGAATAGACCTGACACCATCAGGATTATGGTGAGAATCGACAGGATCGTCATAAACTCTCCTCCCGCTCAGTGTCTTCTATAAACACACTGAGCTGGCGCAGGAAAAACTTGGCGGCACCTAGCGTAGCAATGAAGTTAAGCAGGGCATAGGCCAGAGCAATGTCGATAAACATCCCCAGGTTATCGTAGAGCATGCCGATCACCAGCAGCAGTACCGTTGTTTTGGTGCCGATGACGTTGCCGCCAAGGATTCGGTCAAGAATGGTTGGGCCGACCACTGCGCGAAACAGACTCAGGGCCATCAACAGGACCATGGCAATGCCGGTGGCAAGGAAGAAGGAATGCATCATAGGTCAGGCTCCAGCGCACGGGCCACACGGGCCTCCATCTCACCGGGCAGGGCATCACTGGCGCTGCGGGTCAGGGCATAAACGGAAAACTCATCATCGTGGATACTGACGGTAATCGTTCCTGGAGTCAGGGTGATCGATTGGGCAAAAGTAACCTTGGATATCGGCCGCTTGAGTTTGGTCTTGAAGCGTATGACATGTGGGTCGATCAGTTCGAACATACGGGGATGCAGGACCACATACGCTATCTGCAGATTAGCGATGACGATCTGGTAGAAGAGCCAGGGCAGGTAGGTGACGAAGCCCAAAAGACCCCGCACGCAGGATTGATCATCATCACCGGAGAAAAGCAGATCGTGACTGAAGTGAGCAACCAACATGCAGCAGATCACGCCCAGGGTCAGGTGAAAGGCATCAAACATGCCCGACAGAACGACCCAGAAGGTAAACATCGCGACAAATGTGGCAAGTTTTGCTTTCATAATCCTCTGCGGTTAAGCAGTATTTTCTGTACAATTCGTATGGGGAACCGACACAAAAACGGAAAGATATAAAACGTCTATCTAACCACTAAAACGCCACATGTCTTAGCATGTTTTCATCTGACTGGTCAAGAGAATCTGGACATTCCACAGAGCTCTTGTCTGTCTTCTTCGACTCGCTTATAATCGTTGGGTCAACAGGTATTTAATTAAAAATTGAAGAATGAAAAACCTTGTTTTACTGCGTCCTGAGTTTTACTAATGTGAGGTGTTATGCAGGAAAGTCTGAAGGTAGCAGCGATTCAATTCAATATCACTTTTGGTGATATAGACAGGAATCTGGCTAAAGTTGAGACTGCCCTTGGCCGGGTTGCCAAGCAAGGCGTGAAGCTGGCGGTTCTGCCTGAAATGTGGAGTGCCGGCTACGACTACAAACGCCTGGCCAGACATGCGGCCGAAACTCCACGGGTGATAGAAGCCGTTAGTCTGCTGGCATCTAAACTAAACCTGGTTGTAGTCGGTAGTTTACCGGAGCAGGATGATGGGAAAATTTACAACACTGCTTACGTGATTGACCAGGGTGAACTGGTCGGCAGTTACCGCAAATTACATATGTTTTCAACCATGGGTGAAGACCGTTTTCTCAGCCCTGGCAATGAGACGCTGGTTGTGTCGACCTCTGCGGGGTGTCTCGGCGTCGCAATCTGTTATGATGTGCGCTTTCCTGAACTGTTTCGCAAAATGGCACTTGAAGGGGCCGAGATTTTCTGCCTGCCAGCAGAATGGCCCAAACCTCGCCAGGAGCATTGGCGGACCCTGCTCCGTGCCAGGGCTATGGAAAACCAGCTCTTCGTGGTGGCAACCAACTGTTGTGGCATGCAAAGCAAACTTGATTTTTTCGGTATGAGTCTGCTGTTATCGGCCCGGGGGGACGTCCTCGCTGAAGGTGGCGAGACTGAGACCGAGTTGGTTGCAACCTTTGATTATCAGGATATGGTTGACTATCGGGCGCAGATTAATTGCTCTGCAGATCGGCGGCCGGAGGTTTACGGCAAGCTGTTTTGAGTGTGTGGCGCTACGGGTTACTTCCCCATTGGTTGCGCCTGTCCTCGGTATTCCTCAGGAACATCTCCCAACGAGTCGGCAAAGTGCAATTCTCCCTTGCCGTCGGAATAGAGGTAGCGCTGCGAGTTTTTTACTTGGGACTTGGTTGCGGGTTTTACCTGCTTTCGGTTCAGTCTATTGACCTTTTGCGGAGACGACTTCTGGCTCTTCTGCTGTTTCTCGATCACAGCTGCAACTGTTTTTGGTGTGGCTTGCTTCTCACCGAACGTCAGATCAATCAGACGGCTGCGAAAATCCTGGTAGAAATTGCTGACAGCCGCGTGGGCCGGGTGAACAGGGGGCACCTGTACCAGGAACTGATCGATGACAATCATCATAAGCAGAAAAAGAAAGGTCCAGAAAATCGGTTTGATCAAACGGTGCATGAGTCCTCAGTGTGAATGATGGTCGCGGTTCAGAAGGTTGCAAGATTACCGAGAATCTCACCTTGGCGCAATCGGTCACTTGATTCAACTTATAGACAGCATTTTAGACTTATGGTGATTGTTAAATCAAGCCTCCACGGTGTTGCGGCAAATATTCCTTTTTATTAACAGCTATGCTATGGTGACCGCCGATTTTCTATTGTGGATACAAACAAGCAAAACAGGACACGAGTTATGAGTGAAACCCTTTATGACGTACTAATCATTGGTGGCGGCCCCGCCGGGTTAACGGCTGGGCTCTATACCTCGCGTGCCAAGTTGAAGACCCTGCTGGTGGAACGGATGATTCTCGGTGGCCAGGTGATGACCACGACCAAGGTGGAAAATTATCCCGGCTTTCCCGGTGGCATAGATGGTCCCGATCTGATGGTGCGTTTTCAGGAGCACTGCCATGAATTTGGCCTGGAGACAATCACAGGCGAAGTGACCAGCCTGGCTGACAAGGGCCAGGAGAAGCTGGTTACTGTCGACGACAGGGAGATACGTACCAAGGCGGTTATTATAACGACCGGTGCCGAACCGAGTAAACTTGACATCCCTGGCGAAATTGAATTCACAGGTCGCGGAGTCTCCTATTGTGCAACTTGTGATGGCGCGTTTTTCCGGAATGTGCCGGTGGCAATTATTGGTGGCGGTGATACAGCCGCCGAAGAGGCCCTTTTCCTTTGTCGTTTTGCCAGCAAAGTCTACCTGATACATCGGCGTGACGAGCTACGAGCCACCAAGGTTCTGCAGGACCGTATCTTTGCCAATGACAAAATTGAACCAGTATGGAATAGCACAGTCGACCAGGTTGTGGGTGATAATACTGGCGTCACCAGCCTGCTCCTGCGTAATCGTCAGGATGATTCGCAATATACTCTTCAAGTCGACGGTATGTTTGTCGCGGTTGGGGTAACACCAAAAGCGCATTTTCTCGCCGACATCCTGGATTTAACCCCGGAAGGATATATTCTGGCCGACTCCGATTGTCAAACCTCAATGCCCGGCGTTTTCGCTGCCGGAGATGTGCGCAAGAAGATTCTCAAACAAATTGCCACGGCGGTAGGTGACGGCGCCATTGCCGCCATTGTTGCTGAGAAGTATCTGGATGATATGGAGTCGTAGTTAGTTATCAGTACGCTGTAAGAAGTTTATTTTTTGCCCTAAGGGGTATTGCAATCAACAACTTAAGGAGGGATGTATGCTTGCCAAGGTTCTGTCCGGGGCACTGCTAGGTATCGACGCTTACCCGGTTGAGGTCGAGGTCGATATAGCCCAGGGACTGCCGCAGTTCGCTACGGTCGGTCTTGCCGAAGGTGCGGTTAAGGAAAGCAAGGATCGCATCAAGTCCGCCATCAAGAATTCCGGTTACGAATTCCCCACCCGTCGCATCACTATCAATCTTGCTCCAGCCGATATCCGCAAGGAAGGCACAGCATTCGATCTGCCAATGGCAGTCGGACTACTGACCGCGACCGGTCTTGTACCGAGGGAACGTGCCGCACGCTTTCTCTTTATGGGCGAACTTTCCCTGGATGGCAGCATCAAGTCGGTGCGCGGTGCTCTGCCGGTGGCTGTCGCCGCGAGGCGCTGGGATCTGGACGGATTGATTCTGCCTGCCGCCAATGCTGAAGAAGGAGCTTTGGTCGATGGGTTGCCCGTCTACTCTGCAGGCACCCTTGGCGAAATTGTTGATTTTATGACCGGCAATCTGGTCCTGGAACCCTGTCAAGTTGATATCAAATCGCTACTCGGCAATGCGGCACGGGATGAGGTTGATTTTGCCGAGGTGCGCGGCCAGGAGCATGCTAAAAGGGCTCTAGAGGTTGCAGCGGCCGGTGGCCATAATATCTTGATGGTCGGGCCACCAGGCAGCGGCAAAACCATGCTGGCGCGGCGTATTGCCACGATTTTACCGGCACAAACATTCGAAGAGGCTCTCGAAATCACCAAGATTCATTCGATCCTCGGCCTGCTTCCTGCGGGTCAATCACTGGTCGCCAAACGAGTGTTCCGGTCTCCTCATCACACCATTTCCGATGCCGGCCTGATCGGTGGCGGTACTCACCCTCGACCGGGAGAAGTCTCTCTGGCTCACAATGGGGTGCTGTTCCTTGATGAACTGCCCGAATTCAAAAAAAATATCCTGGAAATGCTACGTCAACCTCTTGAGGATGGCCAGGTCTGTATCAGCCGGGCAGCGCAGAGTCTGACCTATCCAGCATCTTTCATGCTGGTTGCGGCAATGAACCCCTGTCCATGCGGTTTTATCGGCGATCCACAGCACGATTGCATCTGCACCCCGGCAATGTTGCAGCGCTACCGCACCCGTCTCTCCGGCCCTCTGCTCGACCGCATCGATCTGCATATTGAGGTACCGCGGGTGCCGCATAAGGATCTCGCCGACCCGGTTGATGCCGAGTCCTCCGAAGCAATTCGCGCCCGGGTCGAAGCAACTCGTCAAGTACAGTGTAAACGCCTCGCCCCTTATACTCTATATGCCAACAGCCAAATGCAGGCGCGACATATCCGTAAATTCTGCGCCGTCGACGATGAGGGTAAAAAACTCCTTGAGATGGTCACCGACCGGCTCGGACTTTCAGCGCGTACCTACAGTCGCATCCTCAAGGTTGCACGGACCATTGCGGATTTGGCCGGTGAGGAGAGCATTCTCCAACCTCATCTGGCCGAAGCCATCCAGTATCGGGGGCTGGATCGTAAGGCGCAGTGAGTTCCAGGATGTAAAGGGGTAAGATATTTCCGAGCTCTCCCCGAAGGGACATTCTTAAGCAATTAACTTGGTTGTTGACCACCCAGGAGCTGACTATAAACTATGCCACTTACAGTTATTGATCTGAAAGCCCTTGTGAACACTCTGGAATTTAACAGCGTAGAATCCTTGCGAGCGGCACATAGAGAATGGGTCGGAGAGTCATTGCTTGGAGGTGTTCAGAGACGGGAAGAAGTTTGGTTGCAAAGTGTTGCCGTTGGGAGTGCCGAGTTTGCTCAAAGGACCCAGGCCGCACTTGGAGTTCGAGGCCGGAAGAGGAATATCGCTGAAAATGATGCTGGGTGCGTGTTGCGGGAGACTGAAGAGAGTTATGGGTCTGTTTTTGGGGTCAAAAATGAGCCTATAGCACCTAAAAACGCACTTTTATGGTGTTCTTTTCGTGTAAAAACAGGATGTTTGCTTGGTCTGACCCCGGTCTCCCCAATATGATCTGAGTAGTCAAGTTCACCAGGTCCCCTCCCTGCGTCCAAGAAACTATTGTCACACCATATAGTTACAACATTTCACAGTCAAGCTTGTTCATTGTGACGGGTTGCCCGTTTTTAGGGGCAGTTGGCTCCCCAAACTGAACGATATTCGAACTTCTTTAGGTCTGCTTGTACAGGACTTTTCGGTAAAGGAAGCTTTGAGTTTAGGTGCTCAACAAATAGACAACCGTAAGGGTGGAAAGGTAAAGAAAGACGGAAAAACCCAAGGAAACAAATAAACACAAAATTATTTTTATGGGATCAGAGTGGCGTCCTGAGTCTGCGTTGTCATGGTCACCTTCTGTCATATCTTTACCTATCCCTTTTACTTCATGCAGGATAATGGCAGTTATCGCACAAGTTAGGGCAGCAATCTCTAAATACATAACCATTTGACCCGGGTCTTCAAGGAGCGAGAGGTCAGGTAGAAGTAATTTTTTGACGGCATAAAAAATTGCTATAGCAAATACCGCCCCAATACACCTCACAATGAAGTTGTGCTTGTCAATTTGATTTGGCATATTTAAAACTTTAATTCAAAAATAATTCTGAGTAACATTAGAGCTTCACAAATAAGAATAAATGCTGTGATGGAAATCAAAACTCTTGATAGAGTATTTTTAAAATAACTATAGATGTTAGTTAATAGGTAGTTAACAGACAATCCGCCGATAAAAAGAGTAGAAGCAAGTAATAAAGAAATAGTTAAGGGCTTTATAAAACCGAAACCAATTTTTGCTGAAAATAATAAATTAACGAATAATACTATTATTGTAGGAAGCCAGTATGGCAAAAAATATACTGAGATATTTTTGTTTCTTTCTTGAATTGATCCGACAATCTCAATTGCATGAGTGTTTTTTTCACTGAAGTTTTTGTGATTGTAGATGTACTTTTCTCCTCCCTCAGTCAAAGGAATTATAATTTTATCTGATTTACCAACAAACAAATTGGCTCTTTGGTCACGAAGTAAAAGTGACAAGGCCCTTTTGTTGATTTTATTGTAGTGTTCTGTAGCCGCAAGGACGTCACTGACATCGAGCAAAGTCCTCTCGCAAACCTGCCCCTTGCCCAACTTTTCAACCATTACTGCTGCGTAGGATTTGCTCATTGCTCTCATCTTATTTGGCTTCTTCGGCGGTGCTGTATTTCCCCCGCATAAGAGATATGAAATTATACATTTGTTCTGCAAGAGCAGACAGCATGTATAAATGATCGTTATCGTTTAACCTATTGGTGGACATAGTGTCTACACAAAGGAACCCAATGAGATCATAAAAAAGCTCTTGGTTGCTCTCTTTGTCTTCACAATAGTGCCCTCCAATTGGAACAACTAAGGTGCTTTTGTAAAAATTGCTAAATCCAACTCTCTCGTTATGATAACTTCCTTTTATAGTTAGGTCTGGTGAGTAAAAGTGTTGAGGGAGACCATCATTTCTTGAACGCAATGCCTCATCAAAACTTGTGTTCTTCCCGTTACCTACAGAGAATTTTGTTTTATTTTTAAAATCTCTTTCGCTATGAGAATGGCTTCGCACGTAAGTTCGAGCATAAACAGCCTCATCTTCAATTGTTACAAGTTTAATGGTTGCCATACACTTTCTGTTTATTAAACTACTAAAAATATCACTTATTCTTTGGCAAACAGAACTTAAAATATCCTTCTCATATTTTATTAGAGTATCGCTGTCTTTTGTGTTTTCCTGTTCACCAAACATTTCAAGAAGAGTGTTTTTGTATAGATGATTAATTTCATAGTAATAAAAAGGCAGTCTTCTTAGTGATATATTCTCAACACGTACAGCAATAGAATAAACATATCCAATTACTAATATAGCTAAAGATAAAACAACAATAAACGCCTGAAAAGGATGGAATGTATCATTTATCTGTGCGAACAATAACCATAGTACTGAACCTATACTAGATATTCCCCCGATAACTATAATTTTAGGACTAGCAGCTAGGTCAACAAGCCTGCTTGTTGTCAATTTCATAATATTTTAACCTTATTAATAAGAATTATACTTAAATTATAACTGAGTTTTATTATGAAGGAGGTCCATGAAAAATAAAATATGGAGACAAAGTACTAATAAACATAATAAAAATAACGAACCGGATATTGCCTTTGTCTGCCCACCTGAGGCTGCCCTCTAAGGAGCTAATTTTAGGAAAATCAGGTGTTTAAAGGTACCGTGAGGTTGTCTTTATTCATTGTGCAAAATCAATGTTTTTTGATCATTGTTGTAACTGTCACCAACATGTCTTGTTGAGTTCGTAAGCTTCCCCGATTACCGACAGCTCAAAACTATAAACAAAAACCGCCGGTCAGCACATGGCCAACAACAGCGGTCAGTAAATTATCTCAATATATCCTGCAAGAACGGCGATCATTTCCACCCCCATGGAAAGCATCAAATTAAGACGTCGTTAGTCTACGCCAAAACGAATGACATGTAAAGGGAGTAACCAGAGCCTTGGGGGATACATGCACACTCGCCCCATCCGTACGCCCCTCGAGGGCCGATCTGTGTAAACCTCCGAAACTTCGCCTCGCCATCCTCCACAACCTCTCCGATGGCCTCCGCGAAAAGTTTGGCCCTCTGTCTGGCGGCCGGACCGTCATGTTCCTTAATATGACGGTAAATGTCAGTATTTAATCGTTCATCGCTTTTCCTTCGCATATACCTGAGTGGCGGATTCTGAGTCCGCCAGACCTTTGAGTTCCTCTTCTTCCTTGGAAGACATCAGAATGATGGGGATGTGAGCACTTTTTTCGCGCTGTTTGAGTAGCTTGGCTTTTTTGACGCCGGACATGAGCGGCATGATGACGTCGAGCACGACCAGATTCGGAGGATTCTTCCCATAGATGATGTTGTTGGAGTAAACGACGCAGTCCGCCGTTGAGACTTTGTATATAGCATCTTTGAGGTAATCACCGACCATGGCCAGCAGGACGGGATCGTCGTCGATCACTAAAATGTGTTTGCTCATGGTTACCTAAGTCGGTCATTCTGGGTTATCTGAAAAGTGTGCAGTCTGGTGTTAGTTCCCACATTGGCTTAATAAAAAGTGGCAGGTTATTTTCAGAATGTGTTAGACAGGAGGGTGAGAATTTCAGATTAAATTGAATCTTTCATCGTCATAAGTTTTCGAG
>JAMONP010000047.1 GCA_027065695.1 Desulfuromonadales bacterium | reverse complement strand
GCAGCTGGCGCGGCAGCAGCCAACCAAAGCCCTCCAGCACGGTCACCTCTGCTCCACGACGCTGCATAGCCCAGGCGCTTTCCAAGCCCAGCAGTCCACCGCCGACACAGATTGCCCGGCAACCTGGGTGCAGGCTACTGATCATTTTGCGCGCATGTTCAAGGGTGCGTAGAACCGTCACGCCTTCGCGGTTGGCACCTGGAATCGGTGGGATGAAGGGGTGAGAGCCATTCGTCAGGATCAGCCTGTCATATTCAAGTTGTCTGCCGTCTCGCAGGGTGACTTTCTGGGCGTCACGATCGATGGCATAAGCTTCGCCTGCAAGGTATTTAATCTTCTGTGCATCGAACCAGTCCTGATTCTGAATGAATAAATCCTCTTCATCAACGTCACCGGCCAGAAAACGAGTTAGATTAAGTCGATAGTAGGGTAAGGCCTGCTCCCGTGAAACGAGGTTGATCTCAACTTCCGGAGCCTGGCGGCGGGCTTCTTCCGCAGCTGTCAGGCCAGCGATGCCAGCGCCAAGGATGACCACTTTACTGATATCAGCTGGGGCTGCGGCGGCTTCTGCCCCTTTGTCTGGATGAAAAAGGGCGGCCGCTGCTCCGCAAATCGGACAGAATTCCGGTGGTTCAGAGCCGTATGCAATATGATCGCAGATACTGCATTGCCACGCTTCGGCTGCTGGTTTCTGCGGAGCAGATGTCTTGATCTCCAAGATTGAAAAATGACTGCTGTCTGCTCCGCAAACCGGGCAGGACTGTGGTGGCTCATCGCCGTTGTGGATGTAGCCACAAAGGTCGCACTTCCAAGTTTTTGTCATGAGTAAACCCGTAAATAAATTAGCCGGTTCATGTATAGAGTGTTGATACCGGGAAAAAGTTGTGTTTGTTGGACAATCCAGCCAACTGATATTTAGTTTAAACACTTTTGATTTCTCTGCAACCATTTTGTAATGATCGGGAGCTTGTCCGACAATCCATGATCGGCTGCAAACCCAGCTGTTTGGCCCATATTTTAGCTCCTTTTCGACCAATAGCTATGGCTATTACTCTCAAACGAGCTAAAATCTGTTCTCAAACTTCTGGATTTTCGCTGCGACCCTTATTGTCGGACAAATTCCTAGGAGCGTTATAATTGGAATCAATTTTGCACAATAATGAAAAAGTCGTAGTGTGGCTGGTTTTTGTTGAGATTTCAGGCAAATAACCTGTTTGGTACAGGTTAATGGCGGAATCTGGTCCAGAAAAGGCGCTCTGGGGGAGTATGAAACAGACAATTGGCAAATTTGCATCTCATCCTGTAGTTGCCGTCGATGTTGAGGCAACTGTTCATGAAGCCTTGCAGCTCATGAGTGATCGATGTATCAGCTGTATTATTGTTTTGTCTCACAATGAAGCGATCGGTATTCTCACCGAGCGGGATGTTGTCTTTGCGGCCAACTGGTTGCTTGGCCAACCTGATCTTCTGATCAAAGAAGTTATGAATAAACCGGTCATGACCGCTTCAGAGGATATGACTGTTGCTCAGGCTCACCAGGTTTTTTGCCAGCATGGAATTCGCCATCTTGTTGTGCTGGACGCGCGCCTGGATATGGTGGCCATCTTTACCCAGACAGATCTGGTTCGCTCCCTGCGTGAAAAGGCTTTTGATGGGGTCAATGATATTTCCAGTTTGATGTCCTCGCAGGTACTTCAGGTTGCTCCTGATGTGCCAGCCCGTTATGCACTGTCACTCATGGCAAGCCGGTCGGTCAGCTGTGTCGTGGTGATAGAAAATGGTAAGCCTGTGGGGATATTTACCGAACGGGATGTTGTTCGTTATATTGCCAATGGTGTTGATCTTTCAAATGTTTCTGTTGGTTCAGTGATGAGCAACTCTATTGTTTCAACACCGATGATGACTGCGCCTTATGACACCGTCGATGTTATGCTTAAGAAGT
>JAMONP010000046.1 GCA_027065695.1 Desulfuromonadales bacterium | reverse complement strand
CTTGTTTAAACTCGGTCGAATAACTTGAACTCATTGGACACACCTCCATTACCGGGCATAATGCCCTAGTTTGTGTGTCCGGGATAGTGTAACCACTTCAGTTAAATCTACGACCACTGTATCCATAAACTTCCTCCTAATGCATGACAATTAAACGAAACGGGTACAAATGAGCAGGGACTTCCTGCCTTCGGGGTCGGACCAAGCCAACCATCCATGTTCACTTCCAAACAACCACAAAATGGCCTAAAGCCAGGTTTAAAAGCCCATTTCCAACGCTATAATTGAGCCAAAGGATCGTGTTCAAATTCAATAATTCCAAACCATCTTTTGCAAAGTATCACAGCGAACCGACATGATTGTTTTCCCAAAGCTCAACCACCATAACCTACTCATTTCCACCCACTCTCAAAAACAGATTCTCGATGATACGCCAGAAACTCAGAATCTGGAACAAACTTCTCCGGCATTTTCATGGGTTGGCCATCGTAAGCCAGCAATGCCGTGCCATAAAAAGCATCACCCTTTTTCGCATATCTTCGAGAGACACAAACCGTCATATCTTCTGCAATGGTAAGCATCCCGGCATCAAAAGCCTTGTCATGTAGTGTCGACAAACAGAGTCCGTTTCTAGGATTGAGACGGTTGGCTTCATCAACTCGCCACGGAACGATATGGCTGGCAATCAACAATTTTGGCACAGCTAGCCCGGAAATGCAGCATTGGTCATGGTAAGCACTCAAAACCGACCTGCGGAAAAAATTCTGACCTACACGGGTTTTGACCTGAGCAATCTTATCAATACCGGTATAGTCAAGTTCGATCTCTTGAAATTCCTCATCTGGGGCGTTTAAATCGAATGTAGCATTCTGCAATTCAAGCGCAAATCGATCCCAGTCAGACTCCATCTCGTTCCACATCGCCCTATCTACAGCCGATGCACCCTTCAACCCCTTGCGACCCGTTGAGGTAATAGCCGGATCAAGGCTGGCGATATTGGTCAGCTTCATCGCCAAAGCAGAGGGTGTACGCCCTATCAATTCGGCGTATTTGATGATTAAAGGGTTGCGGGAATGCAACTTCCCAAAAGGCAGTTGGCAATAGAGTTTGAAGGCAACAAGCAGTTGCTGTCGTGTCCATCCAACGCTAAGCATTATAGATATTCCCCCTACTCCTAAAGAGACAACGCCGGATGGCGAAAAACACCCCCAAACTCCTTCTCCCGATGCCACCGAATGTATTCAGTCGACACCAAAGGCATACCCTGCTGCGGCGGCCTAAGTGGACGTCCATGAAGGCTGCGAATCTTCTCCACAGCCTCATCACTTCCAGTGAAATCCGCCGAAACCAGAATCCTTCTGTCATCAGTGAGGCTCCAGGCACCGGCATCGAAAAGTTTGTGCAGAGTCGGCTCCATAGCCAGACCATTCTCGACTGTATCTGGCCCTTCATAAGCATGCCATTTGACATGCGCTGCCTCCAGCAGAAATACGAACCTCCAAGAGCCGCACGAAAGCCAGTGACAGCACATCGATGCTCGTAAGCACGTAAAACCCTCTCCCTGAATTTCGGATCACGTTTCCGGGCAAGTCCATAAGGTGCTTGTTCTTCAGCAACCATGTTCTCAGTAAAAGACGTCAGGCCGACAGCCGCAAGAATGTCATCATGAAGCGATTCCGGGAAGTGGGCATCCAGAACCATTTGAACGACAGTATCGACCAGAGTTTCACTCCGCTGCAAAGCCTTCGCAAACATCTCGGGTAGGTGACCAGAGCTGGTTCGAAGTCCCTCCATCTGCGGGAAGCCCCCCTGCTGAAGAGGGAGTTCGCTGTCACCTGAGATCTCCCACAATTGATCCGAACGAAGATGCCAATAGGGCAACTTCGGTTCATGCTGACCACTTACCGGTGGAGCATATGCGTTCAGAAGAGGACGAAGAAGCCCCTCGATCTCTGTAAAGCTCAGTTCACGCTTGCCTTGCAACAGATTCGCAATCGCAACGAGAAGCAGTAGCGGCTTATGGGGAGCCCTGCGATCGCCATTCCTGTTGACATTGATCGACCTGATCCGTTCCAGGAGTTGTTCGTTTGTTTATCTGTTGAAATCGCTCAAACCATCAATACCCCATCTTCCCAGGCACACACCCCCGCACCCCACCTCGCGGATCATCAACATCCCCTGCCCGCCGCGGAATCAAATGAATATGCGCATGCATGATCGTCTGCCCGGCCACTTCACCACAATTCATCCCGACATTGAAACCCTTCACCGTGGGATCATCCGCAAGAATCTGCTTCTTCAACGCCACAAGCAATGTTTCTGCATCACGCCGTTCGACATCCGACATGGCGAAAAAGTCACTAACATGATTCTTGGTAACGACCAGATGATGCCCTTTGGTCACCGGGTACTTGTCGAGGAAAGCGAAAACCGTTCCGTATTCTGCAACCACCCTTTGCTGCTGCAAAGAGTCACAGAAAGGACAGCCCTCTACTTTGCGCAGCGTCCCGTATGGCTCAGGTTCTTCAGATCTGACCTGCATCATCGACTTCTTCCATGATCACGGTTGAGCAATACAAGGCTGGTGGGCAATACCCACCCTACAACTATTTCTTCAGGGTTAGATTCGCAACCCAGTTGCCCGTTGCTGCAACAGCCCTGCTGGGAACCAGGCGAACCACGACAGATAGGCAGCAAATACGAAATCAGAACGTAAATTGCTCATCAAGAACCGTTACTGGTCAACGCGCCGACCACCCCGAACAAGAAGTGCCCAGCGCAGCGCAAAGCGTTCTTTGGTTACTTTCTTTGGCTTTGGAAAGAAAGTCACCCGACTGCCGGGCGGGTCCGGCGGTTTTAATCTTCACAAGAAACCAGGGACAGTCACCAGCAGAAACCTGGAACAGGCACCTGCACAGCCAGCCCCGCAATAAAAAAACCGCCCGACCGCATAACGCAGCCCAGACGGCTTCAAATCCTAATACTATTCTCCCCTTGCTCTCCCCATAACGCCCCCGACAGGATGAAACAAAAAAGAGCACCACGCACAACAGCACGGCACCCCTCCTTTTTGGTTCACTAAAAACAGCAGAAACATGTCTGCTTAATTGAATATAACCTGTTGAAAATACTATTTCAGTTCTGGTTCGTCAAGGTGAATCCGGTACGCTGTACGAGTAACGCGAAAACCTTATAAGAACCTGGATGAAGGGGATAAAAGTGATCGTTAAGTCTTTAAAGCAATTGTAGAGTAGAGAGCAGGTCTCGGCAGTTTTAGGTTTGGCTTATTTGTTTCCGTCACTTTCATTTGACGGTGCCTAAATAGCCTTACCGTGACTTCTTTGACCAGCCCTCCCTCATCAAACCGTGCGTGCGGTTTTCCCGCACACGGCTTTCCGATGTTCTTCACCGCAGGACATGCGCCTTCGTCCAACCAGCTGTTGTTGGCACCTTGGAGAGCCCATATCTTTCATACAGACTCTGATCCGTAAAGCGTCCGTAACCTGAAACCCTTCGTCTGATCTTGTGCCGCCTTCTAAGATGGGTGTGCAATCGCTGCTCTGCATGGGTTCTGACTCTCGACAACACCTTGCTGCAGTTGCGATAATGAAAATACGCACTCCAACCCCGCAGCGTTTTGTTGACGTTATCCACAACATCTTTCAGTGGTATACAAGTCAGCTCTCTGCGGGTCATGTCTGTCAGACGGTTTTTGATCTTCTTCAGGGACTTCCTGGAGGGCTGCACGTTGGCGTATCTGCCACCGGTTCGCCGGCTCCTGACTATACGGATTTCAAAACCGAGGAAATCGAAGCGACCCTGCGTTGCATCTACGACTTGAACCCCTTTTGCAGATTTCAACGAACCCACCCAAAGTTGCCGGTTTTGTAAATTAAGCGTCAGACGAAAGTGACGGAACAGATAAGCCAAACCTAAAACTGCCGAGACCTGCTCTCTACTCTACGACATTCATGATGATTTTCATCCTTTCATCATGAACGTTTTCTGGTCTGTTGTTCAGACTCATCTCATGTTAGAAACACGAGGGTCTCTTCAGACTCATTTCATATTGGAAGAGGCTGGCTCTTTATATCCCAAGGCGTTTGTGAGATAATTATGAGATGTGTCTGCTATGGTCTGCGAGGTTAACGAGTGGGTGAAATTTTACAAACCTTAAAAGACCTGGGGGGACGGACCAAGATGGAAAACCTTGATCTTTCAGACAAGCGTGCCTGGTTTATCCTGCTGCTCAAAAGTACGGTTATTACCGTTGCTTTTTTGATCGCCTATCTGTTGCGTTTCGACCTGACTATCCCGAAAATCTATTGGCCACATATTGGCACCCTGATCCTTCCCCTGATCCTGATCAAACTCATCTGTTTCCGCAAGATGGGCCTTAAACACGGCTGGTGGCGCTACGTCTCGCTGGCCGATGTTATCGACATCTTCAAGGCCAACGTCCTTGGCTCCCTGGTTTTTATTCTCTACGTGATTTTTATTCATGGGTTACAGGGAGTACCGCGTTCGGTGCTGTTGCTCGATGGAGTGACCTGCTTTATGCTGGTCTGCGGCATTCGTTTCGTGACCCGTGCCTATCGGGAGAACTATCTGCCGGTCAATAACAATCGGTCTGGCAAGGTGCAAACTCTGATCATCGGTGCTGGTGCTGCTGGCCAGATGATAGCCCGCGAAGTTCGTCAGAACCCTGATTTGGGTAAAACCGTGGTTGGCTACATTGATGATGACCCGAGCAAGACCGGTATGAAATTCCTCGGTTACGAGGTGTTCGGCGGGCGGGCCGAGATCGAAGAGCTGGTTGGCAAGAGGCCTGTCGATGAAGTGGTGATTGCCATCCCGTCGGCACCGGCGGATGAGATCCGCACCCTTTACGAGCTCTGCACTAGTCTCAGCCTGAAAGTGAAAACCCTGCCCGGCCTTGGTGAAATGATTGATGGCGTGGTCTCGATCAACCTGGTCCGTGAAGTCTCACTCTTTGATCTGCTGGGACGCAAACCGGTGCGTCTCGACGTTAATATGATCAACAGCTATCTACAGGGCAAACGGGTGCTGGTGACCGGTGCGGGTGGCAGTATCGGTAGTGAAATCTGCCGACAGGTGGCCCGCTTCAATCCGGCCAACATGGTGCTGCTCGATCACGCCGAAACGCCGCTGTTTCATATTGAACGGGAACTGGTTGGAAAGTTTCCTGACCTGCCTCTTTACGCTATCATGGGCGATGTTCGTGACCGCGCGCGGATTGATGGGGTGTTCGACGAATTCCAGCCTGAAGTGGTATTCCATGCCGCGGCCTACAAGCATGTGCCGATGATGGAGCTCAACCCGGCCGAGGCTGTCAGCAACAACGTGCGCGGTACCCGCAATGTCGCCAGGGCGGCTGATGCCTTCAGGGTTAAGCGCTTCGTGATGATTTCCACCGACAAGGCAGTCAACCCGACCAATGTGATGGGAGCTACCAAGCGCGCGGCGGAGCTCTATGTACAGGCACTGTCTGAACGCAGTAAGACCCAGTTCATCACGGTGCGCTTCGGCAATGTACTCGGCAGCGCTGGCAGCGTGATCCCGATCTTTCAGGAGCAGATCGCGGCGGGCGGGCCGGTCACCGTGACCGATCCGGAAGTGACCCGCTTCTTCATGACCATCCCCGAAGCGACACAACTGGTACTGCAGGCTGGCAGTATGGGGCAGGGCGGCGAGATCTTCCTGCTCGATATGGGTGAACCGGTCAAGATTGTCCAGCTTGCCGAAGAGCTGATCAAACTCTCCGGCCTGGAAGTGAATAAGGATATTGAAATCGTCTTTACCGGCTTGCGCCCCGGCGAAAAACTTTACGAAGAACTCCTGATTGCCGGGGAAGGTGTGCAGAAAACCACTCACAAGGAAATCTGTGTGGCCCGCTCGACGCAGGTTGATTGGGAAAAACTGAACCTGCAGCTGGAAGAGCTTTACCAACGTTCGCGCGTTATTGACCTTGAAGGTGTGCGTCGCCAGCTTCAAGAGATCGTCCCTGAATATTCTCCTGCCGAAAATGCGCCATGCCAACAAGCCCCTTCTCTCAAGAAAATTGATGACTGTAAGGTTGTGCCGATTAAAATCTTTGAATCCGGGGCGCGGAAATCTTAGGCCTGTTACGGGTGGTGATAAATATGTGGGGGTCAAATGTGACGGTCAACTCTTTGATGTTGACAAACACTGAGATTCCGCAGAATTATAGGTAAGCATCCTGCCTTGATAGCTTAACCTGTTGACTTGAAGATCAAGACCGGCGAGTCTCGTCCCGCCAGTATGATAGGATTTAAACATGACCATTTCCCCCTTTGATGAAATTGTCGAGCGTCGCAGTACCTACGCGTACAAGTGGCTTCGTCATGACGAAAGTATCTTGCCGATGTGGGTTGCTGATGCTGATTTCAGATGCCCTCAGCCAATTCTTGACGCCATCCACGAGCGGCTTGAACACGGCATCCTTGGCTATCATCTGCCCGACGTGGTGCAACCCTTACATGACGCTGTTATCCACTGGCTGAAAAAACAGTATAATTGGAATATTGATGCTGACTGGATAGTCTGGATTCCCGGTGTTGTCTCCGCGTTTAACGTTGCCTGCAAAGCCTTTTGTGAAACTGGTGACAAGGTATTGGTACAGACCCCGAACTACGGCCCTCTGTTGCAAGCGGCCACGCACAACGGGTTGGAGAATCTGACTGTAGGTACAGTCTTGGAAAATGAAGGCCAGGCGAATGAACGCTGGATCCTCGATTTTGACGAGCTGGAGAGCAAGGCAGCTGATCCCCTTTGTAAGCTCTTTTTGTTCTGCAACCCCATGAACCCCTGTGGCTCGGTTCTGACTGCAGCTGAACTGAAACAAATTGAAGCTATTTGTTTAAAACACAATGTACTGCTCTGCTCTGATGAAATCCACTGTGACCTGATACTCGACGAAACGGCAAAGCATATTCCTGCCGGTACTTTGAGTGATATAGGTGAGCCTGCGATTACCATTATGGCTCCCAGCAAAACCTTTAACATGGCCGGTCTGGGTGCTTCTTTCGTGGTTATTCGCAATCCCGCTATTCGCAAGCGGTATCACCGCGCGACGCTCGGCATCCTGCCATGGGTCAATGTCCTGGGACAGGTCGCTACAGTCGCTGCTTTCACTGCCTGCGATGACTGGCTCAAGGCCCAGCTTGAGTACCTGCGGGGTAATCGAGATTATCTTGCAAAAGAGTTGAATAAGCTGGATGGTTTCTGCTATCGGCCTGCGCAGGCAACCTTTCTGGCCTGGGTCGATGCCAGCGGCCTTGGTGTTGACAACGTCCAGGAATATATGCTGGACCGTGGTGTTGGCCCCTCTGCTGGTAGCGACTTTGGTGATCCGCAATTCACCCGCATTAACTTTGCTTGCCCACGCACCTATCTGGAACAAATGATTGAGCGTTTGCGAACAGTTACTTCAGGATAGAACCGTTATTCTCCTGGTAAGACACCAAACAGACCAAGACGGTGCCTCTAATTGTTTTTGGTTTTACTCGGCAACTCTCCAAACATCAGGCGGTATTGTTCGGCAAAGTGGCCTAAATGATAAAAGCCCCAATCCATAGCTATCTCGGTAACGGATCTATTAGAATTTAGACGTAATCTACTGCGGACCTCATTAAGTCGCATTATGCGAATAAATGCCCCAGGGGTGACACCGAGACGTTCCTTAAAGCTGAGATGCAGTGTACGTTCTGTGGCACCTGTGGCCTGGCAGAGTTCGCTAATGGAGAGTGGCTGCTTAAGGTTGCTCCTTATGTATGCTTCCGCCTTCTTTGCCTGAAGCGACCGACCTGAGACTTTGAAAGCTTTATCACAAGGGTTCACTCCTAAAAGAATCGTTTCCAAAACGGTATCCTCAATTATTTTTTCTTCTGCTTTACTCAATGTACAGCTATGGCAATTGAATGATTGCAGCAAAGAAAAGATGTGGTTTGCTTTCTCTTTGTAGCTGTTCTGATCTATAAGCAGTCGTTCCTGACTTCTTGATTTGGCAAAAGAATTTCCAGTAAAGGCAAAGGCCTGGCTCTCCAACAGTTCGCTGTTAACGGCAACAGCTAACAGCACCTATGGGGAAGAGGTTTGAAGTTCAAGTTCATCCCCAGGAATCAGTGCCATTATCTGGTTATTCCCCAGGGTTGCCCACGGTAATTCAACGAAAAGCTAGCACTAAGAGGGAAAGAAATAACGGTCGTTCCATAGGGAATTCCACCTCGCATATAGATACCCTGCGAGCGGTGGGCAATACTTATTTGCATTCGCTGGATGTGAATCGCGATGATTCTGCCTTGAAACTTACCCTTGCCGAACTGTTTATGTTCAAACGGTCAGAAAAGAGCTTGTTCTCGCATTTCCTCTGCATCATAGCTGGTAAAGTCGAGATACAAACCTGATGGGAAAATGGCGTCTGTTGCAAGTTCTGAGTTATTTTTCATTTTTTGCAGTTTTTGGATAGTGTTAATTAAAAAACAAACTATACCTTAATGGTTATCAATTGGATTGAGTCTAAGTGTGACTATTCTAACCTAATAATGAGTAGTATCAAGGGAAAGTATTATGAAAAAAATCTGTAACCCTTTTTTTAAGACCTTGCTTTGTCTCCTGTTCGCTACGATCATGGTTTGCCTCATCCTGCAACCGGCTTTTGCCGATACCTCTGCCGAAATTGACCATGAAGTTGAATTGGCACTGGAAAATCTTTACGCAAGCACACCGGCAGCGCGGGAACTTTCTACTGTTGCGAAAGGTATTTTAATTTTCACTGATGTAATCAAAGCCGGCCTGGTGATTGGTGGCCAATATGGCGAGGGTGCCTTGCTGGTGAACGGCAACGATATTGACGACATCGACTGCTAAAGAAAGCATCTATGCCTTTATTTTCTCTCAGGAGGGTTTGATGGCCGGACTGGGCCTTCAGGGCTCCAAAATCACCAGGATAGATCCCGATAATTAAATGTAGTATCGGTGTCCTTGATACACTCTTCTGAACAATCTGGGAGGTAAAATGAATAAGAGAAATCGTTGCTTATCTATCTGTGTGACGGCACTTTGCCTGATGTGCCTTGTCACTGGGAGCGCCTTTGCCGCTGACGCTGATGTTGAACAACTGCTCTTTAGCATGGCAGAAAAAATGGCTTCAACAAAACAATTCAGTGTCACCATGCATATGGGCTATGACGTTGTGCAGGAATCAGGGCAAAAAATCGAGTTCAGTGAAATACGTAAAGTAACGATTGATCGACCGAACCATATGCGGACCGATGCGGAGCAGAGTGACGGTGATAAGAGCCAGTTTGTTTTCGATGGTAAAACGATCACACTCTTTAGCGAGACGCCAACCGATCACATTGCCGGTCAATTGGCAGGTGTCGACTACCAGATCTGGATTGCTGAAGATTTACTACCAAGACGTATCGTAATGACTTATATAAACGCTCCGGGCCAGCCACAGTTCTGGGCCGAGTTTTCAGACTGGAATTTGAAACCTGAGATTTCTGCTAAAACTTTCGTCTTTACGCCGCCCAAAGGTGCTGAAAAGATCCTGACCTTGATTCCAATTGCCAAGTCGGAAGCAGCAAGCGAAACAGAAGGAGGCTCATGATGCTGAATCTGAAATCTAAAACTCTCGCTTATGCTGCCCTTTTATGTGTTTTTGTGCTTTTTGCAGCTGCTTATGCCGAAGCCCGCGGTCGTGGCGGTGGTCGTGGTGGCGGTGGTTTCTACGCCGGGGTTGTTGTCGGTAGTGCCGTAACAACAACTCACATAACAACTCTGCCCTGTACGACAAAAGCGGTTATCGTTAATGGTGTAACCTACTACAATTGTTCATCCGAATGGTATCAGCGTGGCTACGCTGGCAGTCAGGTCACATATGTTGTTGTTAAGGCGCCTGCAGGGCATTGATTGTAAAGATTACGGCAACATATGGTATAGTATCGTGACTGTGAAGTGCATAACCATCAAGTAGACGGGTTGTTAGGATATATGCACCAGATAGCTTGCCACGAGTGTGACCTGATCCATGATATCCCGCCGATGCCGACACGGGGAGCAGCGTGTTGTGTGCGTTGTGGAGCCGTGCTGCTCCGGGCTCAGGCTAACAGTATTGACCGCACCATCGCCTGGACCACTGCCGGGCTTGTCCTCTATGTCGTCGCGGTCACTTTCCCGTTTCTGGCGATGAGAAGCGGTTCGATCATCCAGGAAACAGCTCTTTTGACCGGAATACAGCAGCTCTACAGCCAGGGTATTTATATGCTGGCGTTTCTGGTTCTATTGACTTGCATTTTGATTCCACTTGGCCAAATGCTTGGTCTCCTCTACATTTTTATACCTCTAAAGTTGAATGTCCGGGTCAAATTTGCAATCCCCGTCTTCCGCTTGTTTCAGCATTTTAAACCCTGGAGTATGATGGAAATCTATATGCTCGGGATTCTGATCGCAATGGTCAAGCTTGGCAAGATGGCAACTATTGTACCGGGCCTGGCGGTGATTGCTTTTGGTCTGCTGATCTTCGTGCTGAACTTTGCAATTACTGCGGTTGATTCGCATATGGTCTGGGAACGGCTTGGGGGTGAATCGTGAAAGTGGCTCTTATCTCAGCCCGTAAGGCCGGTATGGTCAGTTGTCATGATTGTCATCTGCTCAGTCGTATGCCGAAAATTTCTGGGCAGCAAGTTGCTCATTGCCCGCGCTGTGGAGTAGTACTCCATCAGCGTAAGCCGAACAGCATCATGCGGACCTGGGCTTTGGTTATTACGGCGATGATTTTCTATGTCCCGGCGAATGTTCTACCGATGACGGTTACCTCGGCGCTTGGTACGACCCAGGCGGATACCATTATGAGTGGTGTGATTTATTTTATTCATAGTGGCTCCTGGGAGATCGCTCTGGTGGTTTTTGTCGCCAGTATTTTTATCCCGTTCTTGAAATTTATCATCATCATCTATCTGTTACTTTCCGTACAGTTCAAGTCAATCAAACGGCCCAGGGATCGCACCATTCTCTATCGCATCACGGGGGCCGTGGGACGCTGGTCGATGGTTGATATTTTTGTAGTTACGATCCTGATTGCCCTGGTCCAGCTTGGTTTTCTGGCAAATATCGCTGCTGGCCCTGCGGCTATCTATTTTGCTACCATGGTTGTTATCACTATGGTTGCCGCAGAGAGCTTTGATCCGCGGTTGATCTGGGATGTTGTGGATGAGAAGCATGAATGAAGGGAATTCTGAAATGAATCATGTTGAGCAGGCTCCGAAAGCTCAGGTACAGACCAAACGCAGTTTTTCAATCATCTGGGTGGTACCTATCATCGCCCTGCTGATCGGCGGTTGGTTGACCTTTAAGGCAATGTCGGAGAAGGGACCGGTTATCACTATTACCTTCGAGACAGCTGATGGACTTGAAGCAGGCAAGACGAAAATCAAGTTCAAGGATGTTGTTGTTGGTAAAGTGACGGCGATTGATTTGAGTGAAGATCGCTCCGGTGTTGTTGTCACTGTCGAAATGAGTCGTAATGCTGAAGCTTATATGACAGACAAAACCCAGTTCTGGGTGGTTAGAGCCCGCGTCGCAGCTGGAGAAGTATCCGGGTTGGGAACCTTGCTTTCCGGAGCTTATATCGGTTGCAACCCGTCAACAGAAGGAGCCAAGTCGAAACATTACAAGGGCTTGGAGAAACCGCCAATGATTACAGTTGGCATGCCAGGAAGTCACTATATGCTTAAATCGGCTGAACTGGGTTCACTTGATCGTGGCTCTCCGGTCTATTACCGTGGAATCAAGGTTGGCCAGGTGGTTGGCTATGGTTTTGATGAGAATCGAGATGGCGTCAATATCAAAGTCTTTGTCCACGCCCCTTTCAACGAAAAGGTTTTACAGAATACTCGCTTCTGGAACGCCAGTGGCATTGACCTGACAATGGATGCCACCGGCATAAAAATGGATACACAGTCACTGATATCAATCATGCTCGGCGGGGTGGCCTTTGATCTGCCGAAGAATCAACCGTCATTGGCACAGGCTGAGAAAGAGTCAACCTTCAGCCTTTATACTGATCGCGCGAGTATCGAGGAAAAGACCTACACCATTAAACGTTATTACAAGTTGATTTTTGATCAGAATGTGCGCGGGCTGTCGCCTGGCGCTCCGGTAGAGATGAAAGGCATTCGTATCGGTGAAGTCGTTGATGTTAAGCTGGAAATCAATAAAGAAACTCAGAAGATCCTGATTCCGGTTCTGATTATGATGGAACCGGAACGGATTGATATACTGGTGACCGCAAAGGGCGTCGTCACGAATGCGCGAGGCAAGAAGGAAGAGCTTGAGGAAACCGGAGATGATCAATACGATATGGCCAGGGCCATCAAGAACGGTCTCCGGGCACAGCTGAAGACCGGTAATCTCTTGACCGGGCAGCTTTATATTGATGTCGATATTTATCCTGATGCTCCTCCGGTCAAGGCTGAACTCGACGGCGCTTATCCGATCATCCCGACCATGCCGACGCCACTCGAACAAATTGCCGATAGTGTTTCGAGAATAGTCAAAAAAGTCGAGGCAATACCGTTCGATAAAATCGGCAAAGACTTGCAGCTTGCCATCAAGTCACTGACAGCGACACTTGATGAGTTCAAGGCACTGTCTGGCAATATAAACCAGGAAATGGTGCCTAAAATCAATAATGCACTGAGTAGACTTGAGGAAGCGATGGACGGAGTAAAGGCGACTTTGGGTCCTGATTCTGCCCTTAACTACAACGCTCGCCAGGTGACGAGCGAGATGGCCTTGTCGATTCGATCTATGCGGTCGTTATTGGAGTACCTGGAACGTGATCCTCAGGCGTTGCTTCTTGGTAAGGAGGGAGATAAAAAATAATGAAATATCTTGTTCGCAAAAGTAGTGCCGGGGTTGTGCTGTTCGTCGTTATCCTTATTCTTTCCGGTTGTCTCGGGCGCAGTTCACCGACGGTCACTTATTACAGCCTGCTGAATATGGAACAGTTGGGCGACGTGCAGTCCGTTGCCTCTCTCCCGGAGATCAAGTTGGGTATCGGTCCCGTCACAATTCCAGATAGCCTGAAACGTTCGCAGGTTGCAACTCGCCAGCATGGTAACCAGTATGCTTTTGACGAATTCAATCGTTGGGCCGGAATTCTGGAAAAGGATATAACTTCTGTTATGGGAGATAATCTCGGGCAACTGCTTGGTGTGGAGAAAGTAGGTTTTTTCCCGTGGATGCATCATTTCAAACCTACTTATCGGGTCATCGTTGAGGTGCTGCGATTAGATGGAGCCATCGATGGCGAAGCGGTTCTTAGCGCCCGTTGGGTGGTTGCTGATACGGATGGGAAAGATTACCTGGCTGGTAAAAAGAGTGTTTACAGGCAACCGCTCGGGGATGCCAGTTATGCTGCTCTGATCAAGGCTGAGAGCCAGCTTGTCGCTAAACTGAGTCAGGAAATTGCCTTGGAGATTGCTGCGCTGAACCGATAGCTTGCGGTAAAAAACGTGCATATTACAAATTGTCAATATAACAATAGGGGCTCTAATCCATGAAGGGCCCTTTTTGTTGTTCTTATCGTGGCATTGACTTCCAGAGTTTTTTGTAGAAGGTGTAGGCCGCCATGCCGTGCGAATTGCCTTGTGATGCGAGAGTGTCAATTCTTAAGAACTCAAGTAGCAGGGGGAAGTTCGGGTCTGTCATATATTTTCTCTGCCTTTTACTGAGATCCTCCGCTTTGCGCAATTGCCAGGAGTGATGAAAGAGGTGGTGGCGGATTGCCCAGAGAATCCGTTCGTGGCGTCTTGTCGGCATGCCGAGACGCTCGAGGATGTCGTCGGCCATCTCTGTCCCCAGCTTGGCGTGGCCATAAGCGGTAATGCGCCCATCCTCACTCTGTCTGGTAGTGGCTGGCTTGCCGATATCGTGCAGCAGGGCGACCCACAGCAGGTCGGGGTCGCAATCAGTAGGGCAGGCCTCGATCGCCAGACGGGTGTGGGTGGCGACGTCGCCTTCGGCATGGAATTCAGGTGGTTGTGCGGTCTCCGCCAACGGCAGCAGCTCCGGGATCGTTTCAGTGAGGCGATCCCACCAGTCGGTTTGCCGGTCCCTTAGCTCATCTTCAAGACGGTTCAGCGGCATCATTCCTGGTTCTTCTCCTGGTCATGAACGTAATGTTCTGCAGTTCTCTCCAGGGTATTCTCCCAACGACTGCATGCGATGATGATGCGTTGCCAGCCGCTGGGGATAATCTCCTGTGTGTGTGCCAGGTTGTTGCGTAGAGTCTCAAACTCTTTAACTGCTTTACGGGTCTCATTACGGGATTTGTGCCCCATGGCATCCCGAATTTCTTCGTCGTAAGTGATAATCCAGCCCTTGTCGCCAAATTGCAGACAGTCGAGCAGCTCAACCTGTTGACCGCGCCGGTTGCGCTCTTCCTAGAGGTTTCTCGCCAGGGCAAGCCGTTTCTCAGAGAGAAATTCTTGCCAGGAATTGTCGGCGTAACGTTGCCGCAAAATCTCCGTCATAGTCATTTCGATCATGGTAATCATACCGAACAGGAACATGCGCATCGGTGGTTTTTCCAGGTCAGTCAAGGTGATGATGGCACCAACCCGGTCAAGGATAGTGACAAAGCATTGCTGGTTGATGGCCAGTGATTTGACCACGTCGATCAGGTTTGCGGTGTCAGGGACCAGGTCATCGTCCGGGGTGAAGGGCTGGAAGTGATCACCGCAGGTGCCGGAGGTCAAATCCTCACAGCGTACATAGCCTTCGACCAGACCGTTTTGACGCACGCCAACAAGATTGAAGCCCTTGTCTTGCATAAACTGTTGCACGCCTGCTGCTTTGGCATAATCATCAAAAGAAACCAGGGGCTCAGCAACATCCATGGCCGAGAAACCTTCGAGAAAAAGGCGGCGCAGGCGTGAATTTTGAGTAACTCTCCAAGGCATATGGCCTCCGTGTATTGTGTTTGGTCCGCCCTGTTTAACTGTTTAGGTAGCTGAAACCTCTGGGATATTGAATCGCTTCGCACTTGCAGCCCTGAATGTCCGAGAGGCTGCTAGTGTCCCGTGCGGCTAATCCTATCCTTTAATTATGGCCCTTTTGCCCGCTGTCTGCGTTGCGCCTCTTTGGCTTAACGCACGCTAGGCCTTCATCAGCACGCCTTGATAGCAACCAAAATGTCTCAGAATTATTCGTCACGATTAACCGCACGGGACACCAGTTATCAACTATTGAAGTTTATCATGTCTGCCACTCGTTGTTTAGCAATGTTCCTGTTGCTTTCGATTAGAGACACCCTTTTGCTCTTGGCTGCCGCTACCAAGCGTGCCTATGATGGCTTGCCTATTGGGCTCTACCGTGAAAACGATGAACTACTACCGATCATTCTACGGCATACTGAGGAAGACCGTGCCAGCCTCGCTTCGATGGACATTCTGCAGGTCCAGCCCGGGTTCTCCACTAGTTCCTTGCCGATTGCCCAGGTAACTGATGGGACCAAGGTGGAGTGGGAGGAGACCAGGATCTGGCGTCGTGATCGCCGTAGGACTGTAACAGTGCAGGCCAACCCGGTGCTTGGTGTTACCCTGCCGACCGTAATGAAGAATGTCCGGGCCAAGGTCGAGGCTCTCAAAATGCCGCCTGGTTACAAGGCAGAGTGGGGTGGAACCACTGAAGATTCGGCCAAGTCACAGAAGGCTTTGCTGCCGGGCTTTGTGCCAACCTTTGCCGTCATCCTCTTTATTCTGGTGGCCCTGTTCAATGCCTTCCGGCCACCGATTGTGATCATGCTGACCGTGCCCTTTGCCATGATCGGCATCACCACCGGGTTGCTGGCTTTTGGCGCGCCTTTTGGCTTCATGGCCCTGCTCGGTGCCATGAGCCTGATGGGGATGATGATCAAGAATGCCATCGTGTTGCTGGACGAGGTCAACATCAACCTTGCTGATGGCATGGAACAGTATGATGCTGTAGTCATCGCCGCTCTGGCACGTCTGCATCCGGTGGTGTTGGCTGCTGCCACTACAGTGCTTGGTGTCGTGCCGCTGTTGCAGGATGTGTTCTGGGTTGGTATGGCGATCACAATCATGGCCGGCCTGGCTTTCGGTACGGTGCTGACTATGCTGGTGGTGCCGGCGCTTTACTGCATGTTCTACAAGGTGCCATCACCGAAAGGATAAATTCAGGGTAAAGAATATCAAAAAGAAGGCTCTTCTTTACTTGTTTAACAGTTTGGGACGGAAATTTATAAAAACGAGGACTTAGCGTGTATGCTTGAGTCCTCGTTTTTTCTTTGTGGCTTCCAGTAACACGTGATTGCTGTGGATAGAGAACTTTCAAATCAGGTTGAATTGTGCGAGGATTATGCAGGGCTCTGAGTTGTCCTCTGGCTGAAACTAAAAATTGTCAATACTGCCAATGGTTGCAGGTGATTGAACTAATAGTCGGTTGTCATCATAAGGTGTCATTACATAAGAGTCAGTTTAATGGAGTGTGGTTGTGAGTCTTTTGGGAACGCAGATCATTGCTTCGGAATTTAGTTCGGTGTGTGTGCAGAGTTTTGCTGCGGTGAACCCTGCCACCGGGATTGCTCTTGAACCGCAATTCTGCGAGGCGACACGCGATGATGTCAACAGTGCTGCCACTGCCGCCGCTGCCGCTTTTGATCTTTACCGTAAGCTGCCATCTCTGCAACGCGCTGCCTTTCTGGAGAGTATTGGTGAGGAGTTGATGGCTCTCGGTGAAGACTTGCTGGCCCGTGCCCATGAGGAGACCGCTCTTCCGACCCCAAGACTCAAAGGGGAACTTTCCCGTACGGTCAATCAGTTGCAGCTTTTTGCACAGGAAATTCGTCAGGGGGCCTATCTGGGAGTGCGTATTGAGCGTGCGCTGCCAGAGAGAGCACTTGGGCCGAAACCCGATCTACGGGTGATGCAGATCCCGCTCGGTCCGGTCGCGGTGTTCGGTGCAAGCAACTTTCCGCTGGCATTTTCTGTCGCTGGTGGTGATACCGCGTCGGCACTGGCTGCGGGCTGCCCGGTTGTGGTCAAGGGCCATCCGGCACACCCTGGGACCTGTGAATTAGCTGGACAGGCGGTGATCCGGGCGGTTCGGAAAAACCAGATGCCACCAGGAGTATTCTCTTTGCTGCAAGCCGAGAGTACAGAGGTGGGGGCGGCTCTGGTGCAACAGCCAGAGATAAAAGCGGTTGCCTTTACCGGTTCGCTTACCGGTGGGCGGGCACTTTTCGACCTGGCCTGCTCACGATCGGAACCGATTCCGGTTTATGCCGAGATGGGCAGCGTTAATCCGGTTTTTCTCTTGCCGCAAATTATTGGCGACGAGGGTGACTTACTGGCAGTGGCTCTGGCCGAATCATTAACCCTCAGTGTAGGTCAGTTTTGCACTGCGCCAGGACTTATTGTAGTGATTAAGGGTGCTGCAACAGATGCTTTTTTACTTCAGATCAGAACTTGTCTTGCGGAAAAGCCGCCGGGAATCATGCTGCATGATGGCATCAAGCAGAATTTTCTCTATAAATTGGATAGGCTTTCGTCGATTGATGGTGTCTGGCAATTTGGCAGGCCGCGTCCTTTGCTGGACGGTTGCCTGGTTAATGCGGATCTTCTGCAGACCGATGCGAAAACCTTGCTTGCTAACCCCACCCTTACAGAAGAGGTTTTTGGGCCGTCGGCAATGGTTGTGGTCTGTGACTCCAGAGCTGAACTGCTGTCTGTGGCCGAGAGCCTTCAGGGGCAGTTGACAGCGACCGTACATGGCACTGACAGAGAACTTGATCGGTTTTGCGACCTATTTGATATTCTTGAGCGCAAAGCCGGACGTCTGGTCGTGAACGGTTTCCCGACCGGTGTTGAGGTTTGTGCCGCGATGCATCATGGCGGGCCTTACCCGGCAACGACAGATAGCAGAAGCACTTCGGTTGGTACGGCCGCCATAAAAAGATTTCTGCGCCCGGTTTGTTACCAGAACTTTCCGCAGGAACTCTTGCCTGAGCCCTTACGTGGTCAGGGCGGATTAAATTCAGGAGTTTAATAATGGGTGTTACAGTTGTTATCCCGGCACGTTATGCCTCAACCCGGTTCCCTGGAAAACCCCTTGCCGACTTGTGTGGCAAACCGATGATCCAGTGGGTTTATGAGCGTTCGTCTCTTTGTGAATCGGTTGACCGGGTTATCGTAGCTACGGACGATTCACGTATTGCTGATGCTGTGGAAGATTTCGGTGGTGTTGTTGCGATGACACGCTCCGATCATGCCACCGGTACTGATCGACTCGCTGAGGTTGCTGCTGATCTGACTGATGATTTGATTGTGAATGTGCAGGGTGATGAACCTTTAATTGATCCAATGATGATTCAGGCGGCCTTAGAGCCGATGCTGGCCGATAACTCGATCCCTATGGGGACACTCAAAACACCCTTGACGTCAATGGACGAGTATCTGAACCCGAATGTTGTCAAAGTGGTGACCAATCGGCAGGGCTTCGCACTCTATTTCTCTCGCGCACCGATACCCTGTTCACGTGATTTTAATGATGAAATCAATCAGCACTGGCATGAGCTGGCGACGGCCAAGCATATCGGTCTTTATGTCTATCGACGTGATTTTCTGCTTAAATATCCATCCCTTCAGGCGACACCTCTGGAAGCCCAGGAGTGTCTTGAGCAGCTGCGCGCGCTTGAACATGGTTACCGGATTCGAGTGGCGGAGACAGACCTGCTGGGCCAGGGTGTTGACACTCCGGAAGATCTGGAGCGTGTTAAGGAGCTTCTGGTCAATAAATAAGTGAATAAGGGGTTTCCATTTAAGCTTTGGGAGTGTAAAATTGCACGTTTGAATTGTTTTAGCCTATTGTTTTAGTCCGTTTTTATTTCAGGAGAATCTATGAAGACCAAGTTCATATTCGTCACCGGCGGTGTGGTTTCCTCTCTCGGCAAGGGGTTGGCAGCCGCATCTATCGGGGCTCTTATGGAAGCACGTGGCTTGCGGGTTTCCATGCAGAAACTGGATCCTTATATAAATGTCGATCCAGGGACCATGAGCCCTTTTCAGCATGGTGAAGTCTTTGTGACTGATGACGGTGCTGAAACGGATCTGGACCTCGGACATTATGAGCGTTACACCACCGCAAACCTGACCAAGAAGTCCAACTTTACCACCGGCCAGATTTACGATTCAGTTATCCGCAAGGAACGTCGTGGTGATTACCTGGGCGGTACCGTTCAAGTCATTCCCCATATTACCAACGAGATCAAAGAGAAAATTCTGGAGAACTCCAAAGATGTCGATATTGCCATCGTTGAAGTTGGTGGCACGGTTGGTGATATTGAATCTCTGCCTTTCCTTGAAGCGATTCGCCAGTTTCGTATCGATCTCGGCCCTGAAAATGTTCTCTATATCCACCTGACCCTGGTGCCATATATTTCGACGGCCGGTGAGTTGAAAACCAAGCCAACTCAGCACAGCGTCAAGGAGTTGCGCCAGATCGGTATCCAGCCGGATATCCTGCTCTGCCGTTGCGATCGTGAATTGCCACGCGACATGAAGGCCAAGATATCGCTTTTCTGTAATGTGCAGGAAGAAGCGGTTATCACTGCTCGGGATGTTGAGACGATTTACGAAGTACCGATGGCTTTCCACGAGCAGGGACTTGACGAAAGAATTGTTGCCTTCCTGAATATCTGGACCAAAGACCCTGATTTGAGTGGTTGGCAACGGATCGTCAAACGGGTTAAAGAGCCGACAGGGAGTACCACTATTGCTGTTGTCGGTAAATATGTCGGGCTTACCGAGAGTTACAAGTCGCTTGCCGAGGCACTGACTCATGGCGGAATTGCCAACGACTGCCGGGTGGAGTTGAAGTATGTCGACTCGGAATCACTGGAGCGTCACGGTGTCGGTACCACGTTTGACGATGTTGACGGCATCCTGGTCCCGGGTGGTTTTGGTGAGCGCGGCAGCGAAGGCAAGATTGCCTCTATCCGCTATGCCCGTGAGAATAAGGTGCCTTTCTTCGGTATCTGCCTCGGCATGCAGATGGCTGTCGTTGAGTTTGCCCGTTCAGTATGCAATATCGAAGAAGCCTATTCGAGCGAATTCAAGGAAGATGCCAAGAATCCTGTGATCCACATTATGGAAAAGCAGAAAAAGGTTAAGGGCAAGGGGGGGACCATGCGTCTTGGGGCCTGTCCCTGTTCACTGCAAGACAAGACTTTAGCCCGCAGGATTTACGGTCAGAAAGATGTTGCCGAGCGTCATCGCCACCGCTATGAATTCAATAACGCCTACCGCAAAGAGATGGAAAAATGCGGGCTGTCACTTTCGGGCGTTTACCCTAAAGAAGATTTGGTCGAAATCGTTGAAATTGCCGATCATCCCTGGTTCCTCGGCTGCCAGTTCCACCCGGAATTCAAATCACGACCAATGGCACCACATCCTCTCTTTGAGTCGTTTGTCGGCGCTTGCGCCAAGGCCCGGCAAGAGCAGGAAAACCTCGGAGAAAGTAAGGAAAATAATGAATAAAACACTTTCTGCAGGTTCGGTCAGCATCGGTGGAGACCACCCCCTGGTTTTAATTGCCGGTCCTTGTGTGATTGAGGATGAAGAACAAACCCTGGGTCTTGCCAGGGCTTTGCAGGAGATTACCGGGCGAGTTGGGGTTGGTCTGATTTTCAAGGCATCCTATGACAAGGCCAACCGAACATCGGTTAAATCCTATCGCGGGCCAGGTGTTGATGAGGGTTTGAAAATCCTGAGTGTCGTTAAGGAGAAAACCGGGCTGCCCATCCTTTCCGATGTTCATGATATCTCTCAAGTTAAAGCTGCCGCTGAAGTTCTTGATATTATGCAGATCCCGGCTTTTCTTTCACGACAGACTGATTTGTTGGTTGCTGTCGGTAAAACCGGTTGTATCGTCAATATAAAAAAAGGTCAGTTCCAGGCCCCCTGGGACATGGAGAATGCCATCGGCAAGATTCTCTCCACAGGCAATGAACAGATACTCCTGACTGAGCGTGGCGCCTGTTTCGGTTACAACAATCTGGTCAGTGATATGCGGTCGCTGGTTATCATGCGTCAGACCGGCTACCCGGTTATCTTTGATGCCACCCATTCGGTGCAATTGCCGGGTGGTGCCGGTTCGGTATCCTCCGGTCAGCGTGAGTTTGTTGCTCCTCTTTCCCGTGCGGCAGTGGCTACCGGCATAGATGCTCTTTTCTGGGAAGTGCATGAGAACCCTGCAAAAGCACTCTGTGACGGGCCCAATAGTTTGCGCCTTGATACAGTCGAAGAACTATTGGGTCAAATGTTGGCTCTCGATGGCATTGTCAGGTAAATAGAGTCTGGTAAAAAAGGGTCAGGTAAAAATGGCTAACCACACTGAAATTTTAGAGGCCGCCCGTAAAGTCATCCAGATAGAGACGGATGCTGTTGAAGCTCTCTCCGCACGCTTGGATAAAGATTTTGCCAAAGCGGTGGAGATGATTCTGGCTTGTTCCGGGCGAGTGGTTGTGACCGGGATGGGTAAGTCTGGCCTGATCTGCCAGAAGATGGCTGCGACTATGGCTTCGACAGGAACACCAACTATCTTCCTTCATCCAGCGGAAGGTGTCCACGGTGATCTGGGGATGTTGATGAAAGGCGATGTCGTCATTGCGGTTTCAAACTCCGGTGAAACGGAAGAGATTACCCGTATATTGCCGATTATCAAGCGCATGGGTCTGCCGCTGATAGCCATGGCCGGCAAACCTGGCAGCACCCTGGCTCGGGCTGGCGATGTGTTTCTGGATATCTCCATCAAGGAAGAGGCCTGTCCGTTGCAATTGGCTCCGACGGCAAGTACAACCGTTACTTTAGTCATGGGCGATGCCCTGGCTATTGCCCTGCTTCTGCAGAGAGGTTTCCGCGAAGAGGATTTTGCCCTCTATCATCCTGGAGGTGCCTTGGGTAAACGTCTGCTGTTGCGAGTTGAAGATCTGATGCATGTGGGAGAAGCTGTTCCGATAGTCGATGGCGACACTCCATTAAAGGATGCACTGTATATGATCTCCAGTAAAAAACTGGGGATTACCGGGGTTGTTGATGAACAGGGTGCCTTGATTGGGGTTTTTACCGATGGTGATTTACGTCGTAAAATCGAGCAGGGAATTGAAGTTCTCAATCGACCTATCAGCGAGCTTATGAGCGGCAAGTCAAAGCGCATTCTGCATACCAACCTTGCAGCAAAAGCTCTGCAACGCATGGAGGAACATACCATTACCTCCTTGTTTGTGTTTGACTCGGAAGAGAGCCAGAAACCGATTGGAATCATTCACCTGCACGACTTGCTCAAATCGGGGATTATCTGATGTCTGTCGATCTTGCCAAGATCAAGTTGTTATTGCTCGATGTCGATGGTGTCATGACTGACGGTCGGATTACCTATGATAGCAATGGTGGCGAAAGCAAGTCCTTCGATGTGAAGGACGGTCATGGCCTCAAGCTGCTGCAGCGGGCTGGCATCCAGGTTGGTATCATTACCGGCCGCCAGTCGTCAATCGTTGCCCGCAGGGCTGCAGAACTGGGTATTGAGCTGGTTTATCAGGGCGCCAAGGACAAGAGCCTGCCTTTCTGGGAAATCCTGGAAAAGCTGGCATTGTTGCCAGAAGAAGTTGCTTATGTTGGTGATGATGTCGTTGATCTGCCAGTTATGCGCCAAGTCGGCTTTGCCGCGACTGTCGCAGACGCAGTGGATGATGTGAAGCCCTACGCCCATATGGTTACCAAACGTTGCGGTGGCCGGGGGGCGGTTAGAGAAGTCTGTGATTTTCTGCTCAAGGAGTCCGGTCGTTGGTCGACTGTAACGCGTCATTATTTCGAAGCTTAAACGGTTTTAGTGTCTCCCTTACAATTCCCATGCCAACTTGCCATATTGCACTTTACAGTAAATATCCCCCGGTGCTATACTGAGCCTCATCAATGAGTTATTTCAAACCCCGTAATCTGCTTCTGGCTCTGGCCTTAGGCTTGGCACTGACTCTGCTGGTTGTTATTGCTCTGCGATATAGCCCTGGCAATCAATTGGAGACGATAGTGAAGGCTTTGCCAGAGGGTATTGATGTGTCGCTTCAAGACCTTGATTATACCCATATTGAGAATGGCAAGCCACGTTGGCGTTTGGTGGCTAAACAGGTGGAGCGCAAGTCTTCTTCCGGTGTGATGGAGGTCATTAGCCCTCGTTTGAGTTTTTATAATGAAGATGGCGAACCTGAGGGGTCTCTCCAGGCTGGCACTGGTGAATTGAGTAACGATTATCAGCAGGTCAGCTTGAATGAAGATGTTGTTTTGAATAATTCAGATGGCTATACACTGTATACCGATCATCTTGATTATGATCATGCCACGCAGACAGCGATGACAGACGCGCATGTTCGATTGGTCGGCGATGGCATGCGCCTGGAAGGTACCGGCCTGATCTTTAACCTGAAGCAGGAGCGTCTGTCCCTGAAGTCGAAGGTTAAGGGTTTTTTTGATTCGGAGCGGCAGAAGTGACAATCTCCATGACGAAAACTACTTTTCTCTGTATATGTGTTCTGCTTTTGCTTTTACCATTGTCGGTGTTTGCGGCAATTGCAGTAGAATCGCAAAATCGTGGTCCCATTGAGGTCTCTTCGGATCGTCTTGAAGCTGACGATGTGGCTCAAACCATTGTTTTCGAAGGCAATGCAGTTGCGATTCAGGACGATGTCACGATCTTTGGAGATCGCTTGACAGTCAAGTACGCAGGTGAAAAGCGAGAGGTTGAGCAAGTCGTTGCTGAGGGTGCCGTGCGTATAGTTCAAGGGGCAAGAATCGCGACAGCTGAAAAAGCGGTTCTCTACCATGCTGAAGAACGAATCGTTTTGACCGGTTCACCTAAGGTCAGTGATGGTGATAATTATATCCAGGGGCAAGAGATCACAATCTATCTGAACGATAAACGCAGCGTTGTTACTGGTGGTGCAGATGGGCGAGTAAACGCTGTCTTTACCCCAAAGTCGGAGGAGAAGCCTTGAGTCATCTTCTGACCGCCCGGGGTTTATCAAAATCATACAAGAACAGGCAGGTGGTTTCTTCGGTTGATCTGGAACTCAGTTCAGGTGAAGTTGTCGGCCTGCTTGGTCCGAATGGTGCGGGTAAAACCACCTCTTTTTATATGGTGGTCGGTCTGGTCAGGCCGGACCAGGGTGAAGTCTTTCTTGATGAAGAGAATTTGACGCCGTTGCCTATGCATCAGAGAGCGAGGATGGGGATTTCGTATCTCCCTCAGGAAGCTTCAATTTTTCGCAAACTGACAGTTGAACAGAATCTTCTGGCGATTCTGGAGACAACAGGAAGCTCCAAGCAAGGTCAGCAAAAGCGCAAAGACCAATTACTCGAAGATTTTCGTTTGACGCATGTGGCAAAATCTTACGGTTATACTCTCTCCGGTGGCGAGAGACGACGCGTCGAGATCGCCAGAGCCCTAGTGCTGGAGCCGAGGTTTATCTTGCTTGACGAGCCTTTTGCGGGGGTTGACCCACTAGCGGTGCTTGATATCCAGGGGATTATCCTCGAATTGAAAAAACGCCAGATTGGCGTATTGATTTCCGACCACAATGTTCGTGAAACACTGGGTGTTTGTGACCGTGCCTATATCCTGAATGAGGGTTGTATTCTGGAGCATGGTACTCCGGAAGAAATTGCGCACAGTCCAAAGGCAAAGGCGATTTATCTGGGAGAGAAGTTCCGGCTTTAGATTCACATGCTCAAATTCGTGAGTTCACTTTCCGTTACGATGGTGATATGGCTTTAGAGATAAGACAACAACTTAAGCTCAGCCAGCAACTGGTTATGACGCCGCAGCTGCAGCAGGCTATCAAGCTGCTGCAACTCTCGCGCATGGAGTTGATGGATGTGGTGCGCGAAGAACTTGAGGAGAACCCTGTCCTGGAAGAAGGGCAGGAAACACCTGAAGAGAAAACTCCGGAAGAAGAACGTAAGGCTGAGGCGCTTGACGAGCAAAATCAGGAGACTGTCAAAGAGGTTGATGCTGTTCGCGATGGCATGGCGGATATTGACTGGAAGACATATCTGGAAAGCTATAGCCTTGGTGGTACCACCGCCGACAACTACGAAGATGATTCAGATCGACCATCTTACGAAAACCTCTTGACCAGAAAACCCTCTCTGGCCGATCACCTGATGTGGCAGTTAAATCTCTCCCGATTGGAAAACCATGAAAGAGCCATTGCCGGTGAAATTATCGGTAATGTGGATGATGCTGGTTACCTTCAGTCCTCTGTTGAAGAAATTGCTGCTCAGTCCGGTTGTGACCCTGATGATGTCGAAAAAGTCCTCGCAGAGGTTCAGGATTTTGATCCTCCAGGTGTTGCCAGTCGCAGCCTGCAGGAGTGTCTCCTGAAGCAGGTTGATCTGTTGGGAATGTCTGAGGATCTCGTTGGTGTCATCCTGAGAGATCAGCTTGAGGAACTGGAAAACCGTCGTTATCAAGTAATTGCCAGAGCTCTTCAGGTTTCTCTGGACGAAGTGTTTGATGCGGCCAAATTCATCAGTGGTCTTGACCCCCGCCCTGGCAGCCAGTATGGCCAGGATGACGTCCATTACATTATTCCAGATATCTTTGTGCACAAAGTCAGCGATGAATATCACGTTGTTCTCAACGATGAGGGTTTACCTAATTTGAGGATCAATTCCTTTTACCGCAATGCTCTCTCCGGTTCTGCACAAATTGATGCAAAGGCGGGAGAGTATATTCAGGATAAATTACGTGGTGCTCTTTGGTTGATTAAGAGCATTCATCAACGTCAACGGACCATCTTTCGGGTCACGACAAGTATCGTTAAATTCCAACGTAACTTCTTTGACCGGGGCGTTGCATATCTCAAGCCTCTGGTTTTGCGTGATGTCGCTGAAGATATCGAGATGCACGAATCCACGGTCAGTCGTGTGACGACCAATAAGTATGTGCAGACGCCTCAGGGGCTTTTTGAACTGAAATACTTTTTCAACAGCGGTATCAATACAACCGGGGGCGATTCAGTTGCTTCGGAGAGCGTGAAAAGCAAGATCAAGGAAATTGTTGCCTCTGAGCTTGCCAGCAAACCATATTCAGATCAGAAGATCGTTGAGATCCTGCATGGTCAAGGGATTGATATTGCTCGTCGTACGGTGACCAAATATCGGGAAATGTTAGGTGTTGGTTCTTCTACCCAGAGGAAACGCTTGTTTTGATTCGTTAAGTTTGTTCTTATTACTGGGCCCGTTCATATTAGTGGATTTGGGATGGTTTTATGAGAATCAGCAGGTATAATTGTAGCGACTCAGATATTTTTATAAACATTTACCAGGAGGTGTGAAAATTATGCGGATTAATGTGACCTTCCGACATATGGAAACCAGTGAACCGGTGCGTAACTATGTTGAAGATAAACTTCCCAAGGTTAAAAAATATATTGAAGAACCAGTTGAGGCTCAGGTAGTTCTCTCCGTAGCAAAGAAGATTCGTCACAAAGCAGAAGCGACTCTGACTGCTAAAGGGATAGTTATCAAAGCAAAAGAAGAGACGAATGACATGTACGCAGCGATTGACGGTATGCTGGATAAACTCGACCGCCAGTTGAAGCGCTATAAAGACAAGATCAAAAAGCACAAGCCTTTGAGCGGTCGGGAACGGCGTGTGGATAGAACAATTTACACTGCTGAAAGTATTGATGAAGGCCATCAGGAGCCCAGTATTATCAAATCTGAAAGTTTTCAGGTAAAACCGATGTCAGTGGATGAAGCCGTTATGCAGATGGACCTGCTGGAAAAACAATTCCTGGTTTTCACAGATGCATCATCTGAGGGGATTAATGTGGTTTATCGGCGTAATGATGGCAATTATGGTCTGATTGTTCCTCAGCCCTAGGACAAACTTTTTCGGCAAGCGGCAATGTTGCCGCTTGCCGTTGTTTGCTAACCTTTTACCAATAATCAGGTTAATTGTAAGATGAAAATTTCGGAGTTGCTGGACCCTGCGGCGATCGTCGCAGATTTGAAAGGTACGGGGAAAAAAGAAGTTCTTGCCGAGCTGACGGATGCTCTACTGAAGGCTGACGCGAGTTTGGTTCGGGACGATGTTCTGAAAGTCCTCATGGAACGGGAACGCCTTGGTTCTACGGGTATTGGCGATGGGGTTGCGATTCCTCATGGCAAATTAAAGGACATTGACCGGCTGCTGATTTCCTTTGGCTTAAGCCATAATGGCGTAGATTTTGACTCTATGGACGATAAGCCGGCGTATCTTTTCTTTCTTCTGGTTGCTCCTGAAGAGTCTGTTGGTATCCATTTGAAGACCCTTGCCCGAATTTCCAAGCTCCTGAAAAGTACCGTGGTGCGTGAACGTCTGCAGTCAGCAGTGGATGGTGCAGAAATTCATCGCATTATTTCAGAAGAAGAAGATCAACTATAAAAGATTAGATCGATGCCCCGTTTGAGTATCTCAGAATTGCTGTCCGAGACAGAGGCCGGACTTGACCTGGAGCTTTTGGCAGGCAAGCGTGGTCTGAGCCGTTTTGTGCAAGTCCCAAGAATTCAGAAGCCTGGCTTGGCCCTGGCTGGTTATACCAAGAATCTTCATCCTGATCGTATCCAGATCCTTGGTGCCACTGAACTCAGTTATCTTTCCGAATTATATCAACAAGACCCCGCCAAAGCTGAAGCTCGTGTTAATGGGCTTTGCGCCCTTGATATCTGCTGTTTTATCATCACCAAAAACCTCGATCCTCCCGACAATCTTTTGCGCGAAGTGGAAAGCCACAATATTCCTCTGTTGCGCAGTCATCATCAAAGCTCGACCTTTATCTCGCTTCTAACCCAGTATCTGGAAGAGCGCCTGCTTGATCAGACCAACGTGCATGGGGTTCTTGTCGATGTGCTTGGTGTCGGTGTTCTTTTACTGGGCAAGAGTGGTGTCGGCAAGAGCGAGTGCGCCCTTGACCTGATTATTCGCGGCCATCGCTTGGTGGCTGATGATATAATTAAAGTTCGCTTGAAACTTCCGGCGGTTCTCTTTGGCGAAGGCAATGATCTCCTGCACTATCATATGGAGATTCGTGGCCTTGGTATTATCAATATCAAGCATCTGTTTGGTGTCGCTGCCATTCGTGAGCGCAAGAAAATCGATTTGGTCATTGAGCTTGTGGAATGGCAAGATGACCACGTCTATGATCGCCTCGGGCTTGAAGAAAAGAGTTATGAACTGCTCGGGGTGAAATTACCCATGCAGACAATTCCTGTCCGCTACGGCAGAAACATCACGACTATTGTCGAGGTTGCGGCCCGTAATCAGTTGCTTAAGGAAATGGGTTATCACAGTGCGATTGAATTTGAAGAGCGGCTGGAGCAGCGGATGGCTGAAACCGCCCGTATCCATGCTCATTCTATCATTGGGGATAACCTGGAATGAAGCGGCAACTGGTTGTTATCACCGGCCTGTCAGGTTCCGGTAAAAGTACCGGTGCACGTGCTCTGGAAGATGCCGGTTTCTTTGTTATCGATAATCTTCCTTTGGTCATGCTCCCTGATTTTCTTGCTTTAACTGATCATGGCTATGAAAAGGTAGCGACTGTTGTCGATGCCCGGAGTTCTGATTTTCTTGGTGATTGCCAGGAAGTGTTGCAGAGCATTAAGGCCGAAGGGCATAAGGTTGATGTGCTGTTCTTTGAGGCCTCGACCGATGATTTGGTCAGGCGTTTTTCAGAGACACGCCGCCGCCACCCTCTGGTGCAGAAAGAGGGGATTATTGCTGCAATTGATCGAGAGCGGGACATCATGTCAAGACTACGTAGCTTGGCAACGATCATTCTGGATTCTTCAGGATTGACTGTTCATCAACTTCGGCAGAGAGTTCTGGCCTCTGTGCTGGGATCAGCAGAGCACAAGAGACAGCTACAGTTGCAGGTGCAGTCTTTTGGTTTTAAAAATGGTTTACCTCTGGGTGTAGATCTGGTTTTCGATGTGCGATTTCTTGACAACCCGCATTTTGTTGAAGAGTTGCGTCCCAAGACCGGGCTGGATTCGGAGGTCAGCAGTTTTGTTCTCGGCCAGCCTGACTACCAGGCTTTTCTCGACAAACTCAAGGATCTGCTTTTCTTCCTGATCCCGCGTTATTCCAAGGAAGGGAAGACCAGCTTGACCATTGGTGTTGGTTGCACCGGCGGTCGTCATCGGAGTGTCGCTGTTGCAGAAGATCTCGGGCCATACTTACTCGGGACCGGATGTGTTGTACAGGTGAACCACAGAGATTTAGACAAGGATTAATACCGTGATCGGTCTAGTTGTTACAACTCATGGCAATCTTGGTGCAGAACTCCTGGCTTCAGTGCAGATGATCATTGGCCCGGTTCGCAATGCCAGTGCTGTCAGTATTACCCAGGAAATCTCGATGGAAGATGTTCGTGATGCAATAGCAGCGGCTGTTGCCGAGGTCGGTTCAGATGATCGTGGTGTTATTATTGTAACAGATATGTTTGGCGGCACCCCTGCCAATGTCAGCATGACTTTTCTGGAACCGCAAATTGTTGAAGTTCTGACCGGTGTCAACCTGCCCATGTTGCTTAAGTTTTTTAATAGCCAGGAGAGCCTCGATCTGGATGAGTTAGCAGGGACCCTCAAGTCCTATGGTCGGCAGAGCATCGCCCTGGCCGGTGACTATCTGCAGCGTTAGCGTCATCTGTTGACAGTCTGGTGATCTCGTAGGAGATGTTTGTGTAATGAGTATAGTTCTGGCTCGTATTGATAGTCGCCTGGTGCATGGTCAGATTCTGGAAGCCTGGGTCCCTTATGTCGGTGCCGATTGTATTGTGGTTGCCAGTGATGAAGTTGCCGGTACATCCTTTCAGTGTATGGTGATGCAGGCAGCTGTACCGAGTTCAGTCAAGCTGATTATCGGCACGCTGGAGGAAACGGTCAGTATTCTCAGTTCAGCAGACTTACTCAAGAAGCGCGTGCTCTTGCTTTTTGCCAATTCCGAGGACGCCCTTAAGGTCTGTCAACTTGGTGCTTCATATAAAAAACTCAATCTCGGTAACATGCATTCAAGCGCAGGTAAAAACCGTTACACTTGTACGATTGCCCTTGATCAGCAAGATATTGATAAGTTGCAGCAAGTTGAGGATCAGGGTGTAACTATTGTGTCTCAATGTGTTCCTGCAGACAGAGAACGGAGCTGGCGCAAGCTGATTAGCTCCGGAGGTCGTTAAATGGTCGTCGGTGATTACCTGCTGGCCGGGATAGTAGCTATGCTGACTGGCCTGGATCGGGTTGCCCTGGTTCAGATTATGATCTCTCGCCCTCTGGTTGCCGCTACTTTGACTGGCTGGGTTCTCGGCAGTCCCCTGGTTGGTATGGAGATCGGTATGTTGCTGGAGTTGCTGTGGCTTGGCCGATTGCCGGTGGGGGCAGCGATTCCTCCTGACGATACACAGGTTGCCGTGGGCGCAACGGTTCTGGCATTAAGTGTGGGACCCACGCTAGGTTTGAGTGGTATGCCGGTGGTGATCCTCTCGGTGTTGATTGCTATTCCCCTTGGCAAATTTGGTCAGGTTTTTGACCGTCTGGCGCGTCATGTTAACGACCGCCTTGCTGTCTCCGGGCACACTGCTCTCATGGCAGGCGATATAGCTGGTTTGGAACGTAATCATCTGTTTGGTTTGATCAGCTTCGCTTTCGCCAGTCTGGCTACAGCTCTCGTTATAGTTCTGGTTGGCAGCTTTGTTCTTTATTCTGTGGCTCCTGTGCTGATTGGAGCGGTACAAGAGGCTGGTTTGAGTTTGCATTACAGCCTGATTATGGTGGGTGCGGCAGTACTCCTCGGGACGATCAACGTCAATCGCAGCGCTTCCCTGTTCTGTGCCGCATTTACCGGGACTATGCTGGTGCTTTGGTTGAAATGACAGCATGAGTTGAGATGAGAGTATGAAAGAGACACGCCTTTCCGGGCTGACATTTTTACGCATTTATCTTCGATCTTTCCTGCTGCAATCCAGTTGGAATTTCGAGAAGTTGCAGAATCTGGGGTTTTTCTACCTGATCCTGCCTGGCTTGCGCAGCATCTACGGAGACGAAATTCCCGCAGATGTGCGGCAGCGGCATTCTGGTTATTTCAATACTCATCCGTATTTTGCGCCATTGGTTGCCGGAACTGTTTTGCGATTGGAGGCTCGTCAGCTTGCCGGTGAAGAGTCAGAAGTCGATGCGGAAACCTATAAAAGTATGGTCATGGCTCCTTTTGCAGCAATGGGTGATGCTCTCTTTTGGGGCGGTGTCCGTCCCCTGGCGGCCTTGTTGGGTCTGCTGGTTGCGAGCCAGGGTTCACTCTGGGCTCCTGTGGTTTTTCTGGTGCTATTTAATTTACCTCACTTACTGTTTCGGGGCAGTGGACTCATTCTTGGCTATACCCAGGAATTGAGAGCCATTGAGACGGTGCAGAAATGTCGCATTCCAGATCTGGCGATTCGGCTCAAAGAGTCCACAACGGTGCTGATCGGTGTGCTTTGCGCATACCTCTCTTTTAAAGGTTGTGAACACCAGGAACTCTCTGCAGCGTGGGGCTTTGTGCTGTTGCCTGTTGTTCTGCTCTTTGCGTGGCTGGCTCATAAAGGGGTGACCAGCTTGTTTCTTGTCCTCTTAACAACGTCCAGCCTGCTGTTGCTGGCCCTGTTGTTCTAGATGTTTTGATGATGACCTGTTCTGATAGAGGAATAGCTATGATGGGGGGGCTGATATGACAACTGAAAGTTCAAACTTCAAAATTGTAAATCGCCTGGGTCTGCATGCCAGGGCTGCAGCTCAATTGGTTCAGGTAGCCAACAAGTTTTCATCAGACGTGACGATTGAAAAAGATGGTAACGCAGTAAACGGCAAGAGTATTATGGGGCTGCTTATGCTGGCTGCCCCGCAAGGATCAGCTATAACTGTGACAGTGTCTGGTAAAGATGCTGCGCAAGCAATGCAGACGATAGGGACTTTGATTAATGACGGCTTCGGTGAAGATTGATATATCTGAGGATACTATTCTCGTCGGCATAGCTGCTGCACCTGGGATTGCTATCTGCAGAAGCCACCGGGTAAATCGCGACCGGATGGATGTCGTCGAACGTCGTATCTCTTCATCAGAGGTCGAACCGGAGCTTGCGGCGTTCAGAGACGCTGTTGTGAAATCCAAGCTCCAGTTACTTGAGGTCAAGGAGCAGGCCGACGGCAAAGAGCTTGGTGAGCATCTCTATATTATCGATACTCATTTGCTGATTCTGGACGATGATATGCTGATCGGGGAGACGGTCAGTCTGATTCGTGAGGACCTGATCAACGCTGAAGGTGCTCTGAACAGAGTATTACGCAAGCTGCGGCGGGTCTTTGACAGAATCAGCGACGAGTATCTACGGGAACGACGCTCGGACATTGATTCAATCGGTGACCGTTTGATGCGCAACCTGCTCGGCGAAACACGTGAATCGCTGGCGGATATAGATGAACAGGTCATTGTTGTCGCTCATGACCTCTCACCTGCAGATACTATTCAAATTGATAAGACCAAGGTCATCGGATTCGTGACTGACATTGGTGGACGTACTTCGCATACCGCAATTCTGGCTCGTTCTCTTGGTATCCCGGCGGTGCTTGGCCTGGAAACAGTAAGCTCTCTGGTTCCGGATGGCACGCCGATGATTATTGATGGTAGCTCCGGAACCGTAATACTTAAACCGTCAACAGAGACTTTTCGCGATTATCTGTTGAAGAAACAGCACTACGATTACCTGGAGTCAGAACTTCTCCACTATCGTAATCTGCCAGCAGAAACCAAAGACGGACACTCTCTGTTTTTGCGTAGTAATGTTGACTTTGTCGACGAAATCCTTGCGGCACGTGAACAGGGAGCCCAGGGAATTGGTCTGTTCCGCACTGAATTTCTTTTCATGTCTGATGAAGGAGCTCCTACCGAAGAGGAACAGTTCGCCATCTATCGCTCAGCAGTTGAGCAGATGGAGCCTTTCCCCGTGACAATCAGAACCCTTGATGTCGGTGGTGACAAGTTTGTTCCGGAACTTAACCTCTCCGATGAGGTCAACCCGGCTATGGGGTTACGTGCTGTGCGGTTCTCACTCAAAGAAGCCAAGTTGTTCAAGACTCAGCTACGAGCAATTCTCAGAGCGGCAGCATTTGGCCCGATCCGAGTCATGTTTCCAATGATCTCAGGAGTTACTGAAGTTCGAGACTGTAAACAGTTTCTTGAGAGAGAACGCCAGGAACTACTTGCGGCAGGAATTGACTGCGGTGAAAATCTCAAAATCGGCATTATGATTGAGACCCCGGCGGCGGTTCTGATTGCTGATCTGCTTGCCAGGGAAGTTGATTTCTTTTCGGTCGGAACCAATGACTTGATCCAATACTGCCTGGCGATTGATCGTGGTAACGAACATGTGGCTTATCTCTATGAACCGATGCACCCGGCAGTTCTGCAAGCGCTATTACGTGTTTGTCAGGCTGCCGAGTCGGCTGGAATTGAAGTTGGCATGTGCGGAGAGATGGCTGGCGAAGATCTTTACTCGCTGGTTCTGGTTGCCCTTGGTTTTCGCGAACTCTCCATGAATGCTGCCTGTATTTCCAGGGTCAAACGCATCATAAGACAAGTCGAACTCTCAGAGGTCAAACAAGTCCTTGATCAGCTCATTACACTGTCAACAGCAGAAGAAATTGCTGCGGCGCTTCAAAAGGAGATGCACCGGCGTTATCCAAGTATTTTCACGGTAGAACATGTCTGATCTCAAGTATCAATCATCAAGGTTTTAAGGTTTTAAAATCTTGACAGTCTTAGCGCAAAAGCTTACCGTTCCGCGTCTTATAAAGTTTTTTAGATTCAGCCCTGATTGTCCGACAGGCTGCTAGGAGTACGACATATGGCAATGACAGACTTTCTTTTTACTTCCGAATCGGTATCCGAGGGGCATCCTGACAAGGTTTCCGATCAGATCTCAGATGCCATCCTCGATGCAATTATTGCTCAGGATCCCAAGGCCAGGGTTGCCTGTGAAACTCTCGTGACGACCGGTATGGCAATGATTGCCGGCGAGATTACCACCAGCGCGTATGTTGATATGCCGCAGATCGTTCGTCAAACCATCAAAGATATTGGTTACGATGATTCCTCCATGGGGTTTGACTATGAAACCTGTGCGGTTATGACCTCGATTGATCGCCAGTCTCCTGATATCTCCCAGGGTGTGTCTGAAGGTGAGGGCATGTTTGCCGACCAGGGTGCCGGTGACCAGGGCTTGATGTTCGGCTATGCTTGTAACGAAACCCCTGAACTGATGCCGATGCCGATTACTTTTGCCCATAAGCTGACCAAGCGTCTTGCCGATGTTCGCAAAAGCGGCTTACTCAATTTCCTGCGTCCTGACGGTAAGTCGCAGGTGTCGATTCAGTACATCAATGATAAGCCAATCCGGGTCGATACGGTGGTTGTCTCTTCGCAGCATGCACCGGATGTCACTTATGAAAACCTCAAGGAATCGATTATAGAGGAAGTTGTGCGCAAGGTGATTCCTGCCAATCTTCTCGATGAAAACACCAAGTATTTTATCAATCCGACAGGTCGTTTTGTGGTTGGTGGACCGATGGGTGATTGTGGTCTGACGGGTCGTAAAATTATCGTCGACACCTACGGTGGTCAAGGCTCCCACGGTGGTGGCGCTTTTTCGGGAAAGGACCCCTCCAAGGTTGACCGTAGCGCCTCTTACATGGCCCGTTATGTTGCCAAGAATATTGTTGCCGCCGGTATTGCTGATAAATGTGAAGTGCAGCTTGCCTATGCCATTGGTGTTGCTGAGCCGGTTTCAGTTATGGTTAACGCCTTCGGTACCGGTAAAATCCCATCAGACGAGATTGCCCGGGTTGTTCGTGATGAATTCGACATGCGCCCGCGCAGTATCATCGAAACGCTTGATCTACTGCGTCCAATCTATTTGCAAACCGCCGCATATGGACATTTCGGTCGTGAATTGCCTGAATTTACCTGGGAACGTACCGATCGGATAGACTCCCTGAAAAAGCGTGCTGGTATCTGATCCTGCCGATATTGATAGCTGATTAAGCGGGTGGATCACCAGGAGCCTGTCAGACAGGCTCCTCGTCGATCTACCCGTTTTTGTTCCGATTATGCCGAAACCAGATCTCTCCATCATCATTCCGACTCTCAACGAAGCTGAAAGCCTGCCCTTGTTGCTTGGTGATCTCGAGCGTCAAGAAGGCCTGTGTTTTGAGGTGATTGTAACCGATGGTGGCTCTGTCGATGGCACCGGATTGTTGGTTGATGATTTTTTTGCAGCCGACCGTTTGACAGGGAGCTGCATGGTTGGCCCAAGCGGACGTGGGCAACAATTGAATGCCGGAGTGTCGGCGGCAAATTCAGATTGGCTGCTTTTCTTGCACGCCGACAGTCGCTTTGCTGATGACCACCAGTTACGGCAGGCACTTGAGTTTATTCAAAGCCACCAGCGGTTGGCGTCTTCAGATTCTTCGGCCGGACGTTTCACCCTGCGTTTTGATTCGTCCGGGAGTTTTAATTCACTCGGGAGTTTTAATTCACCCGGAAGTGAAGACAGCTTTGGTATGTTTTACTACGAAACCAAGGCCTCTCTCGGGCGTCCCGGTTGTATTCATGGCGATCAGGGCATGTTGTTGACAAAAGATTTTTTTCACAGAGTTGGTCCGTTTCGGCAAGACTTGCCGGTTATGGAAGATACTTCTCTGGCAGAAAAGATCCGCACCTCGGGCCAATGGTTGCTTCTGCCTGGTGAGATTGTTACCTCTGCGCGACGTTTTCAGATTGAAGGGATAAGGGCTCGTCAAACACTCAATGCCTTGTTGATGAACTTTCTCGCAATCGGCTGGTTGGAGTTTTTTGCTGAAGCTCCCGATGTTTACCGCCAGCAGGATCGAACCCAACCTCTGCAGCTGCTACCTTTCTTTCGCTTGATCAAAAAACTCTTTGACGAGATGCCGTTATCGAAAAGATGGGGAATCTACCTGGCAACCGGGGGGTACGTACGCAGTCAGGCCTGGCAGATCGGTCTGGCCCTGGATTGTCGCAAAAGGTATCGTCAGGGTCTTGAATCGAATCATCAGGACGGTTATTGGTTGAACTGGTTTGATGGTTGGTTTGAGCCATTGACGAACCATTGTATTGGTCGTACATTGACAGCATTGCTAGTCAGGGTATGGTTCGCCTGGCAGCTTAAGACTAAACCGGATTAAAGATTGTACTGAATATAACGAACACTTAAAGAGGAGAACTTCGTCACAATGACAGAAAATCATGAATTTAAAGTATTGGACCTTTCCCTGGCATCCTGGGGACGCAAGGAAATTGAACTGGCCGAAGTTGAAATGCCCGGCTTGATGGCTCTGCGCAAGGAATATGCTGAGCAGCAACCACTCAAAGGTGCCCGGATTACCGGTTCCCTGCATATGACGATTCAGACTGCGGTGCTGATTGAAACCCTGCTTGATCTCGGCGCCGAGGTGCGTTGGGCCTCGTGTAATATCTTCTCGACTCAGGATCAGGCTGCCGCAGCAATTGCGGTTGGCCGTGAAGGTACAGTTGAGAATCCCAGGGGCGTTCCGGTCTTCGCCTGGATGGGCGAGACCCTCAACGAATACTGGTGGTGTACCGAGCAGGCATTGAACTGGCCGGATGGACAGCTGCCGAATATGATTCTCGATGATGGCGGTGACGCGACCATGATGGTCCTTTATGGCAGCGAGTGGCAGGAGCAGGGTGTGCCTGACTGCAAAGCTGACGATCCGGAAGACTGGCTTGAACTTGTTGGTTGCCTTAAAAATTCTATTCAAGGCAAGACCATTGATTGGACGGCCATCTGTGATTCAATCAAGGGCGTGACCGAGGAAACCACAACCGGTGTCCATCGTCTCTATCAGTTGCAGAAAGAGGGCAAGCTGCCGTTCCCGGCGATGAATGTCAATGACTCGGTGACCAAGAGCAAGTTCGATAATGTCTATGGTTGTCGTCACAGCCTGGTCGATGGCATCATGCGCGCTACCGATGTTATGATCTCCGGCAAGGTTGCTGTGGTCTGTGGTTACGGTGATGTCGGCAAGGGTTGCTGTCAGTCCCTGCGTGGCCAGGGTGCCCGCGTGATCGTTACCGAAATTGATCCGATTTGTGCCCTGCAGGCTCTGATGGAGGGTTACGAAGTGAAGACTCTTGAGGATGTGGTCGCTGCCGCTGACATTTTTGTTACCACAACCGGTAACAAGGATGTGATTCGAGTTGAGCACATGGCGCAGATGAAGCATAACGCCATTGTTGGCAATATTGGTCACTTCGACAACGAGATCGAGATGGCACCTTTGGCGAAAGTGGCCGGGATCGAAAAGGTCAACATCAAGAATCCTCGTGAGCATGGTAATCAGGTTGATCAGTGGATATTCCCGGATGGTCACGCGGTCATCGTGCTGGCCGAAGGACGACTGCTCAACCTTGGTTGTGCTACTGGTCATCCATCTTTTGTCATGTCGAACAGTTTCAGTAATCAGGTGATCGCTCAAATTGAACTCTTCCTGAATCCTGACAACTATGAGAATGAGGTTTATGTTCTACCGAAGAGCCTCGACGAAAAGGTCGCCAGGTTGCATCTAGGTAAACTTGGCGCAAAATTGACAACTCTCACTGAAGAGCAGGCCAAATACCTTGGTCTGCCGGTGGCAGGGCCATATAAACCCGATTCTTATCGTTATTGAGAAACCAATTTAGAAGCCTATAGAAAAAGGGAGCCAATTTATATTGGCTCCCTTTTTTTCTTATGGCTCCAGCAAGTCAATCCTGCAACCGTAAATAAAACCAGGCACCAATCAATGCCATGAGAATGTTAGCCGCCCAGGCTGCAACCGGTGGTGGCAGAATAGCGATGGCACCAAAGACGGCGAAGACAGCATAAAAGATAAAATAGACAACAAAGATGACCAGGCTGATGACGATGCCGAGAGAAAAGCTGGCATTGCGACCCCGCTGCAGGGCGAAGGGAATACCGATCAGAACCATAATTATAGGGATAGCTGCTTTGGCAAAACGCATGTGCGTTTCTACTTGGTACGCTTTTGGGTCATACCCTTCCGCTTGCAGTTTCGTCGTGAATTGCAGCAACTCGTCAAAAGTCAGGTCCTCTGGCCGGTTCCAGAGTTGCAACATTTCGGAAGGTTGACGTTTGAGATCAATAATCAGTTCTGTTTTATGGTCAAAAGAGGCTATGCCACTGGTCCCGGGGATAAAGCCCCATATGACAGCATTGTCGAGTCGCCACAGACCCTTCCTTATATAAGTTGCCCTCTCCGCCTGGATGCGTTTTGTCGGCATGAAGTTGTCATTGAATTCAATGATTGTAAGACCCAGGATAACTCCTTTTGCCGGGAAGGCCTGATTGACACTGATGATCCGCTTACCGTCGCGAAAATAGAGATCTTTGCTGGATACAGTCTGTGAGGCCTTACCCTTGATTTCGGTGCGCAGAATGTAATTTGACTCACGAGAGGACCAGGGCACCAGCCATAGATTTGCAACAATGATGAGAAATGCAAGAACCAGGCTACCCAGAAAGAGAGGGCGGTTGATGCGGTTGAAACTGACGCCACCACTGAGCATGGCCGTCAACTGGTTTGATCTGGAAAAGCCTCCAATTGTCGCAAAGGTAGCAAGTAGCACAGCCATCGGCATGGAGTTGGAGATGATGACCGGCAGGAGGTGCAGGGGGTAGAGAAGGTAGTATTTTGCCTCGGCTTGAAACTCTATGAAGTCGTCGACTTTCTCAAGAAATTCAATCAGGCCGTAGAGCGAGATCAAGATCAGTAGCACCATGGCCAGGTTACTGATAAAAGTCTTCAGAATATAACGGTCAAGAGTCGACATTCTTGCGTGCTCGTTTCTGCAGGGAGAGTAGCGTATGGTCAATCCATGAGATCAGTGGGTTTGGTTTTCCCCGTGAAACCTGGTGGAGGAAGAAAATCCCCACGCCTGCTAACAGGAGTTGGGGAATCCAGAAGGTTAGCCATGGTGGTATTGCTGCATCCTTAGTTAGAGTAACGGCTGTTGACAGCATGAAGTAATAGCCGAGGAAAATAATCAAGCCCATGACAAAACCGCCGCTACGACCGGAACGGTGTGATTGCATACTGAAGGGTAGCCCGAAAAGAACAAAAAGCAGTGGTGCCAGTGGCGAGACCAGTCTCATATGGAGTTCTGCTTGTAGTTTCTGAACTTTTATCGGGTCCTTTTCGCTCGGAATGTTTTTCCATAGTTTCCAGGTGGGCATTGCCTTGGGCTTCTGATTCTTTTTCTTTGTCTGGTCCTTAAATGCTGAGATCTCTGGTTGGATATCGTAATTGCTGAAGTTGATTAGTTGGTAGTTGTCGGCAGATTCGGTTTGCTGGCGGTGAATAACGCCGTCGTGCAGGCGAATCGTCACGGTTTCAGCTTCTTTGTCAGTAGAAATGTTGCCACTGTTGGCAAAAACCCATGTGGTTGATTCCGAATTCTTTTCAACGATAAAGATACCTTGCATTTGGTCAGTACGATCATCGATGTCATTTGCGTAGAGTACGAGGTCATTGAACTGGTTCATGAAGACTCGTGGCTGAAAGCCGATGGTTGCTTTCTGTTGAACAATTTCAAAACTCTTGGTTGCAAAAGCACTATAGCTCCATGGCTTGACCCAGATATTGATTGCTCCGGTCAGTAACGCGAAAACAAGTGCCAAGGCAAAAATAGGCATGGAGATCCTTGCCAGACCGATCCCTGCAGATTTGAGTGCTACTGTTTCGCTGTCGGCAGACATGCGGCCCAGACCGATCATGATGCCCATGAGAAAAGCGAGTGGTAGTGATATGGAGAAGAAAGTTGGCAGCAGGGTGGCAAGCAGGACCAAAATGTCTGTTATCGAAACCCCTTTGTTGATGATCAGGTCGACCAGTTTAACGGCTCGTCCCATCACCATGACCATGGTGAAGATGATGAGGCAAAGCAGGGTAGGCGAGAGAACTTCCCTGAGAATATAGCGATGAATTTGTGTACCGAACATAATCACGCATGATAGTACAGGCGCAAAGGGATTGTAAACGGCCTTTGTGTCGGTAATTCTCCAATGAGAGGTATGCGAAAGGGCCGGATGGCTCCGGCCCTTCGAGGTCTGTTATTGCTTCACGATTTCCTCTTTCGTCTCAGTTACTACCATGGCGTGACCTTGTTCCAGCCCGTTCCCAAAGAAGTACCATCGCCACCAGCCTCAGCCGGGTCGCCACGACGATGACAGTTCTGCGCCGAAGGCCACTGGGACATATGAGCACCGTTAAAGGTGTCGCCACTCACACTCGAAGCTTGATAATCATCATCCCAATCGTTGTGTCTGGTGTCCATGCAGTTGGTGATCATCAACTTAGGCAGCCGTGAGGCATGCGGATTATGGCATTTGCCACAGTTAAAGTTGTGGTAGTTGGTGTCAGTTGTGGCATCGTCAACTGTCACTGACCAGGCAAAGTTCTGATAGCTATACTGCCAGTATCCAGAAGTTGGATTGTAATTATAACCACCATCGCCACGGTAACTCCTTGCCCAACCAGTGGAACTCGACAGCCCCATATCTACCTTGGTATATGTGCCATTCACATCAGCATCGGCCAGGCCACGCCTGGCGCTGGTGAAGATGTTGGTCTGATAGGTACCGTCACCATCAAGAACCGCATTGCTGTGGCCATTAGTACCGAGCCAGAGATTCTCCCCGGTTGTATAATCCATGTTGTTGACGATATCTGCAGCACTGGTGTAGCCCTGACTGTGGCAGAGTTTACACAAACTGGCCGTACTGTCGAGACTCTCACCATTATTTGGATCACCACTGTTTTCGTCGATCCAGTAGCCGCCCACGCCACCATTGTTGGTAGTACTGGTGCTGGCCCGGGGAACTTCGCCGTAAGTGCCGTTATTGGCCCAGCCTGTAGTTACCCCTGACTGGGGCGCACCATCTTCATTGTAAGGATTGCCCTTCCAGGTGCCGCGCAGATAAGGTTGACCGGTTACACTGTCACCGCTGGTGAGATTGCGATCATGAACATCGTGACAGTAGGAACAGCGAATATTGTCTACAATATCTTTGGTTTCAGTCTTGGCATAATCAGATCCTGTGACAGCTGCAGTACCAGCACTATTAACTGAATGGGTAGACTGGATGGCACCAGTTTTGTAGCTGAAGTCAGCGGTGCCTGAGGTCCAGGTCGCTGCGGTCCAGTCACTGGTGCTGAGAGTGCCATAATCATAACCCAGACCACCTGTATTGGCGTTGTTGTTCACACCCCACTCTGAAACCTGAGTCCCTTGTGCATCGTGACAACTCCAGCAGGTCTCAGCCTCAGTGGTATTGGCAACCCCTTGGATGGTCTTGAGCAGATGAATACCACCTGACTTATAATTGATACCCACCGTCAAGTTGTTGGCAATCAGGATCGAATTTGCCGACGTGGTCCCCTGCGGATGACCAGTCTCATGACAATGCTCACAGTTAGTGCCGGAGATACCGCGGCTGTCGCTCACATGATTGGGGTCGGTGCCGCCAAAGCCGTGGCAGGTATTACAACTGATGGTCAGAGCTGGATCCCAGTTGATACCACCGTGACAGCTGTTGGCGTCAAGACTGCCGCAGGTGCCGCCAGGGGCAACGTTGATACCGGAATCAGCCCAGGTTGCGCTACCGCCTGCGGCAGCATTGAAAACCATGTCAACGGTACCGTCAGCATGCTTGGCAGTACCGTAACCGGCACCATTATGACAGAGGTTACAGTAATCAGAGGTATTGGCCATGCTGACATTGAGATGCTTCTGGTGTTTGCCTGCCTCATAGGAGCCACTCAGGTTGGCCAGGTCAACCGGTGGCGCTCCGTCGCGGTTATCATTGAAAGCACCAACTGTGCCGTGACAAGAACCACAAGCGACTGTACCGCCCCAGGTCGGGGTGCTTGCACCGTGACAGGAAACATTCGAACAGCTGCCATAACCGTTGCCGGCAGGATTGTTTCCTGATTGGCTGTAAGCTGCTGAGGCTCCGTAGGCATTGTCGATATCGATATCAATTTCGCTGTCAGCATGTCTAGCAGTTTCATCGCCAGCTGCAGTGTGGCATACAGAGCAGACATAAGAGTTGTGCTTGGTATGGCTGCCAGTGGTCGGACGACCAGTGGCGTCGCCATGACAATCGCCACAGGCAACTGTACCACCCCAGGTCGGGGCTGCGAACGTCGGTGACACAGCTGAAGCACCATCGTTCTGCACATCGCTGTGACAGTAGACATTAGCACAGCTGTCATAAGTAGTTGGAGCCGGACCGGCGCTGCCGTTGGCAGCTCCGGCATAGGTCGGGGTACTGCCGTTCAGCGCAGTGACATCCCAGGCTACCAGGCCGTCCATATGGGTATCACCCAAAACCGGCACAGTGCCGTGACAGTTATCACAGGTCAGGTTGAGCTGATAAGTGGCAGCGGTAGAGTTGCCGGCATGGCGAGTGTGGCTGCCGAGGGCACCAGCCTGCATCTGCGTGGCAGTGCCTTTATGGCAATCACCACAAGAGATGGTTGCCGCATCGTTCCAGACTGCCGTGGAAATAGTGCCGCCGATGGTATTGCCATGGCAGTAGATGGCGCAGGTCAATGCTCCACCAGTGGTAACAGTCGTACCGGTACCAAGATCGGCATTATAACCGCCACCACCGGCGCGGCCATCGTAAGTACCGCCATTGTTACCCGGAGTCATGATGCCAACATTGATCTGGCCGCCATTGGGCATCTCACCGCTGGACTCCCAGCCGCTGTGGCAAGTATTGCAGCCATAGGCGAGAGTATTGGCGTGCTTGTTATGTTTGCCTACCGTAAGTGAACCGGTGGCATCACCAGGAGAGGAACCATCCTTGACCAGGTCCGTGGCATTATTGATTGGTGGCGAAGCGTGACAGTTGTCACAGGAGGCCTTAAAGCCAACCTTGTGCTCGTGACACTTGATGCAGTCGGCGTTATCGTAATGGCCGGTAGTCACCTGCTGGTTGGCCGCATGGAATCTGGTGCCGACCAATTGATTTACATCATAGGTATGACAGACTTCGCAGACCTTGTTTGACGAGCTGCGTGGTGCCGTGTTGTCGTCACCAAAATCTGAGCTACCATCTACGAGGGACTGCAGATTAACTGTGGCGATGCTGCCGCCACCTGGCATACTACTGCCATCAGGGTAGCTGATAGTCGCTCTGACACGTTTAACATTACCGGTGTTCTTGCCGTGACAGGTAGCACATACGATACCGCCGGCATAACCGGTCAAAGTGCCCCAATCGCCACCATGTTTGCTGGTACCGGGGAAGCGGTTACTGTTGTGCAACAGGTTGTTGTCAGCCCAGGATACCATAGTAATATCCGCCAGATTCTGTACAGCATTACCTGGAGCAGATGACCAGCGTGTATCGGTATAAGTCACCACGATATTGGTAATTGCATCACCGGTGGAGAAAACACCGAGGTCGATAATCGCCGGACCAGTACCAATAACCGGGTTGGTGCTAACCTGAGTCTGCGCTGCACCATTCAGATCGTAGGCGACAGAGACCGAAGCGCTGCTGTCATCGTTGAGACCACTGTACGGCATGGTGATACGAACCTTGTCGAGGCCATACTGAGCACTGCTCGCCGTACCAGGTTCAATGTACGGAGTGCGGGTGTCGAAGTTCTGGGTCACCGTGTTGGCGGTAGCCATAGTCGTTAAGCAGTTATCTTCAATCGCTCGACCGCTAATGGTAATGGCACCGACCGTCTGAGCCGGTGCTGTATAGACAGTTGCGGTCGAGTTCCAGGTTGTACCGTTGTCATCGGACCACTGCGTGGAGCTGATCGTACCCGTGCCGCCGGTGACCGCAAGCGAGATGCTGGATGTCGACGCCGGGTAGTTAATCGGGTTGGTCGCGCTGCTGACCGTGATCTGGGTGACCGTTGGTGCACAAGATACCCAGCTGGTCATAGCCTGGGTTGCAGCGGTATTACCATTACCGACGGCATCAAAGGCAGAATCAGCAGGGATATCCATGGTGATGGTACCATCAGCTGTCATACCGGTAACATCCACAGTATAACTACTTCCAGAACCGCTGATATTAGCAGTGGTCGCACCGGCCGTACCACCAAGCACCACATCAGCTGCGGTGAAAGCGGTTACGGATTCACTGAAGGTCACTGTAAAGGATACCGGCGTACCACTACTGGAACCGGCAACAACGATACTCACTGTCGGTCTGGCTGCATCAACGGTTCGGCTGATGGCAGTTGCCGTAGACGTACCACCACCTGAGGTAGCACGCATATTGATGGTCAGTGACGCACCATCGACCTGGCCGGTGATATTGGCAGCACAACTATAGGGTCCTGAACCAGAAACTGTACCAGCTGACCAGCTGCTACCGCCATTAAGGGTATAGTCACAACTGGAGACAGCAGTCTCATTATCGGTGAAAGAGGTCGTGATGGTAAACGCGGCTGGAACCTGCGTGCCGGAATCTGGGGCGACAGTGACCGCTCCCGCAATCGGTGGAGTGGTCTCACTGCTCCAGGTAAAGTTTTGTAAAATACCGTCTGCTGTTGTATTCGCAGCAGCAGGGTCACCATAGTAGGTCGTGTTGCACTCGCTGTCGTTGCCACGGGCATACAAATTGTAGCTATTGCCATCAGTCAAGACCGCTGATGCCTCCTGGGGATCAACATTCCAGGGGATCATAATTGTTTCCCCAGGAGTGCTGCCCGTAGCATAAATCTGCAGGGCATCGGTATTAGCACCATCAGCGACAGTATATAACTGACCCGCAGCAGGAATCGGACTATCCTGAACAAACTGGTAGCGTACCCCGGTAATCGAGTCACGACAAACCGTCGGCCTGCTTCGACCACTCAGGTTGTCGTAATAAAAGCCCAGCAGGTCACCCGCATTCACGCTCAACGACAAACCGGACCAGCTATTCACCTGACCAGCGGTTGCTGTCTGCCAGGGAGTCACATCTGTGACGGTACAATTGTTACCGCTCATCACGCAGGTGAAAAACATGATATCGCCACCGGCAGCACCGATTTCAGCCTTTATGCTGTCGATGGTACCAGTGGCATTGGCCGGATTATTGCCATCGACATAAAGCATATTGCCATTAAAGGTTTCGCTGTTGCAGTTACCGGTCTCACCGTGCCCCAGGTCAATCGCGCTTGCAGGAGAACCTGCCGTCACCTGATACTCTTCATTAACAATATCGGTGAGCGTTACAAAATTTGCAGCATTAAAATTGCCAGCCGCAGTATTGGTGCCGTTCCAGATGATTGAGGAGGGGGTGGTTTCACTGCAGGTAATCGTGTAATCAACTGTTATGTACATGACATCGATGGAATAACCTGGAGTAGTCGAGGTTTGTGTTCCATTATTGTCAGTGAGCATAACACCGAAATTAGCACTTTTAATTTCTGTCGCAGTCCAGGTGGTGCCCCACAAGTCATTGTTGGCACCAAGAGTATAGTCTGCGACAGATGTAGCAAAAGTTGTTCCTTCGGTTAGGCTGTTCTTTTCCGTACCAGCTATAGCAGTTGCGTTTTTGGTCAAACCGACAACATAATCACGATAGTTTGCTGTACCAGAAGAGTGTAGCCCCCGCACCAGGATGGTAACGCCATCTATCTGGGCACTATCCGGTATAGAAGAGAAATCGAAGCCCGTCAAAACCAGGTAGGACTGATCGGTGTTTTTCCATGTGGCATAGTTGTCATCCTGGCTCAAGGCATTGTTCGGATTGGTCCAGGTACTAGCTGTAAATGCAGCTGAGGTCGGAGTGGTATCTGTGACCGTAACTGCCTGGGCTCTCCCCACAAATCCGGCCAACCCAAGCACCATAGCCATTACAGCCATAACTGCAAACCGCACCACTTGCGGCACCCCGCGCCGGCAAACCGGATCATATTGATCCTTCTGGCAAGCTTCCCCCGCTCCCAACGGCTCAATCCATGTCAGCATGTATGCACTCCGCTTAATATTATGAGGCCAGGCCCACAATTAAATTATAAAGCTCCAATATTTGCCGATAATTGTAACGCAAGAGCACATATACAGCAACACTATATATACTGTTACTGTTGATTCGTTAGTTCCAGGTAGTAATGTCCCCTTTGTGTCGCCTGCAGGCTCAAAAAGCTCTTGCGTTCTACGCACTCTCATGCTATACGGATGAGCTATTCAATTCACACGCTTTCTGACCCGAACCGGGTGCCTGACATGGTGTCAGGTCGGTTGCAGGGAATGATGGAGGCGGCGGAAAAACCTAACGAAAAAGGAGCTCAGACATGTCACAGATTACTATGAAACAATTGTTGGAGGCTGGTGTTCATTTCGGTCACCAGACCCGTCGTTGGAACCCCAAGATGAAGCCTTATATTTTTGGGGCTCGTAACGGTATTTATATTGTTGACCTGCAGAAAACGGTTCGTTATTTCAGGACTGCATACAGTTTTATTCAAGACATCACCCAGAAAGGCGAAAAGGTTCTTTTTGTAGGGACCAAGAAGCAAGCCCAGGACTCCATTATGGAGGAAGCTATCCGGGCTGACCAGTATTATGTCAATAATCGTTGGCTGGGAGGTATGCTTACCAACTTCTCCACCATCAAGCGGAGTATCGATCGTCTCAAGAAGATTGAGGCTATGGCTGAAGATGGTACTTATGACTTGCTGATCAAGAAGGAAGTTCTGCAACTGGATCGTGAAAAAGCCAAGCTGGAGAAAAACCTTGGTGGTATCAAAAATATGGCTCGCCTGCCTGCTGCCATCTTCATTGTTGATACCAATAAGGAAGAAATTGCTGTCAAGGAAGCCATCAAACTCGGGATTCCGGTCGTGGCCGTGGTCGATACCAACTGTGATCCAGACGGAATTGATTACATTATCCCTGGCAACGACGATGCAATTCGTGCTCTTCGCCTCTTTGCATCGAAAATGGCAGACGCCTGCCTCGAAGGCACTGCTGCCCGTGAAGAACAGCTACGTAATGATGCTGAAGGTGCCGATCAGGATGAGCAGGTTGTTGAAGAGAGTCTGGAAACAGTTGTCGTCGAGACGATTATAAAGACACCTGCAAAGAAGAAGCCTGCTACAGAAGAGAAGCCTGCTGTAGAAGAGAAGGCTGCTGTAGAAGAGAAGGCTGCTGTAGAAGAGAAGCCCGCTGTAGAAGAGAAGCCCGCTGTAGAAGAGAAGCCCGCTGTAGAAGAGAAGCCCGCTGTAGAAGAGAAGCCCGCTGTAGAAGAGAAGCCCGCAGAAGCATAAACTGTCGATATTAATAATAAGATAAAGGCGGCCTGCTTTGCAGCCGCCTTTTTATCAGCAAATTACATAAATCAACACTGTATAGATTTAGAGGAGGTTTTACCGTGGCAACAATTACAGCAAAAATGGTGGGTGGTCTGCGTGCCAAGACCGGTGCCGGAATGATGGATTGTAAAAAAGCCTTGACTGAGGCTGATGGTGATATAGAGCAGGCTATCGACTTGCTGCGCAAAAAGGGCCTTTCTGCCGCGGCCAAGAAATCTGGTCGGGTGGCTGCTGAAGGTATGATTGCTGCTGCAGGGAGCGGTAACAAAGGTGCCCTGGTGGAAGTCAATTCCGAGACCGACTTTGTTGCTAAGAATGATGCATTTCAGGCGTTTGCCAATGGTGTGGCTGGCGTGGTTTTGAACCAGGCTCCAGTGGATGTTGACGCGCTGAAAAGTCTCGATTTCACCGGAACTGATCGAAATGTTGGTGAAGAGCTGAACCATCAGATCTCGACAATCGGTGAGAACATGAATGTGCGTCGTTTTGTCCGCCTTGAGAGCAGCTCTGGCGTTACGGCTTCTTATATCCACGGTGCTGGCAAGATCGGTGTTCTGGTGCAGTTGGATTCTGACAAGGCTGATGATCCCAAGGTTGCCGAAACAGCGCGGATGCTGGCCATGCATGTGGCTGCCGCCAGTCCTCAATATCTGAGCCGCAATGATGTTCCTGCTGATGTTGTTGAGCGTGAAAAAGACATTATGCGTGCCAAGGCTATTGAAAGTGGCAAACCAGAAAACATTGTCGAGAAAATTATCGAGGGGCAGATCAATAAGTTTTTCGGTGAGTCTTGCCTGCTCGAGCAGGTTTACGTGATTGATACTGATCATAAGGTTGGGAAAGTGGTAGAATCTCTGGCCAAGGAGCTCGGCGGCCAGGTTACTCTTGCAGCATATGCACGTTTCCAGCTTGGTGAAGGAATCGAGAAAAAAGAAGATGATTTTGCGGCTGAGGTTGCTTCTATGACCAAGTAGGCTCATCACGGCTCAACATAGTTTATGTAAACTCTATCTTTTATATATCGGAGACACCATGGCACAGCAACCCTGTTATAAGCGAATAATGCTCAAGCTCAGTGGCGAAGCTTTGGCTGGACAGCAAGGCTACGGTATTGACCCGGATATTATCATGGGGATAGCCAAGGAAATCCGTGGTGTTGCAGATTTGGGTGTGCAGATTGCCATTGTTATCGGTGGTGGCAATATTTTTCGAGGCGTTGCGGCTTCATCCATGGGCATGGATCGGGCCAGTGCCGATTACATGGGAATGCTGGCGACTGTCATGAACAGTCTCGCTCTACAGGATGCCTTGGAAAAAGCTGGAGTCGTCACCAGGGTGCAGTCTGCTATTGAGATGCAGGAGATCGCCGAGCCGTACATTCGCCGCAGAGCGGTTCGTCACCTTGAGAAAGGGCGTGTGGTTATCTTTGGTGCCGGTACAGGTAACCCGTTTTTCACCACAGATACAGCTGCCAGTTTGCGTGCCATTGAAATAGGTGCCGAGATTATTCTCAAAGCAACCAAGGTTGACGGTGTTTACGATGCCGACCCTGTTAAGAATAAGGATGCAGTTAAGTATGACCAGTTGACCTACCTGGATGTGCTCAAGCAGGGTCTGCAGGTTATGGATTCTACCGCCACCTCTCTCTGTATGGACAATGACCTGCCGATTCTTGTGTTTGATCTTACTAGCTGTGGTAATATCCAGCGAGTTGTTTGCGGTGAGCAGATCGGAACCATTATCAAAGGAGAATGATGCCATGATTGCTGATGTCAAAGCCAACGCTGGCACTGGAATGGGCAAAGCTCTGGAGGCGTTTAAGCGCGACTTGAGTAAAGTTCGTACCGGGCGTGCTTCCCTCGCTTTGCTCGATTCTGTTCAAGTGGATTACTATGGTACGCCGACACCGCTCAATCAGGTTGGTTCGCTGGCGGTACCTGAGCCGCGACTGATTACGATTCAACCGTGGGAGAAAAACCTGATCGGCGAAATTGAGAGAGCTATTTTAAAGGCGGATCTTGGTTTGAATCCGAACTCCGATGGGCAGTTGATTCGGTTGGTTTTTCCGCCGTTGACCGAGGATCGCCGTAAAGAGATGGTCAAGCAGGTCAAGCGTATGGGTGAAGACGCCAAAGTCGTTGTCCGGAATACGCGCCGTGAAGCTAATGACGCCCTGAAGAAACTGGAGAAGGGTAAGGAAATTTCCGAAGATGAGCTGAAGCGTGGCGAGAAGGAAATCCAGGAAGTAACGGATGATTATGTCGCTCGCGTCGATCAGGTGATTGCGGAGAAGGAAAAAGACCTTATGGAGATCTGATCTCCTGTGAGCCTGTCCGACAATCCATGATCGGATGATGCTGAAACCAAGGGTGCCTTTTGGGCACCCTTTTTAGTTGTATGGCAGCAACAGATGGTTGCTCGGTTTGATATGTCTATGATACTTTGTTAAGCTGCTTTTTCATTTGGGGGCTTCTTGTTTATGCAGATTCCAACGCACCTCGCAATTATTATGGACGGTAACGGTCGCTGGGCTGAACAGCGCCACCTGCCACGTATCTTTGGCCATCGCAAAGGCGTGGAAACAGTGCAGACCGTTGTTGACGAATGTCTGGGGTTAGGCATACGTTACTTGACTCTTTATGCTTTCAGTTCCGAGAACTGGGGCCGCCCTCGTGATGAGGTTGAGTCGCTAATGGGGTTGTTGGGGAGTTTTCTGAAGAGGGAACTGAGTCAACTCAAGGAGCGCGGTATTCGTCTCATAGCTATTGGTGAGTTGGACCGCTTGCCAGAACCAGTCAGTAAAATTCTCAAAGACATCATTAATACAACCGTCGACAATGATCGGATGGTTCTTACTCTGGCCCTCTCTTATGGCTCACGCAACGAATTGACACGAGCGATGCAAACGCTTGGCAGCAAGATTGCCGAGGGCAAACTGCAAGCTGACGATCTCACCGAGTTGGATATAGAGGCAGTCCTCGATACACACGCTACTCCTGACCCTGACCTCTTGATCAGGACCAGTGGTGAGATGCGCATCAGCAACTTTCTCCTTTGGCAGATGGCTTACGCAGAACTTTTTTTCACAGAAACTCTCTGGCCGGACTTTTCTCGCGATACCTTGTTGCAGGCACTGCAAGAGTACAGTAGTCGTCAGCGGCGCTTTGGTCTCACCGCTGTGCAGCTGCAAAAGCATGAGCAACGCGACCTGCAAAATCATGAGCAACGCGACCAGCAAAAGCAAGGGCACAGCAACTCGCAAAAAGATGACGACAGCAACAGGGAGGGGCATCATTAAACAGCGAATCATCACAGCACTGATTGCTCTGCCATTACTGATCCTTTTCGTGTTTTATGCCAGTCCGGGTTTATTTGCCGGTCTGCTGTTTGTTGTCACGGCTCTGGCCTTGCATGAATTTTACCGGATGGCATTACCAGTTAAGCGTCGTCTGGAAAGCTCTCTTTCTGTCGCTACTGGAGTCCTCTTCTCTGTTGGCTTGGTCTATGCTCCAGACTCTTCTTTTCTTCTACTATGCATAGTTCTGCCGAGCCTCTTTCTTACTCTGGTTTACCTGTTTCGGTTTCAGGATATGCAGAGCGTGAGCCGTGACCTGGCGGTCAGCCTGCTTGGCTTGCTGTATGTCCCGTTATTATTATCTCATGCTGCCCTGCTTCGCACTCTACCTGATGGTAGCGACTGGATTTTTCTCGTCCTGTTTATTGTCATGGCAAGTGACAGCATGGCTTATTTTGTTGGTAAAACCTGTGGGAGACATCGCCTCTATGAGGCGGTCAGCCCGAAAAAGAGTATAGAAGGTTCCCTTGGTGGTCTTGCTGGCGGCGTGCTTGGCGCAATGCTCTGCAAGCTCCTGCTCTTTGCAGAGTTGAGCAGTGTGGATATCCTCCTCCTCGGCATCGGTGTCGGCGCTTTCAGCCAACTCGGTGATCTGGTTGAATCATTGATGAAGCGAAGCTTTGGCGTCAAAGACTCTGGAACGCTTATACCCGGACATGGTGGTGTTCTTGATCGTCTCGACAGCCTGTTGTTTGCCTTTCCGGTGACTTACTACTATGCATTGTGGGCGTTTGTATGAAACGTACCTTGGTGTCTGTATGAAACGTATCATTGATATGAAATGGATATCTGCATGAAACGACTGGCTGTCCTTGGTTCTACCGGTTCCATCGGCGTAAGCACCCTGGAGATTGTTGCGGAGCATCCAGACTGTTTCCAGGTCGTCGCCTTGACCGCCGGGCGTAACCTGGCTTTGCTCGAAGAACAGATTGCGCGCTTCCGGCCTGAGATGGTAGCCGTACCTGACCAGGAGAACGCACGGCGTCTGCAAGAGCGCAGCGGTTCCAGTGGACCCCGTATTCTCTACGGGACATCTGGCCTGATTGCCTGTGCAGCTGATTCACCCGCCGATATGGTTGTCTCAGCCATTGTTGGTGCCGCAGGTCTTGAGCCGACTCTGGCGGCTATCGAGACAGGCAGAGACGTTGCACTCGCCAACAAGGAGACTCTGGTTGTCGCTGGTGAACTGGTCATGGCTGCCGTCGTCAAATCCGGCTGCCAACTTTTTCCGGTCGATAGTGAGCATTCGGCTATCTTTCAGTCACTTAAAGGTCACCGCAGAAGCGATGTACGTCGCCTGATCCTGACGGCCTCTGGTGGGCCATTTCGTAACTGGTCACTTGATGACCTGCAGGAAGTGACACCGCAAGATGCCCTGGCTCATCCAAATTGGACCATGGGACGAAAGATCACAATTGATTCGGCAACCATGATGAATAAAGGCCTGGAGGTGATTGAGGCACATTGGCTTTTCGATATCCCGGTTGAAAACATTGCTGTGCATATCCACCCGGAAAGTATTGTCCATTCCATGGTGGAGTATGTTGATGGCGCGCTCATAGCGCAACTAGGCATTCCGGATATGAAAACACCGATTGCCTATGCCTTGTCCTATCCGGAAAGGTTAACTCTGGATTTGCCTCCCCTTGACCTATGTCGTCTCGGTCAATTACATTTTGCGACACCCGATAGTAAGTGTTTCCCCTGCCTCGGTTTGGCCTACGATGCTATCCGGCGAGGTGGTACGACACCTGCTGTGCTGAATGCAGCCAACGAACTTGCTGTGGAAGCGTTTCTGCAGGAGAAGGTCAGTTTTCTCGATATTCCCCGAATTATTGGTTCGGTAGTGCAGGAGCATACAACAACTTCTGCGTCCAGTCTGGAACAGATTCTTGCCGCAGATCAATGGTCCCGCCGTGCGGCTCATGATGCTATTTATGAAATTCAAGGAGCTTCTTACTCGTGATCACTATTGCAGCTGGCATTATCATGCTGGGCATTCTGGTTTTTATCCACGAACTCGGGCATTTTGCTGTTGCCAAGTTCTGTGGCGTCAAAGTCCTCAAGTTTTCACTTGGTTTTGGCCCTCGCCTGGTTTCCCGTCAGTGGGGAGACACAGAATATATGATTTGCGCCATCCCTCTGGGCGGTTACGTTCAGATGCTCGGTGAGGGTGCTGGTGATCAGGGGGAAGAGGCCGAGATCGACCCGGAGGAAGAGAAACGCTCGTTTGCCAAAAAGACCATCCCCCAGCGCATGGCAATTGTCGCTGCTGGTCCAATCATGAACCTCCTCTTGCCCTTCATGATTCTGCCGATTGCCTATCTGGTCGGAATTAATCTTCCCGCCTATCTGGATGAGCCGCCCTGTATCGGTTATGTCATTCCGGGCTCCGAGGCCGATGAAGCTGGGGTTCGCGCCGGTGACTGTATTATCAAAATCAGTGGAATAGATGTAGCAACCTGGACAGACACCGGCCCGGCGTTGGTGAACAGTGCCGGCGAGCCGATTATTTTCACTTTAAAGCGTGATGATGGTATCGCCGAGCTAACCGTTGATCCGGAAAACGGTGCCCTTGAGGGGCTGCAGTCGATCGGGCTGCTCCCTGACCAGGTTGCTGTCATTGGTGCCTTGGCACCTGACATGCCAGCAGCTGAGGCCGGGCTTGAAGATGGCGATAAGATACTCTCCATTGGCGAGCATCCGATAGTTTCGTGGTATGAGCTCAAGGGGGCTATTCAGGACGTCGGTGGACAGTCGGTACCTGTTGTTGTCGAACGCAACCTGAAACAGCTCACTTTCGATCTCGTGCCGAGGAAAGTGGACGGTAATGATGATTTCCTGATCGGTGTTACTCCTCGTCACGAGACAATCTTTAAGCGCTTTCCTCCAGGCGAGGCCATTGCTGCCGGAGCCGACAGAACGATTGAGTTGATTGAGCTGACCCTGGTATTTATACAGAAACTCTTTGCCGGACATGTTTCGACCAGCAACATAGGTGGCCCGATCACAGTCGTTCAGATTGCTGGACAGGCAGCACAGACAGACATTTCGAGCATTCTGAGTGTCCTGGCTTTTCTGAGTATTCAGCTGGGCATTCTCAACCTTTTACCGATTCCTATCCTGGATGGAGGACATTTGTTCTTCTATTCGTATGAGCTGGTTTTTCGTCGTCCATTCTCCTTGCGAGCTCGGGAATGGGCTCAGCAGATCGGCTTGATCCTGTTGCTGTTGTTGATGGTTCTGGCATTTTACAACGATATTGTCCGTATGATAGGAAGCTAGTGTCCCGTGCGGCTAATCCTATCCTTTAATTATGGTCCTTTTGCCCGCTGTCTGCGTTGCGCCTCTTTGGCTTAACGCACGCTAGGCCTTCATCAGTACGCTTTGACAGCAACCAAAATGTCTCAGAATTATACGTCACGATTAACCGCACGGGACACTAGCAGCCCGTCGGACTATCAGGGCTGAAGCGAAAATTTGGATGTTTGAGACCAGATTTTGGCTCGTTTGAGAGTAATATCCATAGCTATTGGTCGAAAAGGAGTCGAAATATGGGCCAAACAGGCGAATTTGCAGCCAGCTCATTGATTGTCCGACAGGCTGCTAAGGTGCCACCAATTATTTTGACCATGCAGACGGCATCACCAGGTGGCAGCCTTGCTATAACCGATGGTGAGCGTCTTCTGGCTGAAATTAATCTGGATATCCGTAAAACACCGACGGAATGGCTGCTGCAATCGATTGAAGATCTGCTTGCCAAAACGGATCTCACAAAAGATGCTCTGGATGCGATTGGCGTGGTGGTTGGACCTGGCTCTTTCACCGGCCTGCGTGTTGGCATGGCGACAGCCAAAGGCTTGTCGCTGGCAACCGGTTGTCCGTTACTGGGCATATCCTCTTTACAGTGTCTTGCCATGCAACTGCCTTTCACGAGCTTGCCAGTCTGTGTCATGTTGGATGCTCGCAAACAGGAAGTCTATGCCGCTTTATTTGATTGCCAAGGTGGCTATCCACATCCTGTTGTCAAGGAACGGGTAGTCAAGCCTGAAGTTCTGTTGGCCGAAATCACTGCTGAGACCTTGTTTGTGGGTAACGGGGCACTCGTCTACAGAGCCTTAATTTTAAGGCAGTTGGCTGAACGTGCACACTTTACTCCAGTCTTCTTAAACTTGCCAAGAGCCGCAGCTGCAGCGGCTCTTGCTTTACATGAATGGCGATCCGGACGTACTTTTTCCGCAGATGAGTTGATGCCAGCTTACTTGCGTCCCTCAGAAGCAGAAATTAATTGGCGTCCATCAGGGATTTCCAGTTGACAATCCTGTCACGCGTTCGTTATTTTTTAAAGACGACTTATTTCTCCCATCCTTAAACTCCAGGAGGTGCTCATGGCAGAGAAGGACCAGGATTTGACCCAGCGCTTGAGTGAAGAAAATCCCCGCTTCCGTAAGCTGTACGAAGAACACATGCTTTTTGAGAAAAAACTACGGGAATATGAAGAAATGACCTATATCTCGGAAGAGGCGGATCTTGAGCGCAAGAAGGTTCAGAAGCTGAAGTTGGCAGGTAAAGACGAAATGGAGTCGATGCTTCGAGATTTTCGCCAATAACAGATAAAAAGATGAATAAATAAGGGGCCGGATAATTTCGGCCCCTGTTGTTTTTTTTGTCGGACCATTTTTGCCGATTGGGGTATGAGACGGGCCGTTTTCTCTTTTTTGTCCGTAACTATCCTGCACGATAAAAAAGCTGTCATTCCCGAGGGTGTAATCGGGAATCCAGATCTTAAAGTATGGATCCCCGATAGAAACATTCGGGGATGACAGACATTTTTGTAAACAATTCAGATTGTACTGAATAGTTGCTTTTGTTCTTTACCTTACGGGTTTCCGTAGGTATAAAGACCGATAAGCTAATGACTAAAACGATCCGAGTTTGTTGATAGAGGAGTGAAAGAAAATGACCCAGAAACGCAGCAGTGTTATTACGCAGGGTTTTGAGCGCACCCCCCACCGTGCCTTGTTAAAAGGAACAGGTGTCCCACAGAAAGAGATGGATAAGCCATTCATCGGCATAGCCTCGTCTTTTACTGATCTGATCCCGGGTCATACCGGCATGCGTGACCTGGAGCGCTTTATAGAGAAAGGTGTCCACACCGGTGGTGGCTACTCCTTTATTTTCGGTATCCCCGGTGTCTGCGACGGCATTGCCATGGGTCATCGTGGTATGCACTATTCTTTACCGACCCGTGAATTGATTGCCGACATGGTCGAGTCTATTGCTGAGGCACATCGTCTTGATGGCCTGGTGCTGCTAACCAATTGCGACAAGATTACCCCGGGCATGTTAATGGCTGCTGCACGCCTCGATATCCCCTGTCTTGTGGTTACTGCCGGTCCGATGATGACTGGTGCTGGTCGTAAGGGTCGTAAATTCTCCTTTGTTACCGATACCTTTGAGGCCATGGGCCGATACAAAGCTGGTGTTATCGACGAACAGGAGTTGATGGCTTGCGAAGACAATGCCTGTCCGACAGCCGGGTCCTGCCAGGGCTTGTTTACTGCCAACACTATGGCGATTTTGACTGAAACTCTTGGTATGAGTCTGGTTGGTTGTGGTACCGCACTGGCGGTTTCATCACTGAAACGACGGATTGCCTTTGCCAGTGGCGAACGCATCGTCGAACTGGTGCGCCAGCAGATTACTCCACGGCAGATTATGACACGTGCTGCTTTTGAGAATGCCATCCGGGTTGATCTTGCTCTCGGTGGCTCCAGTAATACCGTCTTGCACCTCTTGTCAATTGCTCATGAAGCTGGTGTTGACCTGCCTCTGCAAGAGTTTGATCGGCTTGGCCGGGAAACGCCACAGCTGGCATCAATGAATCCGGGCGGCGAGCATTTTATGGAAGATCTTGATACCGCCGGTGGCGTCCCCGGTGTTCTTTACCAATTGCGCAATCTGATCAACGATAATCCGACTCTGACCGGTCCATCGATCAAGGAAATTGTGGCTAGTGTTGCTACGGTGGATGAAGAGGTGATCCATTCGCTAGATAAACCGGTGCGTGCCGAGGGTGGCCTGGCCATTCTCTCTGGCAATCTTGCGCCGCTGGGCTCGGTGGTCAAACAGTCCGGTGTCTCTGATAAAATGATGAATTTCGAGGGAGTCGCCCGTTGTTATGATTCGGAAGAAGCTGCTATGGAGGCTCTCATGGGCGGCCAGGTTGTGCCAGACGACGTTGTTGTTATTCGTTATGAGGGGCCCAAAGGCGGTCCCGGAATGCGGGAGATGCTTGCCCCGACTGCGACTTTAATGGGTCTCGGTCTGGGCGACAGTGTTGCCCTGATCACCGATGGCCGTTTCTCCGGTGGCACCAGGGGGCCCTGTATCGGGCATATTTCACCTGAGGCTGCTGAAGGAGGAGTGATTGCCCTGGTTAAAAATGGTGACCGGATCCGGCTCGACATCCCGAATCGCAAGCTGGAACTCCTGGTTGATGATGAAGAGCTTGCCCGCCGCAAGGCAACCTGGCAAGCTCCGGAAGCCAAGATCAAGACGGGCTGGCTGGCTCGCTATGCCAAGGTTGTGACTTCGTCCAACACCGGGGCAATATGTAAAGCATAAATCAACTTTGAACTTAAAGTTTATAATTCGGCTTGCATCAGCAACCCGTTGGAGGTGAAAAGAAAGTGAAACTGACTGGTTCTAAAATTCTTCTTGAAAGTCTGATTCAGGAAGGCGTAGAAACAATTTTTGGTTATCCAGGCGGTACGGTCATCAATATTTATGATGATCTTATGGGCTCTTCCATCAAGCACATACTGACACGCCATGAACAGGCGGCGGTACATGCTGCCGATGGCTATGCCCGTGCTACTGGCAAGGTTGGTGTTGCCATTGCAACCAGTGGGCCTGGAGCAACAAACACAATTACCGGGATCGCTACAGCTTATATGGATTCGATCCCAATGGTTGTCATTACCGGCCAGGTGCCGACCGGCATGATCGGCAATGATGCGTTTCAGGAGGCAGATACGGTAGGTCTGACCAGGCCAGTTACCAAGCACAATTACCTGGTCAGGGATGTCAAGGATCTGGCCCGGATCATTAAACAGGCCTTCTATATTGCCCGGACTGGTCGTCCCGGACCGGTGGTCATCGACCTGCCCAAGGATGTTCAGATCGACAAAGCGAAATTCGAGTATCCGGACAAGGTTGAATTGCGTGGCTACAAGCCGACTTACAGCGGCAATGTGCGCATGGTGGAAAAGGCCGTCAAGATGATGCTGACGGCAAAGAAACCTGTTCTCTATGTTGGCGGTGGTGCAACTTTGACTGACGCCCATGCTGAATTGCTCAAACTGGCGGAAACACTGCAGATTCCGGTGACGACTACTCTGATGGGAATGGCCAGCTTTCCAACGCGTCATCCACTATCACTGGGGATGCTTGGCATGCATGGCACCTATTATGCCAATATGGCTGTGACCAGCTCTGACTTGTTGATTGCGCTTGGTTCTCGTTTTGATGATCGGGTGACAGGTAAAATATCGACTTTCGCGCCGCACGCCAAGATCATCCATGTTGATATTGATCCCACCTCGATCAAGAAGAATGTTCGGGTTGATCTGCCTATTGTCGGTGACCTGCTAGATGTCCTGAAAAAGATGAACAAAAAGCTTGCAGAACATAAAGACGAAGTCGCTCAGGCAAATTTGGCGCTTAAGCCCTGGCATGAAGAGGTTGCTGCCTGGCGCAAAGATCATCCGATGGCCTACAAATTGTCAAAAAATGAGATCAAGCCGCAGTTTGTTATCGAGAAGTTGCGGGAACTGTCTAACGATGATGCGATTGTGACCACAGAGGTTGGCCAGCATCAGATGTGGGCTGCTCAGTTCTTCGATTTTATTCAACCGCGTACGTTCCTCTCATCTGGTGGGCTTGGCACCATGGGATATGGTCTGCCTGCTGCCCTGGGTGCTCAGGTGGCGTTTCCCGAGCGTCAGGTCATAGATATTTCCGGAGATGGTTCCTTTCAGATGAACTCCCAGGAATTGGCAACTCTGGTTCAGTATCGACTGCCGGTGAAGATTGCTATTCTCAACAATAACTTCCTCGGCATGGTACGGCAGTGGCAGCAGCTCTTTTTCGATAAGCGCTATAGTCAGACCTGTATGGAACTGCCTATCGATTTTATCAAGCTGGCAGAAGCCTATGGTGCGACCGGACTGCGTACGAGTAAACCTGAGGAGGTTGAAGAGGTTATTAAAAAGGCCTTTGATACTCCCGGACCGGTGATTATGGAGTTCAAGGTGTCTCGTGAAGAGAACGTCATGCCAATGGTGCCTGCGGGAGCCGGACTCAATGAAATGGTTCTGGCTTCCTGAGTCGGGCTTAGAAGAGGATTTTAGATGATGAGACATACCATATCCGTACTTGTGGAAAACGAATTCGGTGTATTGACACGGATTGCCGGCCTCTTCTCCGGCCGGGGATTCAATATTGAAAGTCTGTCGGTTGCGCCGACCATTGATCCGACTATTTCGCGTATGACGATTGTCACCAGCGGTGATGACCGGATTCTCGAACAGATCACCAAACAGCTCAACAAGCTGATTGACACAATAAAGATCATTGATTTTACCGGTGAGGAGTTTGTCGAGCGGGAAATGGCCTTGATCAAGGTGACTGCCGAAGAGTCAACACGCGCTGAGATTCTGCGTATCTGCGATATCTTTCGTGGCAAGGTGGTCGATGTGACCCCTAAATGCTATACCGTTGAAGTGACAGGTTCGCCGGTCAAGGTGAGTGCCATTATTGATCTGCTGCGTCCAATGGGGATCAAGGAACTGGTGCGCTCCGGACCAGTTGTCCTGGGTCGTGGTCCGAAGGGCTGGAAGGGGAACTGACGGAAACAGAGCCAGTTGTCACTACATTTAAGGCAGGCCATGTCGGGATAAAAATCTGGCATGGCCTGCACTGTTATGATATATAATCGATCTTTCATGCTAATGTATAAAGATTCCGCAGGAAGAAATAGCAAATGATCGTTTTTTACGACAAAGATGCAGATCTTTCCCTGATCAAAGGGAAAAAGGTAACCATCGTAGGTTACGGCTCCCAAGGGCATGCTCACGCCAATAACCTAAAAGACTCCGGTGTTGATGTAACCATTGGCTTGCGTGAAGGCTCATCTTCAGCGATTAAGGCGGAGAATTACGGCTTAAAAGTCATGAATGTTGCTGACGCGGTTGCTGCTGCTGACCTGATTATGATCCTGACCCCGGATGAGTCCCAGTCACAACTTTATCGTGATGAGATTGAACCTAATCTGAAGAAAGGTGCCACGCTGGCTTTCGCTCACGGCTTTGCCATTCATTATAACCAGGTTGTGCCGCGCGCCGATCTTGATGTCATCATGATTGCTCCCAAGGCCCCCGGTCATACGGTTCGTTCCGAGTTTGTCAAAGGTCGTGGTATAATTGATCTAATCGCGATCTTCCAGGACGCATCTGGTGCTGCCAAAGATGTAGCTCTCTCCTATGCCAGCGCTATCGGTGGCGGTCGCATCGCAATCATCGAAACAACCTTTCAAGACGAGACCGAGACCGATCTGTTCGGTGAGCAAGCTGTCCTTTGTGGAGGTGCTGTTGAGCTGGTGAAAGCTGGCTTCGAGACCTTGGTAGAGGGTGGATATGCCCCTGAGCTGGCCTACTTCGAGTGTCTGCACGAGCTCAAGCTGGTTGTCGACCTGATGCACGAAGGTGGCATTGCCAATATGAACGATTCCATTTCCAACAATGCCGAATACGGCGCGTACGTCACTGGTCCACAAGTAATTAACGACGAGAGCCGTAAGGCGATGAAGGAATGTTTGAACAATATTCAGAATGGCGAATACGCCAAGCGTTTTATCCTTGAAGGGGCGTCCAGCTACCCTGAGATGACAGCACGTCGTCGGATTAATGCGGCTCACCAGATCGAGCAGGTCGGCGAAAAATTGCGCAGCATGAAGCCCTGTATCCCAAAGATTGTCGACAAGAGTAAAAATTAATCGATTCAACATTCTATCGGGGGCATTTTGCCCCCACATAATTTAACAAGAGGCGCCATCTGCCCATGAAAAATCAGCATCAACCTGTGGCCGTTGAAGGTTATCCTTTCATCGGCCTGTTTGCCTTTGTCTCTCTCTTCTGTGCTGTTGTCGGCTGGTACTGCCTGACAACAATCAGTCTCGGCCTGACCCTTTTTACCGTCTATTTCTTCCGTAACCCGGAGCGTTATCCCCCAGAAGACGACAATGCCATTGTTGCGTCGGCGGATGGTAAAATCATTTTCGTTGGCAAGGTTCCTGAGGATCGCTATTTTGGTGGCCAGGAAGTTACCAAGATCAGTATCTTCATGAATGTTTTCAATGTTCATGTCAACCGAGTGCCGGTAAACAGCAAGGTCATCGATCAGTTTTATAATAGAGGCCGGTTCTTCAATGCCTCTCTGGACAAGGCCAGCTTTGAAAATGAACAATCAGGGCTGTTGCTCGAAACAGACTCTGGCGTGAAGCTTCTCTCTGTGCAGATCGCAGGATTAATTGCGCGACGCATTGTTTCTTACCCGGAAACGGGTGATTTGCTGGAGCGAGGACGGCGTTATGGTTTGATCCGCTTTGGCTCCAGGGTTGATCTGTATGTTCCTGAGGGTGTAGAAGTTTCGGCCAAACTCGGTGATAAGACCGTGGCTGGCGAAACCGTGTTGGGTTACCTGCAATGAGCAAAAAACGCAGTTCACTCAAACGGCGTGAAAATCTGAAGAAAGGAGTCTATCTCCTGCCGAATCTGGTAACAACCGGAGGCCTTTTTGCCGGCTTCTACGGGATTGTTGCCACCATGAATGGCGATTATAATCTGGCCGCCTGGTTTATTCTGATTTCTGCAGTTTTTGATGCCCTGGACGGCAAGGTCGCCCGTATGACTGGTACAACCAGCCGTTTCGGGGTGGAATATGATTCCCTTGTTGACCTGGTCTCTTTTGGCGTCGCGCCAGGGTTACTGATGTATTCCTGGGCTCTACAGTCCTTCGGCAAATTCGGCTGGCTGGCGGCTTTTTTGTACGTGGTTTGTGGTGCACTCAGGCTGGCGCGTTTCAACGTACAGGTCGATACCGTTGAATCAAGACGTTTTGTTGGCCTGCCTATCCCTGCCTCTGCCGGAATGGTTGCTTCTTGTGTGCTGATTTTTTTCCAGTTGGGTGGTTCCGGTGAGATAAAGAAGGTCTCAGTGCTTCTGCTGATATATCTGTTAGCTTACTTGATGGTTAGTAATCACAGTTATAACTCGTTCAAAGACCCGGAGTTGGTGAAGCGCCAGCCCTTCAGTTTTCTAGTCCTGGCAATTGTTTTTACTATTGTAGTGGTAGCTCAGCCTGAAATCATGCTTTTTGTCATGGCATCGGTGTATGTAGTCTCTGGACCGATCGGGACTCTTCTGAAGTATTTTAAACGTAAGTCACCAGAGGAGAAAAGGTCTGGCGAAGAAGAATCTTCTGGGGCAGAGATAGAAAATAGTCAGATATCTTGACAATGGCGCAGGTTTTCTGCTTTTATTGTCGAAGAACTTCAAAAAGCGTTGAAGAGGAAGAGTAGGGTTTGATGCTGTTGCAGAGAGCCGGTGGTGCTGTGAACCGGTACAGACAGAACCTGAACTGACCTTGGAGCTGCGGACGTCAAAAGGCTCATGTTTTGAGTGGGGTCTGAGTAATCTCCGTCGTGAGCCTGCGTAAATGGACAATGAAGGGTTTTGCTGCGGCAGGGCCAAACAGGGTGGTACCGCGAAGCTTAGCTTTCGCCCCTGACCGGGGCGGGGGCTTTTTTACTTTTTACCCCAAATTCCTTGAAAGGGGGTGGTTCTGTGGAATCTGACCTGAGTGATCTAAACCTGTTATTGTACTGCGAGAGACAAATCGAGCAGGGAAGAAGACAAATTAAGCAGGGAATTGAGGAACCGACTCCCGTAAGAGATTGTTGAGGAGATTATCATGAATAAGAAAAATACGATTAAAATATTTGATACAACCTTGCGTGACGGCGAGCAATCCCCCGGCGCCAGTATGAACATAGAAGAAAAATTGCGTATTGCCAGCCAACTGGAGAAACTCAACGTAGATGTTATCGAAGCGGGGTTTCCGATTGCTTCAGATGGAGATTTCGAGGCTGTCAAGAGGATTGCCAAGACGATCAAGGGCCCAGAGATAGCTGGTCTCTGCCGTGCAAGTATCATGGATATTGATCGTGCCTGGGACGCACTGAAGTATGCTGGAGAACGAGGCCGTATTCATACCTTTATTGCCACTTCAGATATTCATATGGAGCGCAAGTTGCAGATGAAACCGGCCGAGGTGCTGGCCGCAGCTGTTAAGGCGGTCAAACATGCGGCAAACTACACTGCAAACGTGGAGTTCTCCTGTGAGGATGCCGTTCGCACACGCCTGGATTTCCTGGCTGAAATGGTTGAGGCTGCGATTGACGCCGGAGCGACGGTTGTTAATATCCCGGATACAGTTGGTTATACCATTCCTTTTGAGTATCATAATATTATTAAGCACTTGAAGGATAATGTGCCGAATATTGACAAGGCGGTCCTGTCTGTCCATTGCCACAACGACCTTGGCCTGGCGGTCGCTAATTCCCTTGCGGCTATTCAGGCTGGTGCAGGTCAGGTCGAATGCACCATTAACGGTATTGGCGAGCGTGCCGGTAACTGTTCCCTCGAAGAGATTGTCATGGCCATGCGGACACGACACGACATTATGCCGTATGAAAACAACATTAATACGGAACATATTTACGCTGCCAGTCGAATGCTTTCGACCATAACCGGGATCGTTGTGCAGCCAAATAAGGCGATTGTCGGTGCCAATGCTTTTGCTCATGAAGCCGGTATCCACCAGCATGGTATGCTGATGGACAAGGAAACCTATGAAATCATGACTCCTGAGTCTATTGGACTCAATGCTAACAAGCTGATCCTTGGCAAGCACTCGGGCCGCCATGCTTTTGTCGCCCGTCTCACAGAGCTCGGCTATGCTCTTCCTAAAGAAGACGTCCAGAAAGCCTTTGTTCGCTTCAAGTCATTGGCCGATAAAAAGAAGGAAATCTTCGATGAAGACCTTGATGCTATTGTTGCCGACGAAATCATCCGTGTTCCGGAGGTCGTCAAACTCATTCAGATGAACGTCTCCTCCGGCTCCTTCGCCGCGCCAACGGCAACGATTGAACTCGAAGTCAGAGGTAAACTCAAGAAAGTCGCCGTTATAGGTGATGGCCCGGTTGATGCGACTTTCAAGGCAATTAAGAAATTGACCAGAATGCAGCCTCGTTTGATCAATTTTTCCGTCGGTTCAATTACCGGTGGTACCGATGCGCTTGGCGAATGTACCGTGCGGCTTGAGTATGAGGGGCATGAGGTTCTGGGGCAGGGTGCTCACTCTGACATCATTGTCTCCAGCGCTAAGGCTTACATCAACGCAATCAATAAGGCGCTGGATTTCTCCCAGCGCACTAAAATACATATCTAAACTGATTAAATGTCGCCGGCAGGGCTTTCCTGTCGGCGATTTTTTCGTTAATATGCCGAGATATTTTTATTTATTTATATTTTGAGGAGTGATTATGGGCCAGACAACAGCTGAAAAGATTTTTGCTGCACATCTTCGTGATGAGCCATTCCCAGGGACCAAAGTCCTTGATCTGGATCGGGTGCTTTGTCATGAAATTACCACACCGGTTGCCATTGCCGATCTCGAGTGGCGCGGTAAGGACCGTGTGTACGACAATACCAGGATCAAGGCTGTTATTGATCATGTGACTCCGTCCAAGGACAGCAAGACTGCCTTACAGGCCAAGATGCTGCGTGATTGGGCCAAGCGACATGAGATCAAGGATTTTTTTGACATCGGTCATAATGGTGTCTGCCATGTTCTTTTTCCGGAGAAAGGCTATATTCGTCCCGGCTTCACAGCCATTATGGGCGATTCGCACACCTGTACGCACGGTGCTTTCGGTGCTTTTGCTGCCGGTGTCGGTACAACTGATCTGGAAGTCGGTATCCTTAAAGGTGTTTGCGCTTTCCGTGAACCAAAGTCAATCCGGATCAACCTGACCGGCAGTCTTGCTAACGGGGTTTATGCTAAGGACGTCATCCTGTTTGTAATCGGTCAGCTTGGTGTCAACGGAGCCACTGATCGAGTGATCGAATTCCACGGTCCGGTTGTTGAGTCCATGAGCATGGATGCTCGCATGACACTCTGTAACATGGCTATTGAGGCTGGTGGCACTTGCGGGATCTGTCAGCCTGACATGGTTACGGTTGATTACCTCTGGCCATTTATCGAGGGCGAGTTCGCCAATAAGCAGGTGGCTCTGGAAGAGTACAGCCAATGGTGTGCCGATAGTGATGCGGATTACGACAAAGTCCTCGATTTTGATGTGACGGAACTGGTTCCTCATGTGACTTATGGTTACAAGCCTGACTGTGTCAAGCCGGTCGGCGAGATGACAGGAACGAAGATCGACCAGGTCTATATCGGTACCTGCACCAACGGTCGGATCGAGGATCTGCGTCAGGCGGCTGAAGTTTTGAAAGGGCATAAAATTGCCGATTCTCTGCGTGGCATTGTTTCACCGGCAACGCCGAAAATATTCCAGGAGGCGCTGGCCGAAGGGCTTATCCAGATATTCATGGATGCCGGGTTCTGTGTCACCAACCCGACCTGTGGTGCCTGTTTAGGTATGAGTAATGGCGTGTTGGCTGAAGGTGAGGCCTGTGCCTCGACCAGCAACCGAAACTTCAATGGTCGGATGGGTAAGGGCGGCATGGTTCACCTGATGAGCCCGGCAACGGCAGCGGCGACCGCGATTACCGGGGTTATCACCGATGCGCGTGCATTGTAACCATTATTTTAAGGAGTCATTCTTATGAAGAAAATATTTGGCGGCCCGGCAATCTTTCTTGACCGGTCCGATATCAATACTGATGAAATCATTCCAGCCAAGTATCTCACCGAGGTTACCAAGGAAGCGCTTAAGCCTTACTGCCTGGAAGATCTCAAACTTGAAGGCTTTGATCCACAGGGCGAGCGGCTGAAGAATGCCCGTGTGATAATCTCCCGCGAGAATTTTGGTTGCGGTTCCTCTCGTGAGCATGCGCCGTGGGTGTTTGAAGTCAACGACATTCACACTGTTATTGCTGAAAGCTACGCCCGGATCTTCCGCCAGAATATGTTTAACTGCGGCATGCTGGCAATTGAGCTTCCTAAGGCGGACATCGATGCCCTGACGTCTCTGGGAAAAGAGACAAATGGCGCAGTCGATGTAAAGGTTAACCTCCCTGATCAGCAGCTTGTTGCTTGCGGCAATGGTCGCGAAGTATCCTTCAGCTTTGCTATCAGTCCTTTTGACAAGGCTTTGGTGGAGGCTGGTGGTTGGGTTGAGTACGCTGACGCGCGTTACTAAACCTACAACCAATAAGGATTGACACGACCCGAAGGCGTCGTCTCAATCCATTGTTCAAGAAGCCCAGGATCTTGGCACGGTTTTTTAGTAATAGGGGATTGGTTTTCAAGCTGGTGGTGTCAATCACACCGTTGGTGATGGAATCCTGCCGTCAAGTGGCCATTGCGGTCCACTTGACGGCTTTTGGAACCACCGATTAAAGCTGAGTAGACAGGGATTAAACCCTACTGGCCTCCCCCCTCAAAAAAGCTTTTTCCCTACAACCCAGAACGTTCGCGTGCCAGCTGCCAAAAAGCATAAACACCGGGCCGTTGTAAGTTGCGTTTGCTGGTGCAAAGACCGACCTGGTACGATCCCAGCTGCGGTGCCTGATCTACGATGAAGACATCATCGCGGAAAGGGCTGCGATCTACAACCAGCTGCGGAACAATGCCGATGCCGCAGCCCAAACGAACCATCGGGATGATCGCTTCGTTGCCGGTGACCTCGGAGGTGATATTCGGAGTGATGCGCTGTTCTTTCAGCCACTGGTTCAAACGGCGCCGGGACAGACCGTTCTGCGGAAGGACCAGCGGAGCTCGGGAGAGATCAAGCTGCCCATTGATGGTTGGGATTTCTGCGACATCGTTCTTTGAACCGATGAAAACCAATGGAGTTGTAGTGATCGGCAAAAATTCGATCCGCGAGCGGTGTCGGTCGGGCAGAGCGGCAACGGCCAGATCGATCTCCCCATTCTGCAATCGTTCTACCGCCTGTTCGGCAACCCCGGTGCGCAGCTCCAGCTGCACTTCAGGGTAAGCACTGCGATAGGCCTCCAGCAGATGTGGCAGCAGACTGTAGACGGCGGTGATCGAAGCGTAGATCGACAAGGTCCCGGCAATTGCCTGCTCATTTTTTAGTGTCGTTTGAAAGTTTTCCCACTCCTTAATCGTCTGTCGGGCATAACTGCGGAACTGCTCACCTGCCGACGAAAGTCGGACGGTGCGGTTATCCCGCAGGAACAATGGTTGTTCGACCTGCTCTTCCAGTCGCTGGATGGTTCGGGTCAGGGCCGATGGACTCAGGTTACAGGCTTGACTGGCCTTTCCAAAGTGGAGGAGCTCAGCAACGGTAAGAAATATTTTCAGTTCGCGAGTATCCATTTTCTGCCGTTCCCTCTCACTTACCTATGTTGCATCTCACGCAACACAATATACACAACTAATCAATATACGCAATGTCGTTTTTAAGCTATCTTGCTTAGATCTAAAAAAGTCTAATGTTCAACAACATCCAAATATGAGGAGAAACATCATGGGTCAGAACTATTTCAATTCATTGTCGTTCAGTCGCAAATTGCAGGAACTTGGTAACTGTCACTTCATGGACAGCACCGAGTTTAACGGCGTTGACTACCTCAAGGGTAAAAAAATCGTTATCGTCGGTTGTGGTGCTCAGGGTCTGAATCAGGGCTTGAACATGCGCGACAGCGGCCTGGACGTTTCCTACGCCTTGCGTAAGATCGAAATCGACGAGAAGCATATCTCCTGGGAAAACGCCACCCAGAACAACTTCGAGCTCGACACCATTGAGAATATGGTTCCCAAGGGTGATCTGGTTCTGAACCTGACTCCTGACAAGTACCACACCCCGATCGTTAATCATGTTATGCCGCTGATGAAAAAAGGTGCCTGCCTCTCCTACTCTCACGGTTTCAACATCGTTGAGGAAGGCATGCAGATCCGTGAAGACCTGACCGTCATCATGGTTGCTCCCAAGTCCCCGGGTTCCGAGGTACGTGCCGAGTATTTGCGCGGCTTCGGTGTCCCGACCCTGATTGCTGTCCACTCCGAGAACGATCCAAATGGCGACGGCCTGGAGATTGCCAAGGCTTATTGCTGCGGAACAGGTGGTGACCGCGCTGGCGTCCTGTCCTCCTCCTTCACCGCTGAAGTCAAGTCCGACCTGATGGGTGAGCAGACCATTCTCTGTGGCGTTCTGCAGACCGGTTCGGTCCTCTTCTACAACAAGATGATTGAATCCGGAATCGAGTCCGGCTATGCCTCAAAACTGATCCAGTACGGTTGGGAGACTGTTACCGAAGCCCTCAAGCATGGTGGTATCACCAACATGATGGACCGTCTCTCCAATCCGGCCAAACTGGTCGCTTTCGAACTGGCTGAGGAATTGAAAGAGATCATGACTCCGCTGTTCCAGAAGCATATGGATGACGTTCTTTCTGGTGCTTTCTCCGAAACCATGATGAAAGACTGGGCCAACAACGATGCCGACCTGCTGCGCTGGCGCGAAGAGACTAACAACGAGCCTTTCGAAAAATCCGAAGCTCAAGAAGCCGCCATCCCGGAGCAGGAATACTTCGACAACGGCATCCTGATGGTTGCTCTGGTCAAGGCTGGTGTCGAGCTGGCTTTCGATACCATGGTGGCAGCTGGCATCAAGGAAGAGTCGGCCTACTACGAGTCGCTTCACGAGACTCCGCTGATCGCTAACGTTATCGCCAAGAAGAAGCTTTACGAGATGAACAAGGTTATCTCTGACACTGCCGAGTACGGTTGCTATCTGTTCGCCCATAGCTGTGTACCGCTGCTGCAGGACTTCATGGCCAAGGTGAATACCAGCGTCATCGGCAAAGGTCTCGACCTGAAGAACAATGGCGTCGACAATCAGATCCTGGTAGCAGTCAATTTCGAGATTCGCAATACTCTGGTCGAAGAAGTGGGTGAAGAGCTGCGTGAGGCTATGGATGGCATGGAGGCTATTGTTTAGGAGACTGTCGGACTATACGGGCCGGGTCATGGACAGTCCGACAACCTCCTAGTTGACAATAATTTCATAAGAAAAACAGAAAGGGTAGGCACCTTATGGTGTCTGCCCTTTTTTATGCGCGACTTATTATCTGTGAATATGAACACTCACGGAGGCAAGAACAGGCAGAATTAGTTGATCCGCTTGCTCAACCCTTGACTTTTAACTGCTCTGATGTTAAAAGCGCGAGGCTTTTTAAACAATCAAATTAATCATGGAGAATATCATGGAACAAACATTCGCAATCATCAAGCCTGACGCTTTCGCCGCTGGTAACGCTGGCAAAATCCTGGCTCGTATTTATGCAGAAGGCTTCAAAGTCGTCGGTCTCAAAAAATTATACATGAGCAAGGTAGAAGCCGAGGGTTTCTATTATGTTCATAGTGAGCGCCCTTTCTTTGGCGAACTGACTGAGTTCATGAGCAGCGGCCCCTGTGTTGTTATGGCGCTCGAAGCTGAAGGTGCTATCAAGAAATGGCGTGATCTGATGGGCGCTACCAATCCGGCTGAAGCTGCAGAAGGAACCATGCGCAAGGAATTCGGCTCTAACATTGGTGAGAATGCAACTCACGGTTCCGATGCACCGGAAACAGCAGCTTTTGAAATTCCATACTTCTTCTCCGGTCTGGAACTTCTCTAAGAAGTTGCCACAAGGAAAGACTTGAGTCATCGAAGGCCCTTCGCTACAATCCGAAGGGCCTTTCTTCTTTCCGGGCAATTGAATCATCGAAACAATCTCAGGAAAATTGAATTTAATGTCTGAAAGTTCTGACAACCAGCCTGTTGACCTGAAAAATCTCACCCCAGATGCTTTGATGCAATTTTTGAGTGGTATGGGTAAAGAGAAATTCCGAACAGTACAGATCATGCGTTGGATTTACCAGCGCGGTGTCACAGCTTTTGCCGACATGACAGATCTGGCCAAGTCTTTTCGTGAAGCTCTGAACCAACGTGCGACCATTTCAAGCTTTACTCCGGAAACTGTTGAGGTCAGTTCTGACGGCACGCGCAAATACCTTTTCCGCCTTCACGACGGCAGGAGTGTGGAAACGGTTCTGATTCCGATGGAGAGTGGCCGCAATACTTTGTGCATCTCCACTCAGGTTGGCTGTGCCATGCAATGTTCTTTCTGTCTCACGGGAAAATACGGTCTGGAACGCGACCTGACAACCGCTGAGATCGTCAACCAGGTCTGTGCTGTGCGCAAGGACCGCTCCATTGACAATATAGTTCTCATGGGGATGGGAGAGCCTCTGCACAATCTGGATAATGTCGTCAATGCACTGCAGATACTTTATGCTGCGACTGGATTCGACTATGGCCCTCGCAAGGTGACGCTTTCAACCTCAGGACTGGTGCCAGAAATGGCCGAGCTCGGTCGGCGTATCAAGGTCAACCTGGCAGTCTCTCTCAATGCGACAACAGACGCAGTGCGGGACGAACTGATGCCGATTAATAAGCGTTATCCATTGCAGACGTTGATGGAGGCCTGTCGTCAATTTCCCTTGGCCTCGCGCCAACGGATTACTTTCGAATATATCCTCATACGGGGAGTCAACGACAGCCAGGCCGATGCCAAACGCCTGGTCAAATTACTCCACGGAATTAAAGCCAAGGTCAACCTGATTCCCTTCAACGAGCATTCAGGCTCTGAACTGCAAACGCCGGATGAGCAAACCATTCGTGCTTTCCAAACCTACCTGCTCGATCGGCAAATTGTCGCTATTCGTAGAGTCGGTAAAGGTCTGGATATCTCAGCCGCCTGTGGGCAGTTGAAGGCAAAACAATTGTTGTAGGGGCAAAGCAAGCTTTTTCTGCTTTGCCCGATTTTGACAGCATAAACCCATAAATTATTTGTGCGAGGAAAAACCTATGGAGCAAATGACAATCGGCGTGATCGGTGGCAGCGGCCTGTATGAAATCGAAGGGCTTACGGACATTGAGGAAGTACGCCTTGAGACGCCTTTCGGCGTTCCCAGTGATGCCTTTATTACCGGAGTGCTGGAAGATATCAAGATGGTTTTTCTGCCGCGGCATGGCCGGGGCCATCGCCTTTTACCTTCTGAAGTGCCCTATCGCGCTAACATCTATGGCATGAAAAAGCTCGGAGTGCAGCGGATTATTTCTGTTTCTGCGGTCGGTAGTATGAAAGAAGAAATAGTCCCCGGGCATATTGTTATTCCCGACCAGTTTTTCGATCGAACCCAGGGCAAGCGAGCTTCAACTTTTTTCGGCCAGGGCGTGACTGGTCATGTCCAGTTTGCTGACCCTGTCTGTGCAGAACTCAGCGGGGTTCTCTTTGATGCCGGACAGCGTGCCGGTGCGACTGTTCATCGAGGTGGCACCTATCTCTGTATAGAAGGGCCGAATTTTTCAACGCGTGCAGAATCCATGATTTACCGTAGTTGGGGGGTTGATATCATCGGCATGACCAATCTTCCGGAAGCACGACTGGCTCGTGAAGCGGAAATCTGCTACGGCACTGTTGCGCTGGCAACTGACTACGATTGCTGGCACGACAGTCATGAGGATGTTTCGGTGGAGGCAGTGTTGGCTATTATCAAGCAGAATGTCAGCATGGCTCGCAACATCATCAAACATGCTGCTCCTGCTCTCTCAACGGCCCCTCAGTGCGGGTGTGGGGATTCCTTAAGGTATGCCATTATGACTGATCATTCACTGATTCCGAAACAAACTCGCAAGGACCTTGGTCCGATTCTCGGCAAATATCTCGACTAAAGCCTCTCAGCAGCATTGCTAAATGCCGGGAGATTTGTTTTAATGATAGATTCCTGTTATATCGGATAAATAGGTTAAATTAAGGAGCAGTATGGATATTCTGGTTATCGGGTCGGTTGCGTTTGACAGCGTCGAGACACCTTTTGGGCGTGGTGATGACGTTCTCGGTGGCTCAGCGACTTATTTCTCAGCTTCTGCCAGTTTCTTCACCGGTGTCCAACTGGTTGCTGTCGTTGGTGAAGATTTTCCTGAAGAACCTCGCCAGTTTCTAACTTCTCGCGGAGTTGATCTGGCTGGTCTACAGACCCGCCCGGGGCAGACTTTTCGCTGGAAGGGCCGTTACGGTTACGACCTGAGCGAAGCCCAAACTCTGGAGACACATCTCAACGTATTCGAAACATTTCATCCACAACTCCCTGAGTCCTATCGTCAGGCAAAATACGTTTTTCTCGCCAATATAGATCCTGAGCTGCAACTGGAAGTTTTACAACAGGTTGAACGGCCACAGTTGATCGCCTGTGATACAATGAACTTCTGGATTGATAGCAAGCGCGATGCACTGGTTCGTACCCTGGGCCATGTCGATATCCTGGTGATAAATGAGGCTGAAGTTCGTCAACTGGCTGATGAAGCCAATCTGGTCAAGGCGGCTCGTGCCGTGTTGTCTCTGGGCCCGAAGACCCTGGTTGTAAAACGCGGTGAATATGGTGTGTTGGTGTTTACTGAGCACTCGATTTTTTCTGCCCCGGCTTATCCACTGGAAGAAGTTTTTGACCCGACTGGAGCCGGTGATACTTTTGCCGGGGGCTTCATGGGGTATCTGGCTGCTACCAATAATCTGACTGATGAGACGGTTCGCAAGGCAACGGTTTTCGGTAGTGTTATGGCTTCATTTACAGTGGAAGCTTTCAGCCTGAATCGGTTACGGAAATTGAGCTGGGAAGAGGTCGAAGAACGTTTCCGGCATTTCCAGGTACTCACTGCATTCGAAGGGTTATAAGGAGCTCAAATGTTCCGATGGGATAAATCGATCAATGCCATCAATATTCTCGCTGGCAAGGTTGTGCATCTGTTTCGATCCATGCGTGAAGTGCAGTTAGCTCTGCCTGGCATTCCTGCCCAGGAAGCCAGTGCGTTTCTCTGCCAATACCAAACGGATAAAGGCGTTGAGACGGCCGCGGTTTTTCATCTGCATAAAAGCCGGTTGCTGGCATTCTATTACAGTGAGCCAAGAATTGTCAGTGAACAAAAAACTGACAGCATGCTCGATCAAGGTCTCAATTTCGTCGAATCTATGGGTTTTCTCATGACGGATCAGGATATCTACCTGCTTAATGATGCCGATCTGGAGATGCTTTGGGCCTCTCTACCGTTAAAGGCCGGGTTGCCGGATGAGGTGGATGTTGACTCTGTTGTAGTTGAGAAGCCTGTTGCGGTTGAAAAGAAGGAAGCTTCGGGAAAAAAGAAAGAGGCCCCGGTAAAAAAAGAGGACCGCATGGCTGTCAAGGTGGACGTACCGACAGTTGAACCAGAGAAAGTTGTCTCTAAGGATGAGCCGGAAGCTGCTTCTGTTGAAAATGTGGATGACCTGTTAGCTGCTGTTGAAGCAATGCGTGCCAAGCGCCCTGAACTGCGCGCGCGCAAGTCATCACCATCAGCAGCAGAAATGGACCGTCGTCGCCTGCAATTGTGTGAAACAGTCGGCCGTATTCTGGCTTCTCTATGATCTTTACTCACTTAAACCGTTCCCAGAAAGGTTCTTTATGATGCCGCGCCGTTTGTTTTTATCGAGCTTGACCTCTATGGGCCTTGTTGTCATGACTTGTATTGTCATGACCTTTGTCCTGACGGCCTGTGTGCCTTCAGAGCCAACCATATCGGACAATCAAAAAGCATCGTATCATTACACCCTTGGTGTTGCGTCTCTTAAGGAGCAGAACCCGACGGGAGCTCTTAAAGAATTTCTGCAGGCAGAAAAATATGATCCCCGCGACCCCAAGATTCATGCCGGGCTGTCACAAGCCTATTGGATTAAACGTGCATATAGTTTGGCTGAAGAGCACTTGAAGCAAGCTATTAAGCTAAGCGATGAAGATCCTCAGTATTATAACAATATAGCGGCGCTCTACCTATCTATGGAGCGTTATGATGACGCGATTATTGCCTTCCAGGCGGCTGCTGATGACCTATTGTTTGATCACCCGGCGCTTGCATGGACGGGAATCGGTCTGGCTTACACCCAGAAGCGCGATTATCAATCGGCTCAAAATGCGTACCTGAAAGCAATGGATATCGATCCGCGATATTATAATGCACCGTTCCATTTGGGAGAGCTTTTTTATAACCAGGATCGTCCAGTCGAAGCTCTTGATATGTTTACTCTCTCGGTTAAATTGGCTCCTAACTTCGCAAATGGTTACTATTGGCAGGGTCTGGTCTATATGAAGATGAAAGAGATAGGCAAAGCAAAGCAGGCTTTCCTTGAAGTTATGAGCTTGGCACCAGAAACGGAACCTGCCAGATTGGCAGAAAATTATCTGAAGATTATAAATAAGTGATGGAAGAATCTGTTGTAAATATTGGTGCTGCCCTTAGAAATCAACGTGAGAAGCTTGGCTACTCACTCAAGGAGGTTTCAGAGGTTACACGTATCAGGAAAACCTTTCTGGAAAGTCTTGAAGACAACCAATTCGCGGATCTCCCTGGGCATGCCTATGTTGTTGGATTTATTAAGTCTTACGCTTTGTACCTTAGCCTTGACAGCAATTCTCTGCTTGAAGAACTTGAAGCACCTGAGATCAGTAGTGTCTCTCAGTCTTTTGCATCCGTTCCCCTGGCCAAGTCTCAATCCAAGCGTTCCAGAAAACATGCCAAAGAAGGTTGGAGCACGTTTGTATTGGGCCTGCTTGTCGTTCTAATACTTGCCGGTGCTATATACCTTCTGCTGCCCATGTTCCAAGTCAAAGTTGCAGAAGAGGTCATTAAAACCGAGCCGTCCGAGGCGCCACCTTTGTCTAAACAAGAGTCGGCCAGAACAGACTCTCGTAGAGAGTGATACCTTTTGTCAGAGAGAGATACTATGGTAATTACATGTCCTTCCTGCCAGGCGCGTTATCGCATAGACCCTTCTGCCGGAAAATCCAGGGTGGCTAAGGTCAAATGCCCAGGCTGTAACCATATCTTCGAAGTTTCACTGCTAGAAGAGCCAGCTATTCAACAAGATAAGGCATCTTCAGGTAAACCTGTCGTTCTGGTTGTTGATGACGCACGTTTTTTCCGTGAAATGATCAAGGACATTCTTAGCGAGCTTCCTGTAGAACTTGTTACTGCTGCAGATGGAAATGAAGCCTGGCGACAGATCACTACACTGGTGCCTCAACTGGTCTTGCTTGACTTGAATATCCCCGGCAAAACCGGCAAGGAAATTCTGCAATCTCTGCAGACTTATTCGCACCGTGATGAGGTCAAAGTCCTTGCCATGAGTGGCGTTGAGCGTGGCGAAGAAACCGCTTCCGAAATACGTCTTATCGGTGCTGACGATTTTATCAGTAAATCCTTTAAACCTCGTGACTTGCAAGCACGTGTCCGCAACCTTCTCGATCTTTAATTCAAAAACTCCAGTTTCAAGTCTCCAGCACCCAATTTATAACCTCTTGTTTTGTAAGGATATTCTTTTGTGAAATTCATACGGACCCTGCTTGACAGTTAATGGCTCCATGTTAAGCTTTTGTCATGTTAACTTGGGACTATTCAGGCACAGGGGTTCTCTTGGACGAAACAATACAACGTATTCTGATTGTTGATGATGAAGAGAACACTCGCATCGGGTTGACAAAGTTGTTGGCTCAGGAAGGGTTTGAGGTGGAGAGCGCTGCAAATGGTAATGAAGCGCTTGATTATCTCGATCGAGAAAAGGTTAACCTGGTTATCAGCGACATCAATATGCCGGAAATGAATGGCTTGGTTTTTTTGCGTGAACTCAGCCGTAAATTTCCGAGTACAAGTGTTATTATGATCACCGCCTATGGTGGTGTCGAGTCGTATCTTGAAGCAATGAGTTTGGGCGCATACGAGTATCTTCATAAACCTGTAAAGCTTGATGAGTTGCGCTCAATCATGAAAAAGATTTTCAATAGTGGACCAGTCTCCCTGGTTTCATGACAGGTTGCCGGGTTTTCTGAGACCAGGGTGTACTGTATAACTGTCAATGAGCTGACTTTACAGGAGGAAGGTATGAATTTTAAAATCATTCTGTTTGCTACCGATTTTTCGGATGGCTCTGACTTTGCTTTTCAATCTGCACTCTCTTTGGCGCGTAAGTTTGACAGTAAGCTGATAGTCATCCATATCATCAACGAACCGGTTGATCTGCGTGGTTTTTATGTGCCCCACATCTCGTTTGACAAGCTCGAAGAGGAGATAGAGCAGGGTGCCGAAAAGTTAATGGAAAAGTTCTGTCGTACTCATATGGAGGGTTTTGATAATTTTGAATCCTTTGTGTTGCCCGGTATCCCGTACGATGAAATTATCAAGAAGGCTGTTGAGTTCAATGTTGATTTGATCATTTTAGGTACCCACGGCCGCACTGGTCTTGATCATGTCCTCTTTGGCAGTACCGCAGAAAAGGTGGTTCGAAAATCTCCGATCCCGGTGATGACAATACGTATTCAGGAATAATCCTACCATCAGATTGACAATGGCAGCGGGAACGCTGCCTTTTTTAATGCTTTGCTTGCGCCTATGGTCTTGTCAACAGACCTCCCGGAGAGTATTCTGATTTCGTAACTATTCAGCACAATCTGCTTGTTTACAATAACGTCTGTCATACCCGAGTGCTTCTATCGGGGATCCATGATTTTAAAGTCTGGATTCCCGATTACACCCTCGGGAATGACTGTATTTTATAGTGCTGAGTTACCTGTTTTTTCATTGATAAACAAAGAAAGAACACTAGGCCATGCGCGAAAAACTCCTGATTATCGATGACGAACAGATGATCCTTGAACTTACCTCTATGGTGTTGAGCAGCAAGGGTTTTGATGTATCTGTTGTTGATAATGCTCCAGATAGCTACGAGCTGATTGAACGTGAACAGCCAGCGCTGGTTCTTCTCGATTACATGATGCCTAAAGTCAACGGACTTGATGCGCTGAAAGAGATTCAGTCGCGTTTTCCGGAAACCTATGTGATCATGTTCACCGGTAAAGGGAGTGAAGAGGTCGCTGTTGAATTGATGAAAGCGGGGGCTGCAGATTATATTCTCAAACCCTTCAGCAACGCCAAACTGGTTGAACGTATTGAGAATGTTCTTCATATTCGTGCCATCGAGCTACGTAACAGGAAACTTGTTGAAGAGCAGGAAAGACTGTGCGATGAGATCGAAAGATGGAATCAAGAACTGGAAGAACGTGTCAAGGATAAAACGGCAGAGCTGGAACGTGCTCATCAGGAGATTCTGCTCACTGAAAAACTTGTCTCACTCGGGCATCTTTCTGCAGGGATGGCTCATGAAATTCGCAACCCTTTAAACTCGATCAGCTTGTTTGCTCAGGTCATACGTACCGGTTTGGATGGCGACCAGGAAATGCAAAGTTATGCAGACAAGATTGTCAATGAAGTGGAACGCATTGATGCCATATTGGTCAAACTCCTGTCGACCAGTAAACGTTCCCCATTTAAATTGCGCACCATTCATGTCGATGCTGTTATTGAAGAAAGCCTGCAGCCGTTTCTTGAGCAGATGCGGGTTCAGGGTGTGGTTTTACAGAAAAAGTTATCATCGCAAACGCCTTCAATTCTGGCAGATGCTGATGAACTCGGCCAGATTTTTTCCAATCTTTTTTCCAATGCTCTTTTTGAAATGAAGCAAGGTGGCACTCTTTCCATATCGATGGAGCACAATGATAAGGATATTCTGGTGAGGGTTATAGATACAGGTGGAGGAATCCCTGAAGAACATCTTAACAAGATTTTTGACCCGTTTTTTACCACCAAAGATAGTGGCACTGGCTTCGGGCTTTCGGTGGTCTTGCGGATCGTAAAAACCTACGCCGGACGCATCAATGTCAAGAGTGAACCTGGTCAGGGAACGACTTTCCAGATCTGGTTGCCATTGGTATGACTCCTGATTCCTGATTTCCTGGTGATTGGATGCCTGATGTCTTTACTACTTCGTAACCTGATTCTCGATATTCCTGTAGATGAAAAACTTCTGTCCCTGGAGGTGGCACGCCACCTTGGTATTGACGTCGAGTGTTTGACGAATTTCAGGATTGTCAGGCGTTCTATTGATGCCCGCAAAAAAAGCCGGATACGTAAAGTCTACACAGTTGAATTCTCATGCCCTGACGAAACGATTCTTCTGCAAGAATACGGCAATGGTCAGCTCGAAAAAGTCCCTGAAGCTCCTGAAAGTCCCGATGTCCCGGAAGTCCCCGATGTCTCTGAAGTTTATTTGCCCAAGCTGAAAATTGACCATCATGCTCTGGTCATCGGCATGGGACCAGCGGGTCTCTTTGCTGCCAAGCGTCTTGCTGAATCTGGAGTGCGTGTAACCCTTGTTGACCGTGGCCGGAAGCTGGAACAACGCGTGGCAGACGTTGAGAGTTTCTGGACTTTAGGACGCTTTGATGCCGTCAGCAATGTGCAGTTCGGTGAAGGTGGTGCCGGGACCTTTTCTGATGGCAAACTGACCACGCGTCTGAATCATTCGCAAAGACTGGCTGTACTCAAAACTCTGGTGGACTGTGGAGCGTCGGAAAATATTCTGATTGAGGCTCGTCCCCATGTCGGTACCGATCGGTTGCGCAAGGTTGTCATTAATTTTCGGGAGAGCCTGGTTAAATTGGGGGTCGATATTCGTTTTGAGACCTGTTTGACGGATATTGACATCCACCGGGGATGCGTTACTGGTGGTGTATTCAACGGTAAAGAGCTATTGTCCTGCGATTCCTTGGTGTTGGCACCGGGGCACAGCGCTCGTGATACCTACCTTATGCTCGATCGCAAGGGTGTCCAGCTTGAGGCCAAGGGCTTTGCTGTTGGGGTCAGGGTTGAGCATCCTGCGGAGTTGATCAACCAGATTCAATACGGTAAATTTGCTCGGCAGCTGCCGCCTGCCGATTATGTCTTGCGTTATAATGATGATAAAACAGGCCGAGGCGTCTATTCTTTCTGCATGTGTCCCGGTGGAGAAGTTGTCAATGCGGCGTCCGAGCCTGATGGTCTGGTAGTCAACGGCATGAGTCGAATGGCGCGTACGTCTGAATTTTCCAATAGTGCTCTGGTTGTTACTGTTGGTCCGCAGGACTGGGATTGCACTAAACTTGGTGGTATGCACTTCCAGCAACAATGGGAACGCCTGGCCTTTGCTGCTGCCGGTTCTACTTTTATGGCTCCTGCCCAGAACATGATGGCTTTTACAGGCCATGGTCAGGGCTCGGTGACATCCAGTTGTCGTCCTGGAGTTGTTGAAACAGAACTGCGTGAAGTTCTGCCGGATTTCGTGTACCATGGTCTGTGTCAGGCTCTGCCGCATTTTAATCGCAAGATGAAAGGGTTTGTGACATCAGAAGCTGTTCTCATCGGTGTGGAAACACGAACTTCAGCACCGCTGAGGATCACCCGCAATGAATGTGGAGAATCGGTCAGTCATCCGGGGTTGTTCCCCGCTGGTGAGGGGGCTGGTTACGCCGGTGGTATTATGAGCGCGGCGTTTGATGGCTTGCGTGCGGCTGATCAGGTTATTCAATCTGCACTAAGTTAGGAGTTTTTTTTGAAGAAAGTTTTTGTCAAAGATATCCAGGAACGTGATCGGGTTGCCGCACCGTTTTTGATCAGGGAGAAAATCCTCGGCATGGCCAAAAATGGCCGCCCGTATATGACCCTCAAGCTGATGGATTGCACCGGTGAAGTTGAAGGTCGTATCTGGGAGCGCGTCGATGAACTCTCCGCTCGGTTCAGCAAGGATGATTTTGTTCAGGTCTCTGGAAAGGCCAGTGTTTACATGGGCAAGATGCAGCTGGTTATCCATGAACTGGACCGGCTTGAGGAATCTGCAATCGATCTCCCAGACTTCCTGCCGGTGTCCGGTCGCCCGGTTGCTGAGATGGTCATCGAGTTGACGTCGGTTGTTGAAGGGCTCACAGACCCGGCTCTGCGAAGTCTTATGCAGGCTTTTATGGCTGATGAGAACTTCATGTCCGGCTTTACACGAGCCCCGGCTGCCAAGTCGATGCACCATGTTTATCTTGGCGGTCTTCTGGAGCACTCTCTGGCCGTTGCTGCCCTCGCCCATGATATCTGCCAACGCTATGCGGATATCAATCATGATCTGCTGGTGGTTGGTGCTCTGTTGCATGATGTCGGTAAGGTCGCCGAATTGCGCTACCAACGTTCATTCGAATACACGGATGTTGGCAAATTGCTTGGTCATATAATGATCGGGGTTGAACTGGTTGAGGATAAATTACGTTCTCTGCAAGATTTCCCACGGGAGTTGGCGATGCATCTCAAGCACTTACTCCTATCGCATCACGGTCAATATGAGTATGGATCGCCTAAACGACCGAAAACTATGGAAGCGGTCATACTGAATTTTATCGATGATCTGGACTCTAAAATCAATGGCGTTCGTACGCATATTGAGCGCGAACCGGAGAGTGAATCGTCATGGACCAGATACCATAGGTTGTATGACCGATACTTCTTCAAAGGATCAGTTACGAAGCAGATGTCTGAGCCCGAAGTTCAGACTGTGTCGAAGGAAGCGCCCAAACGGGTTGAATCGGTTAAGAAAAGGCACACCGGAAAGTTCAGCAACACTCTGGGTGAGAAACTTGCCCAGGGAGAGAAACTCGCCCTGGCAGAACAACTCAAGGATAGTATTAAAGGACAGGAAAATAATGATGAATGAAGGAATTGAAATACATCAACTTAGTGTTGGCCCACTACAGGTGAACTGTTTCCTGGTTGCCTGCCGGAAAACGCGTGATGCAATGGTTGTTGACCCCGGTGATGATGGCAGCCTGATTCTACAGCTTGCTGAAAAAGAGGGCCTTAAGATCAGTAAGATTGTCAACACCCATGGCCATTTTGATCACATCGGTGCCAATCGACAGCTGGTTGAGACAACCGGAGCCGAATTAATGATTCACGCGGCAGATCTACCGTTGTTACCGCAGGCCAGGCATCATGCCGAAGCTTTTGGATTATCGGTTGAGCCTTCTCCTGATCCGGACAGATTGCTTGCCCAGGGTGATACCTTTGCGGTCGGCGAGCTTTCTTTCAAAGTTTTTCATGTGCCTGGCCATTCGCCAGGAGGGATTTGTCTGTTGAGCGAAGGACATTTGTTCGTCGGTGATGTGCTCTTCGCCGGATCTATTGGTCGGACCGATCTTCCGGGCGGTGATTTTGATGCTCTGGTAGAAGGCGTGCGTGGACAGCTGTTTAACCTGCCCAACGAAACGATCGTCCATCCCGGACATGGGCCGGACACGACGATTGGTCAGGAACGAAAAATGAATCCATTCGTCGGTGATGGGGTCTGAAATGCTACAAGGTAAATGCATTATCCTGGGCGTGACCGGAGGGATTGCCGCCTACAAGGCTGCCGAGTTACTGCGTCTGTTGGTTAAGGGCGGTGCCGAAGTCCATGTTGTTATGACGCGCAGTGCGCAGGAATTCATTACGTCTCTTACTTTGCAGACCCTTTCCGGTAACCCGGTTCATACGGAACTTTTCAATCTTATCCAGGAACATGAAATCGGTCATATATCACTTGCCGATCGGGCCGACCTGATTCTGGTCGCTCCGGCAACGGCAAACGTTATCGGTAAAGTTGCCAACGGTATTGCTGACGATCTCTTGACAACTACAATTATGGCGACTCGAGCAAGAGTTCTTTTTGCCCCGGCCATGAACAGCAATATGTGGGGAAACCCCATCTACCGTGATAACCATGCGAAGCTGAAGAGCCTCGGTTATCATTTTATTGAACCCCTATATGGTGATCTGGCCTGTGGCTGGCAAGGCCAGGGCAAGTTGCCTGATCCCCAACAGATATTTAAATCTGCCACAGCGCTGCTTGGCAGTAACGATCTGGCAGGTAAAACGGTTCTGGTGACTGCTGGTCCAACGCGTGAGGAACTCGACCCGGTACGCTTCCTCAGCAACTATTCTTCCGGCAAGATGGGTTATGCTGTTGCCTGTGCCGCTCGTAACCGTGGCGCCAGGGTTATCCTGGTTTCCGGTCCGGTCAATTTGCCCGTGCCCAAGGGTGTTGAGGCGATTCAGGTTGTCAGTGCACAGGAAATGTATCGGGCGGTCATGGAGCAGGCCGAGCAGGCGGATCTCATCATCAAGGCCGCTGCTGTTGCGGACTTTCGTCCACTGGTGTGTGGTGATCAGAAAGTAAAAAAAGGTGATTCAGACACCATGATGGTTGAGCTACAGCGCAATCCGGACATCCTGGCTGAACTTGGGCAACATAAGGGTTCCCGCATTCTGATTGGCTTTGCCGCAGAAACGCAAGAGCTGTTGAAACACGCTCGTGAGAAGCTGGAGAGCAAGAATCTCGATATGATTGTTGCTAACGATGTGACGCAAGAGGGTGCTGGCTTTGATGGTGATACTAATATCGTGCGTTTTCTGATGGCTGACGGTAATGTGCAAGAGTTGCCGCAGATGACCAAGCAGGAAGTTGCCGAGGTCTTGCTGGACAAGGCCGTGGTTTTGTTAGACAGGTGAGGAGGTAGGGGAGAAGCAGATAAACCTTGCAAAGACGGGCGAAGCAGATAAACCTTGCTTAGCCCCTACAGGGTAGGAGTCAAGCCGCCGAGAGCAGAGTTAAGAGATCGTCTGGCTGACAGATTCCTTCCTTAAGCCGTACTTTGATTAAGATGAGCATTTCATCAATATCACTCTCGCGCAGTTTGCCATCGAGCCAGAGGGTGTGCAGGTTTTTGCGAATCATGCTGGCAGAATTCAGAGCCCGCTCTCCCGTTGGGTCGGCACTGCGGAAGGGGCTGTTGTCCAGGTCCTGTAGGATGCTGAGAGTGGCCTCGCCGGTCAGCCCAAGATACTCCTTCTGGTCCTCGACAGTGATAGCCCACTTTGAGGTCTTGGCCAACGAACGCAACACCTTCTGATATTGTTGCAGGCGATTCAGAAGTAACAGAGAGTTGAAGAGTCTTTTGTTGGTGCGGAAAGAAAAGATCGTGTCGGCCAGGATGCTGCGCAGAAGCTTGTCGTTCTCCGAAAAGTTTTTTCTGCCGATTGAACGTGCCAAGGGCCAGGTTTCAGGGTCCACGTGGGCTTCGAAACGCATTTCCCAGTAGGTATGTTTGAGAAGCACCGTGTTGTAGGTACGGATCAGCTTGAAGGGTACAAAATAGGAGTGGGCCACAGTGTCAGCTGCCAGGTGGCTGAGGTAGCCGTAGGCGCAAGCTCGTTGACTGTCAGTTTTGGCACCGTCGAGGATCTTGCAGCCCATACGCCAGGAGTGACAGTGTTTCAGGTAATGAGTATACTTTTTGCCCAGGGTGATATCGGCGCTGATGCAGCCATAGAGATAGTCATTTGGATGAGCAGCGAGTAAGATCCGTAGTGAGTCGGGAAGTTTAGCCAGATTATCGAGAATCCAGGCTCCAGTCTGCAAATGAACACCGATTCCCCAAGCCATGACATCAGTAGGGTAAAGCAGGGGAATGAGGACACATGTCAATATAACAGAAATCAGCCATTTCATTGGATAAGCATACCGTCCTTTGCTTGATTATATACTTTTACACGGATTTGTCAGTAAATATGCCCGATCAACTCATAAATGAAATTCGCGACACTCTGGTTCTAGCACGCAGTCAGTTTGAATATCTGTCTGATCTTGGCTTAGAGAGCCAGAAGAAATATTCTCTTGATGCCGGGAAAGAGTCGTTGGGTATAGATACGAATGCAGTTTTGCAGGAAACTCTCGACACCATACGTACAGATCTTGGTGATTGCCGACGCTGTGGTCTTGGCGAGTCATGCACCAAGCTGGTTTATGGCGTCGGCAATCCGAATGCGCGGCTGGTTTTTGTAGGTGAGGCTCCAGGTCATAAAGAGGATATCAAGGGCGAGCCGTTTGTCGGTGAGGCCGGTCGGCTGCTGGATAAAATCCTGTTGGCAATGGGAATGCAGCGCGAGGATGTCTATATTTGCAATGTTTTGAAGTGCCGCCCGCCGAATAACCGCGACCCCCAACCGGAAGAAGTGGCGACCTGTGAGGCTTTCCTGATTCGTCAGGTCGCGGTGATTCGACCACAAGTGATTGTTGGCCTGGGCCGTTTTGCAGTACACTGCCTGTTAAAGACCAAGGCCCCCATCAGCCGTTTGCGAGGTGAATGGCAAAATTATCAGGGGATTCCTATGATGCCTACCTATCACCCTGCCTACCTGCTGCGTAACCCGGACGGCAAACGGGATGTCTGGGAAGATATGAAAGAAGTTATGCGCCGATTGCAAGCCGAGGGCGACGGCTGATGATCTGGGAAGGTCCTTTGCTGCAGGCTCAAGAAGTAACCGTCAGTCGCTTGGGCGAAGCGGGTCGGTTGCAGTGCGTTATTCAGCAAACAACGCTAAGCGTCAATGCTGGCAAAATTCTTGCCGTGGTTGGACCATCCGGAAGCGGAAAAAGTACCCTGTTACGTCTTTTCAACCGCCTGCTGGAACCCGATAGTGGACAGCTTCTGCTCGCGGGTGAGAATATTCAGACGATTGACCCACCTCTGTTGCGGGCACGCATCCCTCTGGTAGCGCAGAAGCCATTCCTTTTCTCCGGTACTGTTCGTGACAATCTCCAGGCTTCAGCCAGGCTGCGTCGCACAGAGTTGCCCGATCTACAATCTCCAGACCTGCAAGCGCTCCTTGAAATGTGTCAGATTGACCAAGCGTGGCTTGATCGTGATGCCCGTAGACTTTCAATTGGTCAGCAACAGAGGATATGTCTGGCACGAGCCATGGTCGGACCCTGTCAGGCTCTATTGCTCGATGAGCCAACCAGTGCTTTGGACCGGCCAACTGCGGATCTGATGGCACAAACTTTTCGTCAGCTTGCTGAACAGAGAGGCTTGGCGATGATTCTTGTTACTCACGATTTGCGTATGGCGGAGCGTTGTGCTGATCGTGTCGCACTTTTGCTGGATGGAGCTATCATTGAAGAAGGCACCGTTGCCCAGGTGTTGCATCATCCGACAACGGATGCCGCTCGTGAGTTTCTGTTTTCAGAGCCTGTAGACAGTGAGAGGAAAATGATGGGGAGAAAATCCGGGGATGGAGTAATCGAGGTGAGAACAGGGGTGAAAATAGAATGAACGCGACAATTATAGACCTCAGTTTGTGGGACCTGGTCACAGTTTATGGTCTGTTGCTGATGAGCATAGGATTGGCTCATCTACTTAAGGCCGGTCAGAGCAAAGATCTCTTCTGGTCCGGCTTGCGTATGTTTGTACAGTTGTTGATTGTCGGTTATGTACTGCACCTGGTTTTTGCTCTGCAATCAGCCCTTCCGGTTTTGCTGATTCTGGTTATCATGATCGGTTTTGCGGTACAAACCATAGGTGCCCGGGTACAGAAAAAAATGCCGAATTTCTACTGGGTGGTCGGTGCAGCGCTCTTCTTCGGTTGTGGTGGTGTGACTTTTTTCTTCTGTACCCTGGTAATCGGTCTGCAGCCCTGGTACGACCCACGCTACCTGATCCCCTTGGCAGGTATGGTAATTGGCAACTCCATGACCGGTGCCAGTCTGGCCGTAGAGCGACTGGCTGCTGAGTTTCGAGAGCGACGCGAAGAGATTGAGACAGCACTTTGCCTGGGAAGTAGTGTGCAACTGGCTGCCGAACCGGTTGTCAGTAGCGCGTTCCGCGCGGCTTTGATTCCTTCTGTGAATGCCATGGCTGCCATGGGTCTGGTTTTTTTGCCCGGCATGATGACCGGTCAGATACTTTCAGGGACCGAACCCATGATCGCAGTCAAATATCAGATTGCCATCATGTGTGTAATTACCGGCAGTGTTGCGTTAACTACCTTTCTTATCCTGAGGCTTGGTTATCGGTCGTATTTCACCTCTTATCAGAGCTTACGAGAGGATTGACCTATAAAAGGAGCTATTTATGCGAAGAAAAGACCGGGCGTTACAAAATGAGGATGCTGTTTATCTCTTGCAGAATGGTGAATACGGTGTTTTGTCGACGGTCGACGCCAAGGGACAACCCTATGGTGTGCCGCTAAATTACGTGCTCAGGAATGACAGTCTTTATTTCCACTGCGCCATGGAAGGGCACAAGCTCGACAACCTTCTTGCCAATAGTAGAGTCTCTTTCTGCGTTGTTGGCAGAACCAATGTCTTGCCAGCCAAGTTCAGCACGGAATTCGAGAGCGTGATTGTTACTGGTAAGGCTTCTGTGGTGCAGGGTGATGAGAGATATCAGGCTCTGGTCGGTCTGTTGGAGAAATACTCACCTGAGTTTCTTGAAGATGGGCTGGCGTATATTGAAAAGCTTGACAGCATAACCAAAGTTATCAAGGTCGATATTTATTCAATGGCCGGTAAGGCGAAGTACCCACCGAAGAGGTAAATTGTACTATTTGCTTGAATTACGGTAAAAACGTATACTTACCTACAATTATTGCTTCATTCTCTTAACGATCTACTGCCCATGCGAACTGGTCTGCGTACCGAAATAATTCTGAGTATCTCACTGCTGTTGGCAGCAGCGCTGCTCTTTGCCGGTTTCCTCTTGGTCAAGTTGACGGAACGTAACCTGCTTGACCAACAACGTGTCCATGCTGCTAGTATCATTCGACTGATTGTTGCCGGTATCAATGGAACCGCACATCTGGCCAGTGTCGGTAATGAGCTGAAGCCCGCTGTTGCCAGCCTCAATCGCTTACAAATGATTCTGGGCAGGCAGGCTGATATTGTAGCCTGGCGTCTGCTTGATGCAAAGCAACAGGTCCTGACCAGTACGACCTACGAAGCCACCAAAGAGTTCTCCTCAATTGCTCTATCCAGTCTTGCTCGAGATGACCTGCATGAGGAACTGGTCTACCAGTCCTTACAGTTTTTCCGCAATCCAGAAGAACAAAGCTACCTTGATCTTTCAACTCCGCTTAAAGTTGGCAACGATGCCTACGGACTGTTGCAGATTCGTTTCAGTCTGGAGGGTCTTCAGAAGAGAGTCCAGCGTTCCCAACGGCTGATGTTTCTCTATGTCATTGCTTACGGCTTGGTGTTGGCTGTTTTCAGCGTCTATCTCCTCAATCGTAATATTGTCAGGCCGGTGCGCGAACTCCATCAGGCAACGGCAACAGTTGCCAGAGGAACCTTGACCTCTGTCATTGTGCCATCTGGTCCTGGTGAGATTCGTGATCTGGCAACAAGTTTTAATCAGATGGTCGCTGCATTGACAGAGAGCCGAGCAGAAACAGAAAGACATATCGAATCTCTTGAAGACACTAACCTGGCATTGGCGCAGGCGCGTGATGATCTGGTACGTTCTGAAAAGCTTGCCACGGTAGGTCATCTCGCTGCAGGTATGGCTCATGAGATTGGCAACCCTCTGGGCGCTGTGATCGGTTATCTGAATATTCTCAAGGAGGATCTGACTGGTGACTCTCACGATCTGGTTGAGCGCTCTTTGGTTGAAACCGGCCGAATCGACCGATTGATCAGGGAATTGCTCGAATATTCTGCGCCGATTGACCGCCAGACAGAAACTTTCTGTCCGATAGCTTTACTTCGTGAGACACTTGAGATGTTACGCCACCAGGGGCAGCTTGCCAGTGTTGAGATTGATGACCAGTTTGTTGTGGCTGGTTGTCTGGTCACTATGGATCGTGATGGGCTGATGCAGGTCTGGATCAATCTCCTGCTAAACGCTCAGGATGCCATGCAGGGCAAAGGGCATATTAAATTGTCATCGAGGCAAGACAAATCAACAATCCGCATCTCGGTTCTTGACGACGGTGATGGCATTGATCCGCAGGTTGTAAGACAGGTTTTTGAGCCCTTTTTTACCACTAAGGCTCCCGGTAGCGGTTATGGCCTGGGACTCGCTGTCTGTCAGAGAATAATTGATGGGAGTGATGGCAGCATTGAGGTGACCTCTGGCAATGATCAGGGCACATGTTTTACTGTCACTTTGCCCTGTTCTTCGCAGGAGATATCATGACAACAGCAGAGCGTCGGATTCTGATAGTTGATGACGAAGCACCGATGCGGCATATGCTGCGCGTGGTTCTGGAGCGTGATGGTTATAAGGTTGCCGAGGCGGTTAGTGGTCGTCAGGGTCTGGATGCTCTGCGCAATGGTCATTACAGCTTGATCCTTTGTGATATCCGCATGCCGGAAATGGATGGACTGACTTTTCTAAAAGAAAAGCAGGAGCAGCAGTTAGGCGGTACAGTGATTATGATGAGTGCCTATGGCAGTATTGATACGGCGGTCGAATGCATGCAGCAGGGTGCCTACGATTATATTTCCAAACCCTTTCGTCCCGATGAAATTCTTTTGGCTGTGCGCAAGGCAGAAGAGCGCCTGCAGCTTCGCCAGGAGAATGTTCAGCTGAAGAAAAATATGCGGCGCAGTGAGCGACCTCAGGGAGTTGCTGCCATTGTGCATCGCAGTGCTCTCATGGAGAATGTCCTTGGCATGGTGCTGAAGGCTGCCGAGACACCAGTCCCTGTACTGATAACCGGACCAACCGGTACTGGCAAAGAGCTGATCGCGCGGGCACTGCATGTCGAAAGCCCGCGCAGTGACCAGGCGTTTCTGGCCGTCAACTGTAGTGCCATTCCGGCTGGTTTACTTGAGAGTGAACTGTTTGGGCATGCCAAGGGCGCTTTTACCGGTGCTGATCGCGCTCGTACAGGTCTCTTCGGGGCCGCCGACGGTGGTACTTTGCTGCTTGATGAGATTGGCGACTTCCCGTTGGAATTGCAGCCCAAATTACTCCGGGTTCTGCAGGAACATGAAGTACGTCGAATTGGTGAAAGTAAGTCGCTTGCTGTTGATGTGCGCATCATTGCCGCAACCGCTAAAGATCTTCGCCAGGCTGTGGCTGAAGGTTCGTTCCGGCAAGACCTTTATTACCGTCTTGCAGTTGTAGGTATTGAACTGCCAGCACTGCGTCAGCGTTCGGAAGATATTCCTGTACTGGTTGAAAATTATCTCCCCAGAATTGCGGCGCGATTGAAACTTCCAGTTCCGATAATGAGCCCGGCAGCATTGAGAGAGCTTGAAAGACAACCATGGCCTGGGAATGTTCGTGAACTGTTGAACGTACTTGAAAAAACCATGGTCCTCTGTCGCGAAGAAACGATCAATAAAAGTGATCTGGTGCTTCATGATCATCCTCATGAACCGCTAGACCCGTCAGAACTTTCCTTGAAGAAGGCGATGGCAGAGATAGAAAAAGACTACATCAGCAAGGCTCTGGATGTCACCGGCGGCAATCGCACTCGCGCAGCAAAAGTCCTCGAGATCAGTCTGCGTTCACTGATCTACAAAATCAAAGAATACAAGATTAACTGAAAGAACTGGAGCCTGTCAGATGATCATGGATTGTCTGGCAGGCTCCTTAGTTACAACTTTTATATCCTTTTTTGCACAATGCTATGCAAAGTTTGCATTCTGTCGCTAGGGTGTCAGCATATCATTGTTTCAAAAAGAGAGGAGTAACGGTAGCTTCTGTCTTTTTGGCCGTTGTTGTTTGGTCGGTATGGAAATTGCTGTTAATTAGGTTCGTGTGTAACGTGACCAATCAAGGCTGGTCCATAAGGACAAGGATTTTATTCTCTCTAATCTAAGGAAGTTAAAGAAATCCGGGCTGTAGTTTAATTATCAAGATTGAAGCCTTTAATGTAGGGCAGGTGACCATGAATTACGTTTCTCATTTACAGCAAAAACTAAAATCACAACAGGGTTTTTCCCTGGTCGAGCTACTGATAGCGATCACCATCCTGGCTATCGGTTTGCTGGGCATCGCCGGACTTCAGGTGCAGTCGATCCGCTATAACGCCGGGGCCAATACCCGCTCTGTGGCAATCTCCATTGCTCAGGGGGTCATGGAGGAGATTAGTGCGAAGAATCAGGGGGATCCGATTTTTCGTACCACTGTTAGCGATATCGTTTGGGATTTAGATGACAGCTCGGCAGCGACCGAACTGGTTCTGCCCGGGGCTGGCAGCTACAGTGCGGTCTGGAGTGTCAGTACTAACGACCCAATTAGCGATATTGCCAGAGTTACGGTCGTCGTCACCAGTCCCAGTGGTCGCACTGCCAGCTTGACTAACTTCAAGAGGTTCCTCTGATGAAACGTACACCTCGGAATAGCACTAAAGGCTTCACTCTGGTTGAGATTCTGGTGGTCCTGGCCATTACCGGCCTGGTAATGACCAGCCTCTATTCAGTTTATATGGGCATGCAGCGTACTACCTATAATCAGGAAGAGGTTGTTGACGTCCAGCAGAGTCTGCGCGTGGCTTTAGATCTTTTCAGCCGTGATGTCAGGATGGCCGGTTTCCTGATCCCGAGTGGTACAGTTGCTTTAGCGGCTGGTTCAAATGCCAGCACTCTCAATCTGCTCACCGCATCGACTCGCTATCAGTTTGCCACTCTGGACAGTGACCAGACAATATCTGGTACCGTTACTCCGACCAGCGAAGTCACCTTTACGCTTACCACACCGGAGATGACCGACCCTTTCGCTGTCGGTGATACGGTTCGGTTGATTCGTCCGAATGACGGCAGTCAGCCGGTCAATGTCGACCTTACCATAACGGCGATTGTTCGGGCGGCCTCGACTATGACGGTCAGAGGGTTTACCAATTCTTTTATGGTTCTTTACAAAGCCGGGGATCTCTTCGCTCTGGTTCCTGCTGGTGCCGCTGATCCTTCGACCATAAGCTGGACTCTTAATGCTACGTCATTGACGAGACAGGCTGATGGTGGTGTTGCCCAGGAGATTGCTGCTGACGTCAGTGACCTGCAGTTCGCTTATCTTCTCAATGATGGTACTGAGGCAGATGCCAACAATTTGCAGAGTGATGATCTTGAAAATACGGTTGCTATCCGTTTGGTCATGACTTCCGATACCGACAGTCAGCTTGATCGTGTCGTCCGTCAGAGGACTCTGGCTACTATCGCTCGTATCAGAAACTGAAACGTTTTAAGAGGTTATATCTATGCACAGTAACTTGAAAAAGATGACCGCTAGCCAATCGCATCGCCAACTCATGCAGCGCTGGCATGATGAACGTGGCATGGCTCTGATCGTGGCCATAGTACTCTTGGCGGTTATGAGCCTTATGGGGGCGACCCTAATGTCACTTTCGACCTCTGAGATTCAGTTGACCAGTAATTATCGTGATTCCAGACAGGCTTTTTATGCCGCTGACCGTGCGACTGAATATGCGATTAAGGCTGCCGCAACCAGCAGCAGTGACGTTGACCTTTATAATGATACTGATAGTGGCGGCACTTTGCACCGCAGCTACATTAAGGACGGCAAGTCAGGCCTGGATCCCAGTGGCGACAATTTGGTCAGTTATATCGGCACCGGCACGCCGCCGGTTGGCATAGGCTCAGATGCCACCACATTTAAAGCGCTCAACTATGCCATTTCAACGGTTGGTATTTATCCCGATACTCCTGGTCACTCCAACCCGTCGCGGGCAGTGGTGAGCGTTATGGTGGCCAAGATAGTTCCTAAATAAATCATCTCAAAGGGAGGTTTAGATGACAAAAATATTGATTCTTATCATGATGCTGGCGCTTCTGGTTCCACAAGTGACGTTTGCCAGCAAAAAAGAGGCAAGATCCTATTATCAGTCAAGAGTTACTTACTCCGGGCCATTCAAGGCTGATCGCATTTATCAGTTAAAAAGACAACATGATGTCTATTATCCAAGTAGCAGGTTTAGTACCATGACCAACATTTCCTGTGGGCAGGCACGCTCAGCTCTGCGTAACAGTGGCCGCTGGGCTGGCAATCTTTCCGACAGCGGTGCTTGCCTTGGCTTCGCAGAAGGAATGGATTTCGCTCTGGGAAATTTTCTTAACTACCAATCATCCCGGTCCACGAAGAAGGGCAACCAATAATGATTGACCAGAACTTTGCTCCCGGTCAATGCGGGATGAGAAGGAGAATGCCATGAAAAGCAGTCTGATAACTATCTTATCGATACTGGCGCTGATGCTACCCAGTCTGGCTTTTGCCGATCCTGATGACTATATCAGTGATACAGCAATCTATGGGGGAGAAACGGCTCTCGTCAAACCGAACGTGCTGATTATTTTCGATACCTCCGGGAGTATGGGGGGTGACGTTGACGTCGAGATATGTGTTCCTGATCCTGATCAGGATGGTGATGGTATTAATGACGTTGACGATAATTGTCCTTTGAATCCGAATAGCGATCAACTTGATACCGATGGTGATGGCATTGGTGATGTTTGTGATGATAATACCACCTGGCCTGACTCTGATGGCGATGGCATCGCAGACAATGTGGATAACTGCCCGGCAGTTGCCAATGCCGATCAGCTCGATACTGATGGTGATGGTACCGGAGATGCCTGTACCGTCGTAGCGCCAGTGTCAGGAAAGTATGACCCTAGTTATGACTATACCGATGGCGTCTGGCAAAAATATTGCGAAGAAGGCGACAATAGATGTGATCGCAATGTCATCTACAAGTGTGATCGCAAAGACTGGAACAACGGCACTTGTAGTGACGACAAATGGGAAGAGAAAATGGACTATGTCGACATCTCTTCTAATAAAACTTGTAGGCCGCTGCGTAATAAACTATCCAAAAAGGGCCTCTATATTGGTAAGAAGAAGTTGAAAAGCGGTACTGACAAGTGTAAAGCAAAAAGCAAAAATCGTTACTATGCAACCGGCAACTGGATCGTCTGGTATAACACTACCGGCGGTGGCACCGTTTCGACCGACAGCCCGGTTGAGGATACCCTCTATGCCGACACCGCCATCACTGCTGGCACCTCCAGTGCCGTTAGTGCTACTCCGGGCATGATTTGCACTACTACTACAGAGTCCAAAAACACCGTTGCTCGCAATGTGGTTGAAGATTTGATTGCCTCTACTGATGGGGTAAATTTCGGTCTTATGCGGTTTAACAACTCACAAGATGGCGGCAAACTGGTTACACAGACGGTTGATGGCAAAAGCTATAATTCTGCAATCAAGGACATGACCTTGGTTCACACCTATATCGATGCAGCAAATACTTTGGTCTCTTACACCAATGAAGATGCTCTGATTGAAATTGTGCAAGGTTTGCCTGCTGAGGACTGGACTCCTTTGGGCGAGACTCTCTACGAGTCGATGCGTTATTTCCAAGGCAAAAGCAGTGCTTTTACCAGTGGTCTTACCTACACTTCGCCGATCACTGCCAGTTGCCAGCAGACTTACGTTATCGTCATCAGCGACGGTATGGCAACCAAGGATGATGAGTCTTTTCTTACTACCATCTGCGGCGATGGTGACTGTGACAATGATGGCAACAGTAATCCGCTGGATTCTCTGGATGACATTGCTGCTTACCTGCACGATATAGATCAGTCTCCCACTTATGCTGGCACGCAGAATATTCTGACCTTCACTATCGGTTTTGGTCTGGGTAGTTCTAATGCCGATGCGGTCAAACTGTTGCAGGATACCGCCGATAATGGTGGTGGCACGGCATACCTTGCTTCCAGTTACCAGACCCTGACTGGAGCCCTGACCTCGATTATCGGCCAGATTCTTGAAGTCAACTCCTCATTTGTTGCTCCGGTGGTGCCGACCAACCCTGAGAACAAGACCTTCAGCGGCAAACGGGTTTATCTCGGTTTTTTCAAGCCGATAACCAATACCGACTGGAAAGGTAATCTGAAAAAGTTTGGTTTGAATGACAACGGTGATGTGGTTGATAAAAACGGCGTCCTGGCTACCGATGCTAACGGCAGGTTCCTCGCCACAGCTACTTCTTTCTGGTCGGTTAATCCCGATGGCAGCAATGTTGACGAGGGTGGCGTAGGTGCGTTGCTGGTTGATCGTAACTTCGCTAGCGATCCGCGGCAGGTTTATATTTATAACGGTACGGAAAATGATTTGACACATATTTCTAATCGTTTTGTTAAAACCAATGCCACAGTTTTACCATCGGACATGGGGGTAGCTACCATTGCCCAGCGTGACGCCCTGATCGATTATGTTCGTGATGGTATTGATGTCTACGACGTGGATCTTGACGGTGATGTCACCGAAAAACGCGACTGGATTATGGGTGATATCCTGCACTCGAAACCGGTTATTCAGTCCTATAACAAATATTTGCTCACTGAAGAGGCCGATATTACCAAGAATGGTACGATTATTTACTTAGGTGGTAATGATGGTCAATTACATGCCTTCAGAGATGCCGACGGTAAAGAACTCTGGTCATTTATTCCACCTGTGGCGTTGAAAAATCTGTCGAATCTGGGTAACAATATTCACAATTATTTCCTCGATGCCAGCCCGCGGGTTCTGGTCTGGGATAATGACAAAGATGGTAATATTGGCCCGGCCGCAGAACTGGCTGCCGATGATTCTGATCCTTATGGGGTAACCGATAATGGTGCTCTGGACAAAGTTCTGTTGCTTTTTGGCATGCGTCGTGGTGCCGGTAGTGACACTCTGGCTGCAGGTCAATCCCGTGGTGCCTACTATGCCCTCGATGTGACCAACCCGCTGGCGCCCAAGTATGTTGGCGAACTTAACAATTTTTCAGCTGGTTTCAGTGAGTTAGGTGAGACCTGGTCTGCTGCGACCTTCGGTAAGGTCAGGGTGGGTGGTTCTGATCGTCTGATTGCTGCCTTCGGTGCTGGCTATGATACCAATGATGATCTGCGCTACGGTAATACCCAGAACTATCCGGATGATTCTGACGCCACCACCGAAACCACTCTGCTGGCTAATGATAGTGGTGATGTCGCCAGCACTGGTAGCTCCGCTCAATTTAATCCGCGTGGCCGGGGAATTTATATCCTGGAGTTGGCAACTCTTGATGCCGCAGGAGTGCCGACCTGGCATGCTACTCCGATCAAGCTCTGGGAGTATATCTACGATGCCCAGGCGGTTACTGACGGTGACCGGACGGTGGCGGATAATCCTACCTACGCCTTTCCCACCGATCTGGTGCTGCTCGATTCCAACTTTGATGAGAATATCGATCTCATCTATGCCGGTGATACCGGCGGGCAGATGTGGCGTTTCGATGTTTCCAGTATGTCCTCGACTTCAGATTGGACCGGGACCCGGATTTTTGCTGCGAACCCGAGTGACCAGACTATCAGTGAAGAAGATCCGGTGACCAATGGCCGACGGATTCTTTACCCGCCATCGGTTGTCATTGAGCCTAACTATATCGGTCTCTATTTCGGTAGCGGCGATCGCGCTCATCCGTTGAACTCGGGCACAACAGACCGGATGTATGCGGTTTATGACCGTGGTCAGACTACGGCCAAAACGGAAGCAGATATGGTCAACGTCACAACTGATGAATTGCAGGTTGCCATACCTGCCGTAAATCCTGACAGCTGCACTCCTACGGACAAATCGATTAAATGCACTTTGCAACGACTGTATGACCCGGATTATTACGGCTGGTTTGTCAAGCTGGATCAGAGTAACGGTGAAAAGATTCTGTCACCGGCGGTAGTTTTCAATAAGGTGGTTTACTATACTTCCTATTCGCCAAATGTGGTTACTGACGACCCATGCCTGAGTGGCAATCTGGGCGTAGGCTCAATTTATGCTATGGATTACAAAACCGGCGAAGCCGTGTTTGATTATGATCCAACGAATAACAGTGAATTCAGTAGCTACTACGCCGACGGTGCCCCTACTGATGATGCCAATCAGCGGGCATTCAAGAGGGATAAGAATCGTAAAATTATAGCTGGTGTTATGCTGCGTCGCTCTGACCGCTCTATGGTGATGGCATCAGGTATTCCCTCTGGTGTGGTTGTCTTCGTTCGTGATGATGGTACGACTGGAGGGGTGGCAGGTTGCGGTGGTGGCCTTTGCGGTGCTGAGACCGAGGAAGGTGGCACAGTTATTCCTATCTACTGGCGGCAGGAATAATCGCGATGAAAATCGTACTCTGGTTAATTATGTCAACCTTCTTGCTGGCTGCCTGTGATGTAGAGGATAAATCTCAGGCAGTCAAAAGCAAGGATTCGCCTGATAAGAGTGTGGTTGTTGCTGCTCAAAAGAGTCCTGGCGTGTCATCTGATACATCTGGACCTATGGCGTTGTTGTTGCCATCACCATTGACTTCCGCTGACACAGCTCAGGCTGTGCTCAAGGGCTGTAGTGGCAGGCTCACCTATGCTTGGGAAGTTAATGGTAGTCCGCTCTCAAGTGAAGCTTCAGACCGGCTGTCCAATGCCTACTTTCTGCGTGACGATCAGGTCGGAGTTCAGGTCAACTGCGACGGTATAATTAGCAGGAGTACGGCCTTGGTAGTAAACAGTCCGCCAAAGGTCACCGAAGTTGCTTTCGTCAACCCTGCTTTTGTCACTGGTGAGGATATTGAACTGGTTCCGCAAGCCTTTGACCAGGATGATGATGAGGTTAATTTCAGTTTCCAATGGTTGGTTGATGGTAAGCTGATAGAGGGTGAAGAAGAGGCGTTGCTCCCTGGCGAATATGTTAGTCGTGATCGGACTATTATGGTCCATGTGACTCCACGAGACTCCTGGGATGTTGGACCGGTTTATCGTAGTCTGGCCTTTCAGCCAGCTGATGGTGTCCCGAAGTTTGTGAGCAAACCAGCAGGATTCAATTCTTTAAGTTATAGTTATCAAGCTGAAGCAGTCGACCCTGATGGCGATACGCTGGTTTATCGTCTTGAGAAGGGGCCTGATGGCATGAGCATCGATAGTACCACCGGGGAGCTTGTCTGGCAGATTGAGCCGGGTACCAGCGGCGAATTCCAAGTCACTATAGTTGCCGTGGATCCAGGTGGAAACAGTGCCAGGCAGGAATACTCTCTCACCCTGACCCTGCAGGAGTAAATACAAGTGACTGTTTCTGAAAAAGGTTTCAGCCTGATAGAATTGATTGTCGTTTTGACAATGGTGGCTATCATTGTGGCATTTGCAGCTCCCAGTGTGGTGGAATGGCGTCAAAATGCTAATTACAATAATATTTCATACCGGTTTATTGGCCTTTTACGGCATGCGCGCAGTCAGGCTATTGCTAGTAAACGTGAACACAGAGTCGAATTCGAGGTTACGGCAGGAAGATATCGGCTAACCCGCGGTGACCGTGCCGTCGGGAGTACAGTTTATAACAGCGTCGTTCAGGATTGGGTTGACTTGGCTTCTCCACTGGCTATACGTGCCAATAATGACTGTCTGGGTACTGCAGACATTAACTTTACTTTCGCCTCTGATGGTACTGGCACATCTGATGGGGCGAGCAATGCTGTTTGTGTTATGGAAGACCCTTTGGATGGCTCGCCCCTGATTGCCAGGTCTCGGATCAGTCTCACCTCCACAGTAACGGGAAGAGTGGTGATGGACAAACCATGAAGAGTTGGATGAGCAAAGAGCTGTAATGTATTTCATGAGATTGTCAGCTACAATTCTCTTGTTGTTACTTTTGGTTGCTGTTCCCCCATGTTGGGCCGGGGGGGATGATCTTTATACGCGAATGCAGGCAGCTTCCCTTGAGGTTCTGGTTGATGGCAAGCTGGTTGGCAGTGGCTGGTTTGTCTCCCCTGGTGGTGTCGGCTTGACTGCTGCGCACCTGGTTCGGAGTGGCGGGAAACTGGAAGTTATCTCCACGGATTTTGGACGTATGCGTGCGCGTCTGGTCGCTATTGATCTGGGCCGGGATATCGCAGTATTCCATGTCAAACGTTCCCTTAAAGCCTTCTCTTTTTTGCAGATTGCCGCTAAAATGCCCGTGGCAGGCCAGAAACTGTATCTGTTTGGTGCGCCTCTTTTCAGGCATGGCATTATGATCTCCGGGGAAGTCGCTAAACCACAGACTCAGTTTGAATGGAATAATCGTAATGGCTGTTACACAGAAGTTTTCCCAGTCAGCGCCATGACTCCGGAAGGATTTTCCGGGGCTCCCTGGGTCGACGCTGAAGGCAAGGTGCTCGGTCTGCAAAGTGGTCTGATGGCCTGGAAAGGTGCTCCCATGGGAATCGCCTTCATGAGCCCTCTGCAAGGAGTGAGTAAACTGCTTGCTGATAAAAAAGATGAAATCACAGTTTCGCTTGGTGCTATGCTGGCGGAACCTTGGGAACAGCCAGTAGGCCTGGATTCTCGTAATGGCTTTGCCAGCGAGGGCATAATTGTACAACAAACGTTTAGCGGTGGCTCCCTGACAAATGCCGGAATTTCCAGAGGCGACGCTCTGCTGGCACTGGATGGAGAAAAACTTATGTCGCGCGATGAACTTATTCAGCGTGTGCGCAGTTATCAACCCTGGGCTGAAGTGCTGTTTTCTGTGGGAAGAAAATTGGGAGAAATAGAGGAAATTCCGGTTGTCCTGATTCCCAGAGAGAAATTTTAGCTTATTCTATAAGATCGCAAATGTGGTGATCGATTAAACTGAATTTTTATACAAAAAGGAGCCTGCCGGTGATTAACAAAAAAAACAAAGCTAACAACATTCTTATTATGAAAGCAATGGATGACCCCAGATTGCGCTATATAACTGCTAAAAAATTAGCAGAGATGTGGCCGGAAACGCCTTTTATGGAATGGAAAGGCAAGCTTGATGCTTTAGAGACAGTTGTTCTGACGCGTTCTGTAAGTATGATTGAACTTGGTGAGTTCAAAAGGGAGTTGGATAGTATCCAGGCAGCGGTTGAAATTGTCCAACAGAAGAGCATTGGTGGAAAACCGCTATTTTGACCCTGGCCGTTGACTCCCATCCATAATCACCTGGGCACCCATATAAACAGGGCACCCCTTGCGGGTGCCCTTAATCGCCGGGTGCCCTTGATTGTCAGATAAGGGCGCGGCAAGCAGCGTCCCTACTTGATGCTGTAGAAAACATCTGCACCGCGGAATATTGCAACATCATCAAGCTCATCCTCAATACGCAACAACTGGTTGTATTTACAGACGCGATCAGTGCGACAAAGGGATCCGGTTTTGATCTGACCGACGTTGGTGGCTACAGCGAGATCGGCGATGGTTGTATCCTCGGTTTCGCCACTGCGATGGGAAATAACTGCAGTGTATCCGGCCCGCTTGGCCATTTCGATGGCGTCCAGAGTTTCTGTGAGGGTGCCGATCTGGTTGACCTTGATTAGAATCGAATTGGCGATGCCTTTGTCGATCCCTTCCTTGAAAATTTTGGTGTTGGTGACAAATAGATCATCACCAATGATCTGAATCCGATCACCAAGGCGATCTGTGAGTAGCTTCCAGCCATCCCAGTCATTTTCCGCCATGCCGTCTTCTATAGAGATGATAGGATAACGTTCCACCAGGTCGGCATAGAAGTCCACCATGTCAGCAGCACTCTTCTCTTTTTGCACTTCATTCTCGAGGATATACTGGCCGTCTTTATAAAATTCGCTGGCGGCGGCATCAATGGCAAGCAGCACGTCTTTACCTGGCTTGTAGCCAGCGGCTTTGATGGCGGCCATAATCACTTCGAGAGCTTCTGCGTTGCTCTTCAGGTCGGGTGCAAAGCCGCCTTCATCACCGACGGATGTGTTGTAGCCTTTGTCCTTGAGAACTTTTTTCAGGGCATGAAAAATTTCAGCTCCCATGCGCAGGGCTTCCTTGAAGGAGTCTGCACCGGTCGGCATGATCATAAATTCCTGGATATCAACATTGTTGTCGGCATGCTCACCACCATTGATGATATTCATCATTGGTAGCGGCAGCTCCTTGGCGTTGGTGCCGCCCAGATATTGGTAGAGGGGCAGGCCGGATTCCTCGGCTGCTGCCTTGGCAACTGCCAGGGAAACACCAAGGAGAGCATTGGCACCAAGATTACTCTTGAAATCGGTGCCGTCCATATCCAGAAGTTTCCGGTCAATGCCGGTTTGGTCAGAGGCTTCCCAGCCGATCAGGACATCCGCAATCACTTCATTGACGTGAGTGACGGCTTTCAAAACTCCCTTGCCGAGGTAACGGCTCTTGTCGCCGTCGCGGAGTTCCATGGCTTCGCGTTCGCCGGTTGAGGCACCACTCGGTACGGCAGCACGACCCATAACGCCGTTTTCCAGGTAAACTTCGACTTCAACTGTTGG
>JAMONP010000045.1 GCA_027065695.1 Desulfuromonadales bacterium | reverse complement strand
TGGCGTAACCGGTCAACAAACGACGCATAAATTGCTTCAGTTCAACCCGGTTGGGGCGTAAAAGAAGGTGAAAATGATTATGGAGCAGAGCCCAGGCAAAACACTCTGTTTCTGTCTCTTCAAGCAATTGGGAGAATCGTTCGACGAAATTTTTCCGATCAGTGTTGTCCCTGAAAATTTTTCTACGTTCGATTCCACGCACGATGACATGTTGTAGAAGTCCGGGGATATCGAGTCGGGCTTGTCGAGGCATGGCGAGAATATAGCAGGGTTGAGTTGTTTGTTCAACAATTAAACAACGTCCCGTTTTTACGTTTTTATGGTCAGAAACTTTCTTGTCAACTCCGTGTCAAGTTCCTGTGATTTCTTGCGAACGAGTAGCCGCCAATCGGGTGCCGATGGTGATAGCGTTTTTTCGGTGCAAAAAAAATAATCCCAAAATTGGTCCGGGTAACAATATCCACGTTACAAAAACACAAATATTTTCATAAAAGCTTGTCACAAGGCTGATTGAAATAATCGTGATTAAAAATCCAATGCCATTTTGAATTGATAGCGCGCTACCGACAATATTTTTAGGGCACGCTTTAGCTGACATCGCTGAAAACTGCGGGGAATCTGCTACCACCGTAATCCCCCAAACAATGAGCAAAAACAGCAATAAGAGTGGCGGAAGCGATTGTACTAACGGGTAAAATAAACAAATCAGCCCCGAGCTTGCCAATGCAATAGTAGCGATCGTTTTGCTACCCCATTTATGACTTAAGTACCCGCCAACAGTGCAACCAATAAAACCAGAACCAATGATGACAAAAGATAAAGCTGCCACGTAGGTACTGCTGCTCCATTCGGTGAAATTTTCTAAAATGCGCATGACCAGCAAAGGTGTGATTGTCCAAAAAGCGTAAAGCTCCCACATGTGGCCAAAATAACCAAAAGCTGCGGCGCGAAAAGCGGGAATCTTAAACGCCTTGCGTGCGGCGTTTTTATCGAGTTTTGCATTGTTGCTCAGGTGGGGGCCATCACCGAGAAGATAAATTATAATGCCTGCAACAACAGCCAACAGGCTTGATAAGACGATGATCGTTTGCCAGGAATAGTCAGCACCAACACTGCGTAATAAATGAGGTAGCGCAGTACCAAGTGTTAGCATGCCCACAAGCCAACCCAGCGTAAATCCAGCTTTGTTGGGCGCCCAACTGATTATCAGTTTCATGCCTAGCGGATAGATGCCCGCGAGCGCAATGCCGGTTAAGAACCGAAATACTAATGCGCTTTCAATAGAGTGACTGAAATAAGGGAGAGATGCATTTGCGGCAGCACCCACAAGGCAAGAAATGAAAAATATCTGGCTAGCCTTGTAGCGATCAGAAAGCCCCGACAGGGCAAAAACAAATGTGCCGATGATAAAGCCCAATTGTACAGCGGAGGTCAGGTATCCAAGTTCAGAGGTTGACAGAGACCAGGCAACCAAAAGCTGGTCGGCAACGCCGTTAGTGCTAAACCAGATAGAGCCACCCATAAGCTGAGCGAACACAATGATTCCGACAGGGTATCTAGTAACGTATTTAATGAGTAGAGACATGCTCTCGTGAGCCCAATTCTTGCAAGATCCCGCATTGATCAGCAGTTAGAGATCCACTGCACCGCTGGCTCAGAGATATGAGCTGGCTCCTTAACTCTTCAATCTCTGCAATCCGTACGGCGATTCGACTGAGATGTTCCTCGAGGAAAGTATTGACTGCCGAACAATCACCCTGTGGTGTGTCGCGGATCAATAGAAGTTTTCTGATCTCGTCCAGCGTCATGTCAAGCGAACGACAGCGGCGGATGAAACGGAGCTGCTCTACATGTGTTTCATCATAGAGTCGATAGTTGCTGACACTGCGTGGAGGGGCCGGCAACATTCCCGCTTTTTCGTAGTAACGAATTGTTTCTACCCGACAATGAGTCAGCAGGGCAAGTTCACCAATTTTTATTTTTTGTTTCATGGTATTTCTTCCATTTTCCCCAGCTATAAGATTTCCAGCTTGACCCTATAGTAACTTCAGGGTGTCTAATCAGCAAGCATGTTATGAGAAGACACCTTAAAAGGAGCTACAGATGAGCGAATGTGCATTGAAAAACTGTGGTTGTCCGGCTGAGCCACCCGGTTCGTCAGAACCATCCGGCTCGCTTGATACTTCCGTGATATATCGTATCGAAAATATGGACTGCCCCACTGAAGAGGCGCTGATCCGCAAAAAATTCAAACAGCTGTCCGGTGTTATCGGTCTGGAATTCAACCTGATACAGCGCACCCTTGCCATAACCCATAATCTACCCTCACCGCAACCCCTGGAAGCGGCGTTGGCTGCAATCGGTATGCAAGCCGTGCGCGAGCTAGCACCTGGGACACAGACCACGATACTGCTTATCTCTGATATGTGTTGTCCTACAGAGGAGAGTCTCATCCGCAGGAAGCTGACCGGAATGCCTGGTGTTGTGGAGTTTGATTTCAATCTGGTGCAGCGGCTGTTGACGCTTCAGCATGCACCTGAAGCGCTGCCTACGGTTATGGCGGCACTGAAGTCAATCAGCCTTGAGGCCCAGGTGCAGGATCCGGAGGCATCAGCAACAGACTCAGCTCCAGCCAAACCAACCAATTGGTGGCCAATGGTCATCTCGGGTGTGTCGGCGACGTCCGCCGAGGCGGTATTTTGGTGGAATGGCGGTTTCCATTGGACGGTCGCTGCGCTGGCACTGTTGGCGATTTTATGCAGCGGCCTCCCCACCTACAAGAAGGGCCTCATTGCACTGCGCAACCGTAACCTGAACATGAACGCCCTCATGTCGATTGCAGTGACCGGTGCAATATTAATTGGCCAGTGGCCGGAAGCGGCAATGGTCATGTTCCTCTTTACCCTTGCCGAGGTCATTGAAGTAAAAGCTCTGGACCGGGCACGGAATGCCATTCGCGGCCTGATGGACCTTGCTCCAGAAACTGCGACAGTGCGTCAAGCCGACGGCAGTTGGGTAAATGTTCCGGCCAAAAGTATTACGCTCGGTGCGGTTGTCCGGGTAAAGCCGGGCGAGCGCATAGCGCTGGACGGTGACGTTGTTGCAGGTAGCTCGACTGTCAACCAGGCCCCGATTACCGGTGAAAGCCTGCCTGTGGAAAAGGCTGAAAACGATCAGGTGTTCGCCGGTACCATCAATGGGTCAGGATCTTTGGAGTATCAGGTGTCGGCGCTCGCTTCAAACACCACTCTGGCGCGTATCATCCATGCCGTGGAAGCTGCCCAAGGCCGTCGTGCGCCAACGCAACGTTTCGTTGATCAGTTTGCCAGGATTTACACTCCGGTGGTCTTTGCTATCGCCCTGACCATGGCCATAGTTCCGCCGCTCGTTTTCGGGGCAGACTGGTCGGAGTGGATCTACAAGGCGCTGGTATTATTGGTTGTCGCCTGTCCTTGCGCACTGGTTATCTCCACTCCGGTGACCATTGTAAGTGGGCTGGCTGCGGCGGCGCGCAAAGGGATTCTTATCAAAGGCGGAGTCTATCTTGAAGGTGGCCATAAGCTGGTGATCCTGGCCTTGGACAAAACCGGCACCATCACCCACGGCAAGCCAGAGCAGACGGATTTTGCGGTACTTAATGGTGACGTGTCCGAAGTGCTGCCGCTAGCGATCAGTCTGGCTGGTCGTTCCGATCATCCAGTCTCGCAAGCCATTGCCCGCGCCGAACATAATATCGCTCTGACCCCGGTCGAGGTCTCAAATTTTTCTGCTGTGCCCGGTCGTGGTGTTCGCGGAGAAATCGACGGACAGCTTTATCATCTTGGTAATCACCGTTTGATCAATGAACTCGGCTTGATGACAGCACCGCTGGAGGAGCGTCTTGATAAACTGGAGCGTCAGGGCAAGACAGCTGTCATGCTGGTAACAGCAAACGAGGTCCTGGCTCTTTTCGCTGTGGCGGATACCGTTAAGGAAACCAGCCGGCTGGCTATTACGGAACTGCATAAATTGGGGGTTAAAACGTTGATGTTGACCGGCGACAATCCACATACTGCTGCAGCGATTGCTCAGCAGGTCGGTATCGACGAAGCACGTGGTAACCAGTTGCCGGAGGATAAACTGAACACTGTAGAGTCGTTACTCAGCCCGACGGCCAAGGTCGGTATGGTGGGCGACGGCATCAATGATGCCCCGGCTCTGGCACGCGCAGATATCGGTTTTGCGATGGGTGCCGCCGGGACTGATACCGCTATAGAAACAGCCGATGTGGCACTGATGGACGATGATCTGCGCAAGATCCCGGCCTTCCTGCGACTGTCACGCACAACCAAAAGCATCCTTACCCAGAACTTTGCCATTGCTTTGGGGATCAAGTCTGTATTTATTGTCCTGACCTTCACTGGTCATACGACCATGTGGATGGCGGTCTTCGCAGATATGGGGGCGAGCCTTATGGTTATATTTAATGGCCTGAGATTGCTGCACAAATGAGCCTGATAGTGATTGCCTTTATTGGCTCTGCATTATTTCGACACTGGCCGGGTAAAGAACAGTTATCCACGCATGAGAGGATAGATGGTGCAAATCAATAGCTCACAATCGAGCGATGTCTCCAGAGCCTGGCTGTGGTGGACTATGGCGATAACCGTGGCGGTGGCTGATCAACTCACAAAGCTCGCTGTCTATCAGTTGATGCCTTATGGTCAGAGTATTCCTCTGACCGGATTTTTTAACCTGGTACATCTATGGAATACTGGCGCAGCGTTCAGTTTTCTTGCTGATGCAGGTGGCTGGCAGAGATATTTCTTTATCGTTCTGACTATCGTTGTTTCGATCTGCCTAGCCGTTATGTTATGCAAACCCCGCTACTGGATGGAGTCGCTTGCCTACAGCCTGATTCTGGGCGGTGCGCTCGGCAATGGTTTTGATCGAATTGTGCGTGGCTTTGTTGTCGATTACCTCGACTTTTACTGGCAGAGCTGGCATTGGCCAGCGTTTAATCTAGCTGATATCGGTATTACAATCGGCGTCTCCTTGCTGCTGTTGAGCTCCCTTGGTGCCGCAAATCAACAAGAAAAAACGGAGCCGTGACTTTCTCCTTGAAGTTACGCTGTCAGGTGGTCTGAAAGGTGGCGAGTGTTAAGGTTGTTTTTCCCGATACTCTATGTCCCTTATCCCTACCAATGAAAAACCGGCCGGTAAACAACATGTCTTTAGCCCTTGAATGTTCCACCAAAGATGAATCTTACCAATTTGTAATGTTGCGGAAAAGAAATTGTAATGAGTGTTGTATATAATCAGCAATAGTTTTTCGCACGACAGGACGGAAGCTCGTTGACTCTTGACCAAGGATTGTTCTTATGGATGTAATTCAGCAACGTTTCGGATTTTTGAAAAAAGCTCTCACTGAGCAGGTGATTGGACAGCCACAGCTGATCGAACGCTTGTTAATTGCCCTTCTGGCCGATGGCCATCTGCTGGTTGAAGGTGCCCCGGGTCTGGCAAAAACCCGTGCTATCCGTCAGTTGGGGGAACTTCTGGAGGGAAGTTTCCACCGTATCCAGTTTACTCCCGATTTACTTCCGGCCGACCTGACTGGAAGCGATGTCTATCGCGCGCAGGAGGGGACTTTTGTCTTTCAACCTGGCCCCTTGTTTCATAACCTGATTTTGGCCGATGAGATCAATCGTGCGCCAGCCAAGGTGCAGTCGGCACTGCTGGAGGCGATGGCCGAACGCCAGATAAGTGTTGGCCAAACGACCTACCCACTGGCCGATCCTTTCCTGGTAATGGCAACTCAGAATCCGATCGAGCAGGAGGGCACTTACCCGTTACCGGAAGCTCAGCTTGATCGTTTTCTGATGCATGTAAGAGTGGGCTATCCCGCCGTTGAAAATGAGCGGAAAATTCTTGCCCTGGCCCGGCGTGAAGCATCAGGAGCAGCGACCATGCTTACGGCTGAAGATTACCACGAACGCCTTTCCATGGCAGATTTACAACAGGCGCGTCAGCAGGTTCTCGATCTCTACCTGGCGGATAATCTGGAAGAATATCTACTGCAACTGGTCCTGGCAACGCGCCATCCGCTACCCTATGGAGAAGATTTACAGGGTGCTCTTCTGTATGGGGCCAGCCCTCGGGCGAGTATTGCGCTGGATCGTTGTGCGCGGGCGCGGGCCTGGTTGGCCGGGCGTGACCATGTGCTGCCCGAAGATATCCAGGAGCTGGCGTTCGACGTGTTGCGCCATCGTCTGATTCTCAGCTATGAGGCTGAGGCGGGCGGGATGGACGCTGATCGACTGATCTCCGAATTGATTGCCCGGGTGCCGGTGCCCTGATGCGGAAAACCAGCTCATCCGTAAAAGGTTCGCCAGTCAGCATCGAGCTTGCCGGGTTGATTGCTCTAGGTGATCAGCTGCTCCCTGCTACCAGCTTGTCTGGTAAACGACTGGCATCACAGCATGGCAGTTACCGCAGCCGTTTTCGCGGTCGCGGCATGGAATTCGCTGAGGTGCGCGCCTATCTGCCCGGGGACGATGTGCGCAGTATCGACTGGCGGGTAACGGCGCGGCGCGGCAAGGTTCATACTAAGCTGTTCCACGAAGAACGTGAACGGCCGGTCTTGCTGGCCATCGATTATCGCCGTCCAATGTTTTTTGCCACCCGCGGCCGTTTCAAAGCGGTACAGGCCTCGTACATGGCGGCACTCATTGCCTGGCAGGCACTGGCGCGTGGGGACCGGGTCGGCGGTTTTCTCTTTTCTGAAGAACGCAGTTTGGAGTTGCGGCCTCAGCTTGGTAAGAAGGCGGTTTTACAGCTGCTTCGCCAGATGGTGGCAGACCCGGTCTGGCAGCGTGCACCTCATCTGCCCTTTGCTCCGCAGCAGCGACTGGCTACGACCCTGCAACGCCTGCGGCGGGTAGCTCGACCCGGCAGTCTGATTCTACTGTTGAGCGATTTTAACCAGTGGGACGAGCGTGTTGAAAAAGAGCTGGCAATGCTAGGGCGTCATTGTGAACTGGGGCTGGTGCACTGTTTCGATCCCTTGGAAACCGAGTTGCCACCTGCCGGAACCTATCGGCTCAGTGACGGTGAACGCGATCTGACCATCGCGACTGCCGATTATGCAGCGCGCAGGCAGTATCACGATAATTTTGCCCAACGGCTACAAAAGTTACAGAAATTCAGTCGCCGTCAACGCTGTCGGTTTTTTTCACTGCCGACCGATCTGGATCCGCTCGATTGTCTGACTGATGCAAAAAGGCAAACATAATATGCCATCCAATCCGGTCATAACTCCGCCCGATCTGCCGTTGCGTGATATCCACCTGCCGAGCGAAATCGGTTGGTGGCCAGTTGCTCCCGGCTGGTGGTTGCTGCTTGGGTTGCTGGCTCTGCTGGTTGTCATTATCCGGGGCTATCTGCTTTATCGTCGTCGCCGCAGGCTGCGGTGTCTGGCTTTGGCGCGTCTCAATGAATTATCGTCCCTGTCGGAAGTGCAACTGGTTCGCTCTCTGTCACGCCTCTTGCGGCAGGCCGCGATCAGTCATTTTCCGCGTCAGGAAGTCGCCGGTTTGAGTGGTGAAGACTGGTTACAGTTCCTCGACCGACCCTTTGATGATCAACCCTTTTCGTCCGGGATAGGGCGCAATCTTATCGACGCACCTTATCGGCCGGTGGTTACGCTAGATGGCACAGCATTGATCGCACTCTGTCGTCGTTGGTTGAAAAAACTTCCGCCGCAACAGCTGTCATTCTGGAGGGGACGATGATCCATTTTGCCTGGCCTTGGGCTTTTGCCCTGTTGGTTCTGCCATGGTTGGTTTATAAGTTTTGGCCGCCAGCTCTGGCCGCTGAAGAAGCCGCCCTGTGGGTACCAAACCTTTCACCCTTTGCTGGGGCTCAACATCAGCTGAGTTGCAGAAAAGGGCGTTGGCAGTTGCCACTGGCGCTATTATTCTGGCTGCTTCTGGTGGGTGCAACGGCGCGTCCTCAATGGTATGGAGAACCCGTTGAATTACCAATCAGTGGGCGCGATCTGATGCTGGCGGTTGATCTCTCCGGCAGTATGCAAACGAAAGATTTTCGTCTCGGCGATAAAACCGTGGATCGTCTGACTGCACTCAAGGTGGTCGCGGCTGAGTTTATTCAGCGTCGCGTCGGCGACCGTCTGGGTCTGATCTTATTCGGCGATCAGCCCTATGTACAGACTCCCCTGACCTTCGACCGCCATACCGTTCAGCAACTGCTGTTCGAAGCGGCACTGGGACTGGCCGGTGACCGGACCTCAATCGGTGATGCCATCGGTCTGGCGGTCAAGCGGCTCAAGGAGGGACAGGGTGAAAAACAGGTTTTGATTCTCTTGACCGATGGAGCCAACACCGCAGGCCAGCTGGCACCGCTCAAAGCGGCAGAACTTGCGGCCCGAGAAGGCCTGAAGATTTACACCATAGGCATTGGCGCTGATGCCATGGAAGTACGCAACTTTTTCTTTCGGCAAACGGTCAACCCTTCTGCAGATCTTGATGAAAAGACCCTGACTGCCATTTCTGAAATGACTGGCGGACGCTACTTCCGTGCTCGTGATAGCGAACAAATGGCCGAGATTTACGCCGAGCTCGATCGTCTCGAACCAGTGGAACGGGAGCAGAAAGTCTTTCGCCCGGTCTCGGAGCTTTATCCTTGGCCGCTCGGGTTTGCGTTGGCCTGTGGATCGCTTCTGATTTTGTTGCCGCAGTTGTTGCCAGTTATTGGCAGGAGGCGCGCATGAACAATTTTCATTTTCTGCGCCCGGAATGGTTTCTCCTGTTGCCGCCATTTCTGTTGTTGTTTTTCTGGCTGGCTCGTCGTCGTCTGCGCAGCCGCAGCTGGCAGGCTATCTGCGATCCCGAGTTGTTGCCGCACCTGTTACTCGGACGTTCAGTGCGCCGAGCCTACTGGCCCGTATGGTTGCTGCTGATCGCTTTGCTGCTAGCGCTTGTTGCCCTGGCTGGTCCGGTCTGGCAGCGTCAGCCACAGCCATTATTCCGACAACAGTCGGCGTTGGTAATTCTGTTTGACCTCTCACGTTCGATGCAGGTTGCCGATCTCAAACCGAGCCGTTTTCAGCGTGCACGTCTTAAAATTACCGATCTGCTGCGGCAGCGCCAGGAGGGCCAGACAGCCTTGATCGTGTTTGCCGCAGATGCCTTCACCGTCACCCCCCTTACTGAGGATCGGCATACCATAGAAGCTCTGCTGAAAAGCCTCGATCCCGCATTGATGCCAGCTCAAGGCAGTGATTTGGCGCGTGCTATGCAACTGGGAGGGGAGCTCCTGAAACAGGCGAGTCTGAATCGCGGCCGGTTGTTACTGGTGACCGACGAAGATCAACCGGAACTCTTCCTGGACGCCTCTCGGCAGTTGCAACAGCAGGGCTTTGAGCTGGAGGTTCTCGGTGTCGGCAGCCCTGAAGGAGCACCGATTCCCAAGCCAGAAGGTGGTTTTTTAAAAGATTCTGCGGGAAACATGATTTTGCCGAAGCTTAACATCAACGGTCTGCAACAACTTGCCAAGGCCGGTGGCGGCAGTTACCACTCACTTACAGTTGATGATACCGACCTGCGCAGTCTGCTTGCCGGTCTGGATGAACAATATCTTGACCTGTCCAAACAAACGGCTGCGGCTAGCGGTGATCGCTGGCGCGAAGAGGGGATCTGGCTGCTCTTGCCGCTAACTTTGCTTGCCGCGTTGGCTTTTCGTCGCGGTTGGCTGTTGGTTCTGCCTTTGGTCCTGTTGATGCCGCCACCTGCTGAGGCGCTTGGTTGGCAGGAGTTGTGGCGAACCCCTGATCAACAGGCGGCGCAATCTTTTGTCAACAAGGACTACGACGAAGCTGCACAGAGGTTTGAGGATGCACGCTGGAAAGCCAGTGCGCTCTATCGTGATGGTAAATATACCGAGTCTGCCGAACAGCTCAAAGAGCCACAGACCGCTGATGACTGGTACAATAAAGGCAATGCCCTGGCAAAAACCGGTAACCTGCCAGCCGCACTCAAGGCGTATCAGCAGGCGATCGACATAGAACCGGGTCAAGCTGATGCCAAGTTCAATAAAGAACTGGTCGAGAGGGCTCTTCAGAAGCAAGAACAGGAACAGAAGAAGCAAGAACAGGAACAGGAGCAGAAGAAACCGGGGCAGGAACAGAAGAAACCGGGGCAGGAACAAGAGAAATCGGGACAGAAGCAGGAGAATCAAGGCCAGGATGAGAGCGGAGAGGGTGATCAGCAACAGCCGCCTGAGGATAAATCCGGCTCCTCTGATAAAGAGCATGATAAGTCTCAGGACCAACCGACGGCTACCTCGAATGAATCGCAAGATAAGGACAAAGAGCAGAAGGCTCAGGACAAATCAGCCGAGGAGAAAGATAACTCTCCAGAGGCCAGCTCTGCCACACAACCCTCTGCTGCTGAAACGGCAGAGGAACAACCTGAAGAAAAGGACAGTGTTGCCTCTGAGCCTGCTGATGAAATACCTGAAAGCGCCGAGCAGCGGGAATCTCGGCTACTGCTCCAGCAGATTCCCGATGACCCGGGTGGCCTGTTGCGACGCAAGTTTCTCTATCAGTACCGCCAACGCGGTCGACAAACGCAAATGGATAAATCATGGTAATTAACTGGCGTACTTTTATTCTGTCCCTGTTGTTCCTGGCTCTTTGGGTGAGCACGGCTGCGGCACTTACCGTGCAGGCTGTGGCCGACCGCGATCGGATTGCCATTGATGAAAGTCTGCAACTGCAGTTGCGCATCGACAGCAGCCCTGACAATGATCCGGACTTGACGCCCTTACAGCAGGATTGGGAAATTCTCAGCCGCTCGCAAAGCAGTCAGATGCAGATCATCAACGGCAGTTTCAGCCGTTCTGTGGTTTACAGCCTGACTCTGATGCCGCGCTCCCAAGGGGAGCTCATGATTCCGGCGATCTGTATTGGCAAAGATTGCTCAACGCCGTTACCGATTGAGGTCTCTGATCGTTCTGTGCAGAGCGGTAATGTGGATGAACCTCTACTTCTCGAGGTCGAGGTTAGTTCGCAGAAAATTATTACTCAGGGGCAGTTGCTGTTCAAAGTGCGCCTGCTGCGAAGGGTAGATCTGCTTGACGGTCAATTAAGTGAACCCCAGCCAACCGGTGTCGAGGCAGTGGTTAAAAAACTGGGTGACGACCGCAGCTATGAGACACGTCGCAACGGCCGGCTCTACCAGGTGTTTGAGCGCGATTACGCGATCTTCCCTCAGGGTAGCGGACAGCTGCGGATTCCGGCTCTGCAGTTCGATGGCACTATTTCCAGTGGCCGCTCGCGCTTCGATCCCTACGGGCAACGTGGGCAAAGGGTGCGCCGTACTTCGCAACCTGTCCAGGTTGAGGTGACAGCGCTGCCTGCAGACTTGGGGCGTCGTCCCTGGATACCGGCAACCGCACTGCAGCTGAAAGATGACTGGCAGCAACAACCGCCGAAGCTGGTGGTTGGTGAACCGGCGACCCGCACCCTGCGCTTGAGTGCAAGCGGGGTGGCCGCAGTACAGTTGCCGGAGTTGAAACCGGCCATTCCCGATAGCTTTAAAAGTTACCCCGACCAGCCGAGTCGTGAAGATAAGCTGGGCAGCCAAGGCATTACCGGAGTGCTGGAGCAGAAGATCGCTCTGGTACCGACCAAACCCGGACGTTTTCAGTTGCCAGCAATTGATCTGGACTGGTGGGATGTTACAACAGGTCGCTGGCAGCAGGCCCATCTGGATGCTATGGAGCTTGAGGTTGTATCGCCTGTCGGCAGTTCAGTAGCTACTTCTTCGGCAGCCCCGCCTCCACCAACAAAACCTTCGGCAACGACTCAATTGCCCGACAAAATTACCCCGGAGACTTCTCTGCCTGCGGCATCTTCATCACTTAACAGACGTGAATTGTCACCCGGTTTCTGGCCTTGGCTCAGCCTGGGGTTAGCGCTCGGCTGGCTGTTTACGCTGGTGTTACTGTACCAGCGGCGACGGCGTATAACTCTTGACGACACTGGAGAAACAGAATCGCTACCTGATGAAAAAGCTGCTCGTCAGGCGGTTATTCAGGCGGCCAGAAATCATAACCCGCAGATGGCACGGCGAACCTTGGTGTTATGGAGTCGCATAGTGTGGTCCGATATGCCCGGCAGCGAGTATGAACATTTATGCAAGAGTGCTGACCCGGTTTTGCGGAAAGAGCTCAACACCCTTGATCAGTGTCTTTATGGCGGGGGTGATTTGTCCTGGGATGGGCAAGCTTTGGCTGATTGTATTGCCGGGTGGAGTCAGAGTCAGGCCACCCAAAAAACGTCAGAATTACCGAAGCTTTATCCTGATGATCCCTGGCACACAACGCCTGAATAAATTGGATACAATTTACCGCTGGAGATCACCCTTCCTTGACACCAAACTTGCGTAACAAAGTGATCATCGGACACCAGTTGGTAAAGGCACTCTGGAAGAGATTCAGACCGACAAAAGCCGTGAAGAAGAGCCAGTAAGGTGAATGAAGCTGAGACAGTGCGACACTAAGCATGATGAAAAAACCTGCAACCAGGCGCAGATAGCGGTTGATAGTCATGGTTGAAATCTCCTTATATGGGGTTTGTGCTGCGCTTCTTGAGCATGTAGTAGAGCACTGGTACCGCCATACGGCTGACCAGTAGTGAGGCGATCTCGCCAAACATCAATGAAATCGCCAGGCCCTGGAAGATTGGATCGGCGAGAATAACTGAGGCACCGACTACCACGGCCAGAGCAGTCAGCAGCATCGGTCGGAAGCGGATGGCTCCGGCTTCTACCACGGCTTCGGCCAACGGCAGACCGTGACTGATGCGCAGTTCGATAAAATCGACCAGGATGATTGAGTTGCGGACCACAATCCCGGCGCCAGCCATGAAACCAATCATCGAGGTTGCCGTAAAGAAAGCTCCCAGAGCCCAGTGCGCGGGCAGAATACCTATCAGTGAGAAGGGGATCGCTGCCATGACCACCAGTGGCGTTAAGTAGTCTTTAAACCAGCCGACCATCAGTATATAGATCAGGATCATTACCACACAAAAGGCCAAACCAAGATCACGAAAGACCTCAAGGGTGATGTGCCATTCGCCATCCCACTTGATCGACGGTTCCATAGTGTTGAAGGGCTGGTTAAGATTGAAGATCTCTATAGAATCATCGCTGCCGCCAAAATCGCTGGCATTGAGTTTCGCCAACTGATTATTCATGTCAAAAATGGCATAAACCGGGCTTTCAACCTTGCCGGCGACATCACCGGTGACGTAGATTACCGGTTTCAAGTTCTTGCGGTAGATCGGTTGCTCAACCGCCTGCTCAGTGACCGTCACCAATTCACGCAACGGCACCAGAGGCCCTTGCGGATCAGTTGTCGAGCGTAGAGAAATATTTAGAAGGCCGTCGATTCGAGCCCGCAGGCGTGCCGGCAACTGCAGAATAATCTCGATCTCCTCCTTGTCTGATGGTTGGTGGAACAGGTCGATTGATACCCCCTGGGCCGCCATTTTTATGCTGCGGGTAATTGCTCCTCCGCTGATACCATTGAGGGCAGCCTTCTCCTTATCGACCTTGATGACCAACCGCTTGCGCTCCGTTTCACGGTACCAGTCGACATCGACCACGCCTTCGGTGGAGTTGAAGATCTCCTTGACCCGTTTTGCCAGTTTAACCCGCTGCTCGTCGCTGCTGCCATAAACTTCAGCCACCAGAGTTGCCAGGACCGGCGGTCCGGGCGGGACTTCAGCGACAGCGACAGTGGCTCCGTATTTTTGTGCAATTTCACTGAGTTCCGGTCGCATGCGTACGGCTATATCATGACTCTGTAGAGAACGTTTGCCCTTGGGTAGTAGATTGACCTGGATATCGGCCACTGCTGGTCCGCTGCGCATGTAATAATGGCGTACCAGGCCGTTGAAATTATATGGCGACGCTGTGCCGACATAGACCTGGTAATCAGTTGTCGTCGGGTCTTTGCGTACCACGGCCGCCATCTCAAGCGCTACGCGACTGGTTTGTTCAAGGGTTGAGCCTTCAGGCATGTTGAGAATCACCTGAAATTCGCTCTTGTTGTCGAAGGGCAGCATCTTGACCTTAACCTGGCCAAAATAGACCATGGAAAAACTACCCAGCAGCAGCGCGACAATAGTGGCAAAAAAGAGTGTGCGCCAGAAAACACTACCAAGTAATGGCTCCATGAGCCGATGGTAAAGCCGCGTCAGAATATCATCTGGAGCATGATCTTGGTCCAATTGGCATGCGTCTTCAGCGCCCTTTGTTCCTCTGCATTTAGCTAACAGGCGGATCGCCGCCCAGGGAGTGACAGTGAAGGCAATCAGCAGAGAAAATATCATGGCCGCCGAAGAACCGATCGGAATCGGTCGCATGTAAGGGCCCATCAGGCCGCCGACAAAGGCCATCGGCAGAATCGCAGCGATCACCGCCCAGGTCGCCAGAATCGTCGGGTTGCCGACCTCGTCCACCGCTTCGATAGCAATCGTCACCATTGATTTGCTGTGTCCCCCAGGCAGGCGCATATGGCGGACAATATTTTCCACCACTACAATGGCATCGTCAACCAGGATACCGATGGAAAAGATCAGTGCAAAGAGGGTAATACGATTCAGGGTGTAGCCGTAGAGATAAAAAACCAGGAGCGTCAGGGCCAGGGTCGTGGGGATCGCCAGCAAGACCACCAGTGCCTCACGAAAACCGAGGAAGAAGAAGATCAAAAGTGCGACACCGAACACTGCAATTCCCATGTGCAGCAAGAGTCCATTCGCTTTTTCGGCTGCGGTCTCACCGTAGTTACGCGTGACACTGACCTTGATATCTGACGGGATCATAGTCCCTTTCAGAAGGTCAATTTTGGCCTCGACCTCACGGACGACATCGATGGCGTTGGTTCCCGGCCGTTTGGCCACCGACAGGGTCACTGCCGCTTCTTCGTTCTGGCTAGCATCGCCGTAGAATACGTAGGTATCCGGTTCCTGCGGACCGTCAGTTATATGCGCCACATCGGCGAGATAAACCGGATGATTGTCGTAAACACCAACAACAACCCGGCCGATCTCGGCGGCTGAGCTGAGAAATTGCCCGGTCTGCAGCATGATCTGGTGGTTGAGGGCTTCGATCTTGCCCGTGTACTCCTGACTGTTAGCCTGTTTAATCGCCGGGATCAGCTGCTCTGGTGTCAAGTTACGTGCCGCCAGCAGCAGTGGGTCGAACTCAATCCGTACCTGCCTGCGGCTACCACCGATCAATTTGGTCTCAGCGACATTGGCAATAGTCTTGATTTCGTCGTCAACCTGAGCCGCCAGCCGCCGTAGCATAAAATGGTCGTAACCCCCGCCATGGAAGGTCAGCGCCAGAATCGGAACATCATCGATGGTACGCGGCTTGACCAGCGGTTTGGATACACCATGCGGGATCCGGTCAAAGTTGGCTTCCAGTTTCTGGTTCAGGCGAACCATAGCTGCTTCAGAATCTTCACCGACATAAAACCTTACTACCAGCAGTCCACGGCCATACATTGAGGTCGAATAGATATACTCGACACCAGGGAGCTCGTAGAGCAGCTTTTCCATCGGAATGGAGACTTGTTGTTCAACCTCGGTAGGCGTGGCACCGGGCATACTGACCATAACATCGATCATCGGCACCTTGATCTGCGGTTCTTCCTCGCGTGGCAGCATGACGATTGCCATCAGGCCGAGCAGCATCGAGACGATCACGATTAACAGTGTTAGCCTCGAATTAATGAAATACGCGGCTATCCGCCCGGCAGATCCGGATTTTTCAACCTGTGGCTCATTCATTGTGCCGACCGATCCGTTATGATCTCAAGCGGCTGGCCATCCTGCAGTTTTCCGGTCGCGTCGATCACCACCTGATCCCCTGCTTGCAGTCCAGAAAGAATTTCGATCTGCCCGTCGAAATGCGCACCGATTCGAACCAGCCGCATTCGGGCTTTGCCCTGTTCAACGACAAACACCTGCTGCAACTGCCCTTTCTTCCTCAGGGCCTTGCTATTAATCATCAATGTTGTTGCCTGGTTATCAATCAGGGCAACTCGGGCAAACTGCCCGCTCCGTAGTGCCGGAGCCTCTGGCAGCATTAGCTTGACTTGAGTGGTTCGCGATGCCGGGTCAACCGTGGGTGAGATTTCTCGGATTTGCGCCTTAATCACCAATTTGGCCGCCGGTACAGTCAATGCTAGTCGAGTCTCAAGATTTAAATCATGAGCCAGAGCCTCGGGAACCTGTATCACGACTTCAAGTGCGGTGTCATTTTCCAGTTTGAGCAACGGAACCCCGGGCGAAGCCAGATCACCTACTTCGATCTGTTTATCGGTCACTGTGCCTGTGAAGGGTGCTTTAATCTCCGTATAGCCGAGGATAGCCTGTGCTTCACGGTAGGCCGCTGCACGGATCATTACCTGTTCTTGGAGACTTTTGACCTCTTCCCGAGTCGACGCATTGACCCGCTGTAACTTGGTCTCACGCGTTAGATTGCGCTGCGCCTGTGCGAGCTGCGTTTTGGCCTGCTGAACCCTGGCGTTAATTTCAGCTGCAGCGATTTTTACCAGCAAGTCACCCTTTTTAACCTTTGATCCGATCCGCACTGGAAGCTTGACGATCTGGCCAGAGACACGTGACGAAATAGTAGCGTATTCGACCGACCGCAGAGTTCCTGCCAGTTCTACCTGAAAGGGCACCGCATTCAGAGCCAGGGTTTCGACCTGAACCCTCACCGATGGCAGGCTTTGGGCTGCAGGTTTTTCCGCCGGATCATTACAGCCAGCTACAATCAACGGCAACAGAAGGGTTAAAAATAAACAGCATTTTTTCAGTCTCATGGCTGGTTCTCCATGCTGGTGGTCTGAGTGAAGGCTTCGGCATATTGTGGCAAACCGGCCGCTCGTCGTAGCTCTGCTATGGCGATCTGTATCGCAGAAACAGCAAGAACATTACTTATCCGGGCATTGGTTAAGCGGTTCTCGCTATCGATCAGTTCGGAAATCAAAAGCACCCCAGCGTGAAATCGAGCCAGAGTTAATTTTTCACTTTCAACTGCCTGTTCAACCCTTTTCTCTGTGACCTGTTGACGCTGTCTGGCCAGATCCAAGGACAGCTGAGCTTGGGTCACTTCGAGACCAAGCGTCAGCTCCATTTTCTTTTTTTCGGCGCGTAAGGCCCCTAGCTGTGCCTTGGAGAGTGCAATCTCGGCAGCGGATTGATGCCCATCGAACAACTTGAAGTTAAAATTAACGCCGGCCAACCAGGAGTCGCCGTTACCGCCCAGGACGGTACCCTGATCATACTGGTAACGGGCGAAACCATCGACTGTAGGCAAGCGGCTGCCATGAGCTGCCGCCAGTTGTGATTCAGCAGCACTTAAAGCAGCAGTCAATTTCTTCAGCTCAGGGCGTTGACCAGGGTTGGGATGTATTGGCATGGCTGGCGGTTCTGCGTCTTTAACCTCAATTTGCAGGTCGTTGCCGGGTAGGCCCAGAAGAGTCAGAAAGATCTTTTTGGCCAATACAAGGTTGTGCCGTGCCTGAAGTAGATTCTCTGTGGCTCGTGATTTCTCTACCTGAAGATTTAGTAAGTCGAGTTTAAGTAGATCACCAGCATCATAGCGGGCCTGCGCAACCTCAAGCGAGGAGTCGATGGCCTCCAAGGTCTTTACTCTGGCTTGTATAACTTTGCCGCTTTCAACAATGCGTTGAAAACCGCGAAAGACCTCAAATTCAAGCTTCAGGCTGATCGCTTCACTTTCTGCGGCCGAAAGATCGATGCCAGCTTTGGCTGCGTTTTTATGTGCCAGATCCTGGCCACCATTGTAGAAGCGGTACTGCACACCAAGACCCAGTTCGAGGTTGTCAGTGCGACCAGGGTCGTTAAAGTCAATCCCCGGCGTAAATTCCCCTTGATTAAGAATGTTGCCGAAGGAATACATTGGATTATTGGTCTGGCTATAGTTGCCTGTAAGTTCAACCTGTGGATAAAAGTTAACAGTGGCTTTCTGCAACAGGGCGTTGGCTTGATAAATCCGCTGCTGTGCAAGCTGGCTATCCGGGTTGTTCTGCCTGGCAAAGGTAATCGCCTGCCGCGCAGTCCAGATTTCAGGCATTATCGAACGGGCTGCGAAACTCGGCATACTGATCATTATGATCAGCAGAAGAAATAAGAACTGATTTGCTTTCATTGTTTCTCCTGTAGTTTTCCCACAACGGTTTGCTTGACCCTTGTTGGTAGTATGAACAGGTAAATAATATGAATATTACTATATATCATTGACAGCCACAGAAATCAACCCCGTCGCTATACTCAGAGCCACCAACACGTTATAGATTCAAGGCTACGAACCGCATTTTTAAGCGCATGATCACCTGAGCTCTGTTTGTTCACGTAAACGATCTGGTAATTATTTTTTTGACATATCAGCAACTCAGGTAAATAATCGTACAGGTGTTACTGTCAGGGATGATTAAAATATGTTTTCATCGGAAAGAAAATGATCCCTAACTCGCAACGCCTGAATAAACTTCCACTGCCCGCCATCGGATTCATCCTTGCCTGTCTGGTGTTAGTCGCAACTCTTGCCTTTGTCACCGGTTGACCTTAGTGCTCTGGCGCAACGAGCGATCACCTTTGTACAACCTGATGCCGACAGCCAGCAGATCAAACTGAATCTGCGGTTACCTGAGTCAGAAGTCGCTCTGAGCTCCGATGCGGATCTGCTGCAGCAGGTGCGCTCAATCTTCTGCAGAACAGCCTGGTCGCGACTGCAGCGGGTGGTGAGATTGAACTCGGTATAAAGCAGCAAATGGATGAAGTGCAACTCTGGGTGCGCGATTCAGGCAAAGGCATGTCGTCGGAGGAAAGCGCAAAGATGTTCGACCCATTTTTTACCACCAGAAAAGATGGCATCGGACTCGGTCTGGCGATGGTTCAGCAGATTGCTGAACAGCATCATGGCCGGATTGAGGTGGAAACTGAAGCAGGCCGAGGGACCTGTATCCGTCTGGTCATGCCGCAAAATGGGGGTACCAATGAGCAAGGTTGACACAACTCTTTTACTGGTTGATGACGACACCGCTCACCGCACCATGCTCAAAGTTCACCTGGGTGGTGAGGGCTATGGAATTATGTAACTGTTCAGCACAAGCTTTCTTTTTTACAAAAATGCCTGTCATCCCCGAATGATTCTATCGGGGATCCATGGTTCTAAAGTCTGGATTCCCGATTACACCCTCGGGAATGACAATCTTTCATAATACTGAATGGTTACGTTATTTTTGAAGATAATTGTAGTAATGCCTTACAGCAGTCCATTCATCAGCAGCGTCCCTGTGACCAGTGATAGGGCTATGCGGTAGTAGCCGAAAATGGACAGATCGTGACGGTTCAGGTAGGCAACCATCCATTTCACCGACAGAACCGCTGATCCAAAAGCAAAGACAACGCCGATGGCGAGGGAGAGGACATCAAAGGTTTGCAACATGATCTGACCATGGTTGAGGATGTCGTAACCTGTCGCAGCGCTGAGAGTGATCAAGCCGAGCAGGAAACTGAACTCAACTGCGGCCGGTAGAGACAGCCCCACCAGGATCCCGCTAACAATGGTGACCAGGCTGCGACTGACTCCAGGCCACATGGCGAGGCATTGGGCAAAGCCGATAAACAGTGACTTCTTCCACGATAATTCGACGAGTGGTTGCCCACATTGTCGCGGTTTGCCTTTTCTTCGATTATAACGGCTGACAACAAGGATCGCCACGCCGCCTAAAAACCAGGCAATGACCACTGGCCAAATCCCGAAGAGATAGGTTTTGATGGTTTTGTTAAAGAGCAGACCGATGACTGCCGCAGGAATAAAGCCTGCAAAGATATTGATCAGTAGTTGGCGCCCATCAGCATCTTGGCCGGTCAGGCCGAGCAGGAGCTGCTTGATCCGGCGGGAATACAACCAAAGTACAGCGATGATAGCACCGATCTGAATGCAGATGATGTACGCATTGGTGGCTTCCCGGAGTTGTTTTCTTTTTTCTGTTGAGGTCGCCTGGGCCTCACCGATACTCATGATGCGTTCAGCCAGAAGCAGGTGCCCGGTTGAACTGACTGGCAGGTATTCCGTCAATCCTTCTACAATCCCCAGAACTATTGCTTGTTCTATACTGAGTGCTTTGTCCGCGCTATCTTGTGCCGATGCGGGTTCCGTGCTGGCTGCAGTGCAGGTGCCGACCAGGAAAACAAAACTGAAAACAACCAGCAGAGAGATAGTAATGAAATTACGGTGAGTCATGTCTTTCCTTCAGTAAGGGCCAGGTTAGTTTCTTTTGACGATAATCGCCTCCACCATGTCAGTATCAACCGCATATTGGCTGTAGTCTACCGAAAAAACAAAGGAGGGGAAATTTGCGTTTAACTCAATGGTGTTGCTGGGAAGTTTCGGGATGGTTCAGCAGGCGGCCGGTAACCGTATCCACGCTGCCGAGTTTCTCAATATCACCCTACAGAGTCTGCAGAACAAATTCTTCTGAGGTCAGACGGCCGCCGGATCTCACTGTTAAATAATTTGACACTTTAGTGCTTTTTACGTCTGGTCCGGGTACCTCATTTTGTTTGTCCACGTAAACGATCTGGCAATTATTTTTTTGACATATCAGCCCCTCAGGTAAATAATCGTGCAGGTGTTCCTGTCAAGGAAGATCAAAATATGTTTTCATCAGAAAGAAAATGATCCCTAACTCGCAACGCCTGAATAAACTTCCACTGCCCGCCGTCGGATTCATCCTTGCCTGCCTGGCGTTAGCCGCAACTCTTGCCTTTGTCACCGGTTGACCTTAGTGCTCTGGCGCAACGAGCGATCACCTTTGTACAACCGGATGCCGACAGCCAGCAGATCAAACTGAATCTGTGGCTACCTGAGTCAGAGGTCACTCTGAGCGCCGATGCGGATCTGCTGCAGGTGCTGCTCAATCTTCTGCAGAACAGCCTGGTCGCGACTGCAGCGGGTGGTGAGATTGAACTCGGTATAAAGCAGCAAATGAATGAAGTGCAACTCTGGGTGCGCGATTCAGGCACCGGCAAAGAACTGGTCGCCGGGGCCGTGCACCACAACAGCTTGCGGGCAAAAGATCCTTTTATCCAAAGTTAACTGCGCTGCCCTGCATGAAAACCTGCTGGAAAGTGAACTGTTCGGCCATGGAAAAGGAGCCTTCACTGGTGCCTCCGAGCAACGCAAAGGACGCTTTGAACTGGCCGACAAGGGAACTCTTTTCCTCGATGAAATTGGCGATATGAGTTTGACCACCCAGGCTAAAATTTTGCGCGTGCTTCAGGAAGGCGAATTTGAACGCCTCGGTGTTGTGCCGCTGCACCTGCCGCCGTTGCGCGAACGGCCGATGGATATTCCATCACTGGCGGAGCACTTTTTACAGCACTTCTGCAAAAAACCGCAAAGACATCCGCAGCCTTCAGTCCGAAGCTGTCTCTATTAATGCCTTGGAGTTGGGACCGGCATACCTCGACGCATGATGAACAAGGTAGATGAATTCACAACCTGTTAATGACCCTTTGCAGTTTACTCTGGATCTCCATGGCAACCTCGCCGAGTTCGGGATTGTCAACTGCTTGCATAGAGGAAATCGGGTTGACTGCACCAACCTCAACAGTGCCATCGTCAAACTCCTGAACAATCACGTTGCAGGGAAGCATGCTGCCGATCCAAGGTTCCGCGAGCAAAGCCTTGTGTGCATAGGGAGGGTTGCATGCACCGAGAATACGGTAATTGCGAAAATCCACATCGAGTTTTTTCTTAAGGGTTGCTTTCACATCGATCTCTGTCAAAATCCCAAATCCTTCTTTCTTAAGCCCTGCGACCACCAGGTCAATCGCCTGATCAAAAGATATATCCAGCCTTTTTGTGAATACATAGTCCACTTTGAAATCCTCCTTGACTGCTGTTAGACAATGCGTCGGGGCAAGCAGGGAATCCGCTCTGCTAGGCACAAAGATTTTCGGTTCTATCCACCAAACAAAGGCAGAGCCAACGTAACTCATTAATGTTAACGCAAAGGCGCGGAGACGCAGAGAGTAATGACCACAATTGAAATATTTTCCCCAAGATTAGAAGCTTTTCCTCTGCGTTCTTTGCGACTCTGCGTTAAACCTTCTTTTGGGTTATAGAACCGGAGATTTTTGGTTTCAATTCGGCCGACGATTCTCCCACCGACAGACCACTTAAAACATACCACCGATTATTGTGTCGTAAAGGTGCCGTGCAAAGTTTCCGTTTATGTAAAAGTTTTCTCTTGACTCTAGACTATGGTCAAGAGTTTATGGTTAGGGCAAGCAACACCAAAAAACAGGAGAAACAAGATGCAGCAAACACTGACAATCGGCAAGTTGGCTAAAAAAACCAATGTCTCCATTGACAGCATACGCTTTTACGAACGGCGTGGCCTGCTCGCCGAACCAATGCGGACGGAAGCCAATTATCGATGTTATCCACTGGACACTGCTGCTCGACTGCGATTCATCAAAAAGGCCCAGAAGCTAGGTTTTTCTCTGGACGAAATCAAAGGCCTTATGGATTTGCAACACGATCCTGATGCCACAAAAGCAGATGTAAAGGCGCAGACGAAAGAAAAGATCAAAGACATTCTTGAGAAGATCCAAGATCTTACCCGCATGCTCGCGGCTTTGGAAAAGTTAGACGCAAGCTGCGATGGGCATGGTCCGACAGCAGAATGTCCCATCCTGGAAGCATTGGCAGCAGATGACAGCCAAGGATGTCATCACTAACGATTTGCGAGGTGTGTTATGAACCCGACAACAACAGACATACTCTGGTATCTGTTTTTGGGTGGCATGTTTTTCATGATGATCCGTAACGGTGGTTGTTGCGGCGGGCATAAGCATAAGAAACAGGAGCAGGTCATTGACAACAGCAAAGATCTTGTAAAGAAATAATCGACTGTCCACACTGTGACAGTCGACACAAGATATCTCTAGGAGCTTGTCCGGCAATAAGGGTCGAAGCGAAAGCCCAGAAGTTTGAGAACAGATTTTAGCTCGTTTGAGAGTAATAGCCATAGCTATTGGTAGAAAAGGAGCTGAAATATTGGCCAAACAGCTGGGCTTGCAGCCGATCATGGTATTGTCGGACAAGCTCCTGGCAAGGGAGTGCATATTATGAACAGGCAGAGTGAAGAACATCATCATGAAACAAAAGTAGAGCTGTTTGTCGATCCGGTCTGCGGCATGCAGACCGAAGACAAAAACGCCTATAAAGGCCACCGGCATGCTGGGGAGGATTTCTACTTCTGCAGTGACAAGTGTCTGGCCAAGTTCAAGGCTGATCCAGCAGCCTATAGCGGTGAGCAGCCAGCAGCAGTTCCGGCCAGTGCGGCCGAAAAGGCGGCCACCTACACCTGCCCGATGCACCCCGAAATTGAACAGATTGGCCCAGGTTCCTGCCCCAAGTGCGGTATGGCACTGGAGCCACTTTCACCGTTACCACAGACGCGCACGGAGTACAGTTGCCCGATGCACCCGGAAGTGGTGCAGGACACTGCCGGCAGCTGCCCCAAATGCGGCATGGCGCTGGAGAGCACGGTCATCACCCTCGAAGAGGAAGAGAATCCGGAATATGGCTATATGTGGAAACGCTTCCTGTTTTCCGCGATACTCTCGATTCCGCTGGTGATTATCGCCATGCGCGAAATGTTGCCGGGTGGCCAGTTTATCGAACAGCTAGCTTCGGCCCGGACCCTTGGCTGGATCGAGCTGTTGCTGTCGACCCCGGTAGTCCTCTGGGCGGGCTGGGTCTTTTACGTCCGCGCGGTGCAGTCGGTGATTAATAAAAGTCTCAACATGTTCACCCTGATCGGCCTTGGTGTTTCGATGGCCTATGGCTACAGCCTGGTAGCGGTGCTGATGCCGGAAATTTTTCCAGTCGCCATGCGCGGTCCGGACGGCTCGGTTGGGGTCTACTTTGAAGCGGCGGCAGTGATTGTCACTCTGATCCTGTTGGGGCAGGTTCTGGAACTGCGGGCACGCAGCCAGACCGGTGCTGCAATCAAGGCGCTACTCGGATTGGCTCCGAAAACCGCACGTAAAATTAATCCTGATGGCAGCGAAGAGGATATCCCTCTCGAACAGGTCATAGCGGGTGATCGGCTGCGCATCCGTCCCGGTGAAAAAGTGCCGGTCGATGGTATAGTTATCGAAGGGAACAGCTCGATTGATGAGTCGATGATTTCCGGTGAGCCGATTCCGGTGAGCAAACAGGCAGGTGATAAGCTGATCGGAGCCACTGTCAACGCCACCGGTTCATTGATTATGCAAGCCGAGAAGGTCGGCAGCGATACCCTGCTGGCGCGTATCGTCCAGATGGTCGCTGATGCCCAGCGCAGTCGCGCGCCGATCCAGAAACTGGCCGATCAGGTGGCCGGTTATTTTGTGCCGGTGGTGATTGCCATTGCCGTACTCGCTTTTGGCGTTTGGTTTCTGGTTGGCCCCGAGCCACGCCTGGCTTACGCGCTGATTGCGGCGGTTTCGGTTTTGATCATTGCCTGCCCCTGTGCCTTGGGACTGGCGACGCCCATGTCAATCATGGTGGCAACCGGCAAAGGGGCAGGACTCGGAGTGTTGTTCAAGAATGCCGAGGCAATTGAAACCCTACGCAAGGTCAACACCCTGGTGGTCGACAAAACCGGCACCCTGACGCTTGGTGAACCGAAGTTAACGGGCGTGATACCGGCTGAACAGATTGAAGGACAGCGCTTGTTGCTGCTTGCTGCCAGCCTCGAAAAGGGTAGCGAACATCCCCTGGCGGCGGCACTGGTTGAGGGGGCCATCGATCGAGGCCTGAAGCTGACAGATGCACAGGAATTCGAATCACACACCGGCAAAGGCGTCTCCGGTCAGGTTGACGGGGTCGAGGTTTTGCTCGGTAACGGCAAGCTGCTGGACGACTATGGCATCGATCCCGGGCAACTGGCCGCCCAGGCAGAAGCGCTGCGCGGTGAAGGACAGACGGTGATGTACGTCGCTGTTGCCGGTCAGATGGCCGGGTTGCTAGCGGTCTCCGATCCGATCAAAGAGACCACTCCCGAAGCGATTAAACAGTTACATGCTGAAGGGATCAAGATCGTCATGCTGACGGGCGACAACCGCGCTACGGCAGAAGCGGTCGGTAAGAAGCTCGGCATCGACGAGATCGTAGCCGAGGTACTGCCGGATGAAAAAGCCGAAGCAGTAAAAAGATTTCAGGATGCTGGAGAGATCGTGGCGATGGCTGGTGATGGCATCAATGACGCCCCGGCCCTGGCCCAGGCTGAAGTCGGTATCGCTATGGGCACCGGCACAGATGTGGCGATGGAATCAGCCGGAGTGACGTTGGTCAAGGGTGACCTGACAGGGATTATCCGCGCCCGCAAATTGAGCCGTGCGACTATGGCCAATATCCGTCAGAACCTGTTCTTCGCCTTTATCTACAACTCACTGGGTGTGCCCTTGGCAGCGGGGCTTCTCTACCCGTTATTTGGTGTTCTGCTCAGCCCGGTGATCGCTGCTGCGGCAATGAGCCTGAGTTCGGTTTCGGTAATAAGCAACGCGTTGCGTTTGCGCTCGGTGAAGATCAGGTAACTTTTAGTGCCAGAAAATGTGCTTACTGAAACAGGCTTTCCAGGTTGTCGGAATTATCACCTGAACGGGCCTGTTTCAGTTGTTCTGGGGTCAATACTTTGCGGGCGTCACTCAGCGCCTTAAGATGGCGAACCTGGATATCTCCTTCCAGTTTCTGCACTTTACGAACCCGAGGTTCGACGTCTTTCAGCGACCAGTCGTTAGCGGCCAGCAGGTCGGTCAATTCCAGACGGGCGATTTTTGCCTCGGCGGAGTTGCGGATATTGTCCCTGCGACACTCTGAATGGAGTGCTTTGAGTTTGTTGGTCTGCTCAGGGGTGAGCCCCAGTTCATCGATACGGTCCAGGAAAAACATATGTGCCATTCGTTGTTTCATCATACCCATTTTCCCAGCACCCATCATTTTGGGCATGCCTGCGTCCATCATATCGCCCATACCTTTACCCATCATCTGTGGCATGGTTCCTGAAGTTTTCGCTGCCATGCAAGGCATCTGGGCCATTTCCTGTTGCCCCATCATCCCCTGTGAGGAAGCGGACTCACCGCCAGGGTGGTGTGCTTTATGCCCTGGTGCCGCCAAGCTGGAGATGGCGGTGGCCCCCATAAAGAAACTGATCATAACTAAGGCAAACAATACTCTTTTCATGGTAATCTCCTTTTTTATTGATATTGTCCGTGTCTGTCTTTAGCTCTTAAAGTCATGTAAAGACACGGTTAAGTCTACCGTATACAATCGACTTTGCCTCCAATACTTTTATGTTTTTGTTGTTTGTGTCGATAGTCGTTGTTTTATGGCTCATCAAAAAAGCGATAAAAACGCAAAGAGTATTTACGAATAGTTGAATTAATGAATCAGGAGAAAACTTATGAGTGCTGAAATCAAAAAAGCCATTACGCAGTTGATAGAAACAGTTGAAAATAAACCTCAGGTTGCCACCTCGGTGTTTCGGGCTTCTTCCTATTCAGAAAAAGACAGCTTCGCAGTTCGGTCACAAATTCGCGGTTTTACGACCATAATTGACGAACCGCTGGAGTTGGGGGGTACCGACAGTGGCCCCAACCCGGTAGAGCTGCTGTTGGCTGCCCTGGGTGGCTGCCAAGAGATCGTTTACCGTGCCTATGCCTCAGTTATGGGGCTACAGATAGAGCAAATTGAGGTGCACGCCAAAGGCTATCTAGACCTTCGTGGGATGCTGGCTATGGCGGACGTCCCAGCAGGGTTCTCACAGATTTCGTTTACGACCAAAATTATTTCCAACGAACCGGAAGAGAAGCTTCAGCAGTTGGCCGAAATAGTTGAGAAACACTGCCCGGTAATGGATAGCTTGATGCGAGCAGTCACTGTGACTGGCAAGGTCGAGGTCTTAAAGAGCGGAGTGACTTCAGGGCAGCCAAAGGTGGTTCGTAGCTGACAGCTGATGGTGGTTGCTTGAGTTCAGAGCGGGCCTCTTGAATAGACAGCGGTCCTTGGGCTAAAGCCGGTCTGAGGTCGAGAGCCTGGTCGGAGAGCAAGCGACTTTCAACGAGGCCCTGAGTCGTGACCCAAATGCGATTACAGCTACCACAGAAATGTTCCAAAATGGAGGTGATGATGCCAAGCGTACCAATGGCTCCATCGATTCGATAAGGGTTGGCATGGATACAAAGTCAGGATGTTGAAATGTAAGACAAGGAAAATGCTCATCGCAGTCGTTCGATGACTTCATTCCCAGAGGTCGCGCGGTTCTTCCAGGTGGCCTCACGAATGGTCGACATGTACTCAATAAAGCGGATCAGACCATGGGCGTTTATAGCTCAAGGCCAGAGATGTGGCGTGTTTTTGGCTTGAGCCTGCTAGTTGCACCCCCTGCTTACGGCAGAAAGCCTGACAGGTATCACAACCGACGCAAAGGTTTCGATCAAATACCGGGGGGGACTTGTCTTCTTCTGGACCAATAGCCCCAGTGGGACAGACGCCGACACAACCGCCGCAAATGGTACAATCCGTGGTAAAAGAAACCTGTCCGAACAACTGACCGCATATCCATTGTTGTTGTGTTTCCGACCTCGTCTCCATCGCCTTGAGCAGCATGGTACGCACCAGAGGGACTTGCTTGCTGCCATATGATTGTATCCTTGAATTTACCTGGAGACGCTCCACCATAACCATGGTGCTTCGCTTTGAACGTTCACGGAAGAAACCAAACAGCTCGCGTCTTGACAGTGAAGCCAGCTGATATTTAAGGTTTTTCTGCTCGCTGACGAGTTTTACCTTATGATCGGGCATGAATTCTGCCAATCGAGCATGGGCCGTATGGACTCCTTCAAGGATATGTCCTCTCGGACAGTCTTGACAGCAGATTAGGTTAATTTGTATCCCCTCGACAAAGATCAAAGCGAACAGCAGCATCGACTCAGAGTTTGCCAGAGTTCCCAGACAGGGAAACCTTGCGTGAGCCTCTGTATCACTTTGAAGCTGGCAACCCAGCACCGGTTCTGGGTGAGCAGCCAAATCGACAACAGCCTGCAGCAGAGACAACTCAGGGGACTGTAACGCTGCTGTCGGACAGACAGCCATGCAGCGCAGACAGCGTGTGCAGAGATTGGAGGAAACTTGCAGCCCGTGCACTTCCCATGTGATCGCCCCGACCGGACAGATATCAAGACATTTGCGACATTCATTACGCTTGCAGCGATGTCGCACACAACGCGAACAGTCGACCGTGACTGCAGTCTGCGGTGTCAAAGCTTTCAGGGCATGGCTGCCAAGTGACGGGATCATTACGTTTAAACGACCTCAGTAAGTTCCTGTAGATCTTCTCGGACAAACTGTTCCGTCAAATCCGCAAGCTGTTTGTAAAAGTCGGATTCGGCACTCTGCTGTATGGCTTCAGAGAAGGTCCCAATCCACTGGCCTAAGTGTTCTTCGAGAAACCTGCGTTTCAATGCGCCCAGACGGGCTTGATCTTCATGATCCTCTGTCTGACCGATGCGAAAGGAGAGTAGGTAGAGAAACTCAAGTTCCACGGCCACATGGTCCGGCATTTCCCGGAAATCTCCCGCAATTTCGAAGTTGGCCTCCCGGTACAATGCAAGAGCCTGCAAGGTCGAATCCCCCATGACGACCTTTTCCCCGTCAAGGTAGACCGAACCATAGGGCTTGGCCGGAATCTCAAAAGGCCCCAGGAAAAGGCGGCTGTAATCAAGTTGCAACGCCTCCAGACCGGTCTTTCGAAACGAGCTTTCCAGAGAGGCCCCATCGGGAACTCTTTGCGGGCTCACCTTGGCCATGGCGGTTTTAAGTTGGCCAAAGAGTTCCTCTTCGAGAAAGATTTCTTCTGGCTGGTAGAAACAGGCGCTCAAGAGCCGGTAAACGTCGGCCCTGGCAAGATGACGAAGATGACTTCTGTTCTGCGAATCGTTCATGCGTTCCTCTGTTACAACGAAGGCGGAGTCATCGACTCTGCCCCCGAGAACAATCAATCAGGTTATTACGTCTTGGGGCCATTATAGTTCCGGATGTAGTAAACATTTGGATCTGTGCCCTCATCAACCTTGAGGCGTGTCGCCTTGTTCTTCTTAAGCGCCTTGGCAATCGCACTGTTCGGATCATTGAGATCGCCAAAGATACGCGCACTGGCCGGACAGGCATCGACACAGGCCGGGAGCAGTCCGTTGGTGGTACGATGGTGACAGAGGATGCACTTCTCGACTACGCCCGCCTTGCGGACCGGTTGGTAATCACCTGATTTGTACCTGTTTTCGCTGGGTGGCAGTGAGCTTGTCTTTGCCGCGACAGCAGCTCCGGAAGATGTGCACCCGGCAATCATAATGGACTTGTCGTGCCACTCGGGCTGAGTCGTCTTCTTAAACGGGTTAAAACTGATAACGCTGTAGGTCTCCCCCTTCATACTGGATGCATCCAACTCCTCTTCACTGTAAGGACAGGCCATCTGGCAGGATCGGCAGCCAATGCAACGCTCCTGGTTGTGCAGGGTGGTGTTGTCGTCGGCCTTGAACATCGCCTTGGGCGTCACCGGGCACTCAGCTACGCAAGGGGCGTCGGTGCAGTGATTACAGAGAACCGGCATCTGGGTGTAGGTGGTTTTGGGGAAGGTCCCTTCGGTCTTCATGATGAAGTCGGCCCAGTTGTAGCTCTGTCCGCCAACTCGGGCTTGGGTGTTGTTTTCATTTTTGCATCCCAGTGCGCAGGCACCGCAGCCGACACACTGGTGGAGATCAATGACCATTCCGTATTTTTTTGGCATATTCGCCTCCTATCGATAAAGTCGATTCTTACAGTTTGACGATCTTAACCCGGGTCACACCACCATGACGAGCAGTCGAACCGCTCAGGCGTTCGTAATCCGCCGGCATCAGGTGGTTGTTGCTGCCACCGCGCGGGGTCTTGCCGAATTTCAGCGAGGCGATTCGCCCATAGGCCCAATGCCCTTGACCGTAGCATTTGCTGATCGTCCCGGGCCGAATCCCTTCGTATAAGTTGGCATTGCCTTCAATGGAAGCGACCGGTGAGGTAACCTTGACCTTATCGCCCTCTTTGATGCCCAGCTTGGCGGCATCCTTCGGATTGATCTTGATCACGTCATCCCAGCTGGCATCGCCGGGGTCAACTTTCTTGAACTCATGATAGGCAGCCAGGTTCTGGGAACGCCCCTCACGGTTCAGGCGCGAACGATACTCCTGGAAAATGTAAGGAAATTCCTTCGCGTCACCATGTCGATAAGCCGGTTCATAGTGAGGAATGAAGGCCTGCTCACCCTTGGCGGTATACTTGGCTGTCGCCAGGATATCATCAATATCTGTGTTGTGCTTTTCGGCGTGCTTGTGCAGGGCTTCCTTGAGAGTCTCGCTATAGAATTCAAACTTGTGAGTCTTGGTCTTCCACTTACCCCATTTCTTCTTGAACGGGTAGGGGTCAGACTGCCAGAGACCTTTCTTGCGGAAGTCCTTCCAACCGGCCAGCCTGTCGCCACCTTTGTACTTGGCCGGATCCCAGAAGTTCTGGGTCATAATCTTGGTGACATAGAGGGCAAACTCCATGCTGCTGGTCGGTGACTTACCGGTTTCAGGATCTTTACACTCTTTCTGGAAGTAATCGAGCATGTTCGAGAACCCCTTGGCCTTGAGTTTCTCGGCGATCAGGTAGGGGATCTCGGTCTCGTCGATACGCACATCCCAGAGCGGCTTGACCATTGGCTGCTCGATGGAAACGTAACTGTAACGGGCCGCCTTGCTTGGCAAAAACCCCCAGCGTTCAAATTTGTGGAAGGCTGCCGGCAGGACGATGTCGGCAAACCAGGTCATCTCGGCCGCATTCGTGGTGATATGGGCGAAGAAAGGCAGTTTACTTAGTGCTTGCTCCCAACGCTCAGCACCGGTACAGGAGAAGGCCAGGTTGTTCCAGTAGCCGATAGCCACCTTGATATCATAGGGGTCCTCATTGAGGATGCCGTCGGCAGCCCGATTGGTCACCACACCTTTGCCCGACTTGCCCTTTTTTAGAGCCGGAAACTCTTTGTAGCCACGCTGGTCAATCTTCTTGTTCTTCTGACCCTTGGCAGAAATTTCATCAATGTAAGGCTTGAACTTCTCCTTGTGTAGCGGGATGTGACTGTAGGGGGCTTTCATCTTCTCCAGTACGCCACCTTCGGTATCGATGCAGCCGACCAGGCCGTTGAGAGCGTGGGCAGCAAGGGCCGCATAGCCACCACGGACCTGCATCGAGGCACCCGGAGCCATCCAGACCATGCAGTTCGGTGCCGCCTTGGCGAGACCGGTCGCGACCCGGCGGATTTGATCTGCCGGGATACCGCAGATTGGCTCAGCCCATTCGGGAGTACGATCGTTCAGTTCCAGGTTCCACCACCTGACCACACCGTTGGTAAGCTTTTCCTCAAAGGTGGTCTCATCGACAGACTTGCCCGTTTTGAAGCGATTGACACCATCTTTGAAGCCGCCGACAAACTCGTGACTCCAGAGTCCCTCTGTCAGGATCACGTGAGCCATGGCCACGGCCAGGGCACCGTCCTCACCGGGAACAACCGGCAGCCATTCGTGGGCCTTGGAAGCGGTTGCAGAAAGGCGCGGGTCAACCACGGCTACCGTCGCCTGGTCGAGTACCTTGCCCCATTTGCGGATAGCAACCGGAACCTGGCGGTTGGAAGCAATCGGGTCGCCACCGAACATCAGAACATACTTGGTGTTGTCCAGATCGTAGTCGCGATAATCCCAGAAACCCTGACTGAAATAGGCGCCGAATTTTTCGGCTTCGGCGCAGATGGCGCTATGGGAAATATTATTGGGTGAACCGAAGATTTTCGGCATGGCATCATAAATGACGTCACGGGTATAGGTATAACGACCGCGCATCAACATGAACTTATTGGTTTCGTGGCTCTTACGTAGCGCCATCATTTTGTCCGCGATGGTGTTTAGGGCTTCATCCCAGGAAATTGGTACGAATTTTGGGTCTTCGTCGCGGCCCTTCTTCGGATTGGTCCGTTTCATCGGCACCTTAATGCGGTCTGGATCATACATCTGGCCGATCGACAAATGTCCACGCGGACAGAGATAGCCATCAGCCGACTTGGAGTTCTGATTGCCACGCACCTTGACAACCCGGCCAGCTTGCACTAAAGCCTCTGCGGAACACCAGGAAGTACAGCCCTGGCAGGTGGTGGCGACCCATTCACCCGTACCCAGTGACTTGGGTTGAGCTGTGGCTTCCGCCATGGCATTGGTCTTTGGTTTGTCAGACATGGCATGAGCAGCCGTTCCGGCTGCCAACACGACACCACTGGTCGCGGCCGACTTCTTGATGAAATCTCTGCGAGTGAGCTTCATGTTTATCCTCCCTTAAATGGTTTGTCGAAAACCTTTTGTTGCTTTAAATGTGATCCCCGAAAAAGAAACTTAAGCTAATCACTAAAGCTTACACACGAAGGAACCATAGCAAAGGACGTGCCAATACCAAACTACTTGATTTCTATAGGTTCTTATTTGGAAAGGAACAGTGTGATTGTTACAAGAAAGTAACGCTATCGGGTCATAAGCAAGAATTAGTCTTGAAAGTCAGTTACTTGGAAGGATTAACTGAAACTGCTACTTTTCCGTAACAGTGTCCGCCAGTTTCTCCCAAAGGGTTTTCCTGGCAATACCGAGACGCTTGGCCGTTTTGGTGCGGTTGCCGCCCTCTTCATTAAGGACATGTTGAATGAAGTGGGTCTCGAAGTCTCTGACCGCCTCACGCAACGGCAACTCGGTTCGGAAACACTGAACCGTGCGTCCGTTGGGTTGCACGGCCTGGCGGATGTTCTCAGGAAGATGCCGAGGAAGGATCTGTTCCCCTGGCGACATCACCTGAAGCCGTTCTACAAGGCTTTCCAGTTCACGGACATTGCCTGGGAAGTTATACCTCTGTAACAATTCGAGGGCTTCCGGAGTGAATTCGATCAGTTCCTTACGATGGCGTATCGCATGACGCTCAACAAAGTGACTGATCAAAAGGGGGATATCGGTCCGGCGGGTTCGCAAGGGGGGGACAGTCAAGGGGACCACATTGAGCCGAAAAAAGAAGTCGTCGCGGAGTTGGCCGGACTGGCGCAATTCGTCCAAATCACGGTGAGTCGCTGTAACCAAACGAAAATCGGCAGACGATGGCTTTTGGCCACCAATCCGGGTCACCTGCCGCACCTGGAGGGCACGCAACAGCTTTACCTGCATTGTAGATGGTATTTCACCTATTTCATCGAGAAACAAAGTGCCGCCATGCGCTTGTTCAAGAACACCAGGTCGAGCGCGATCAGCGCCAGTAAAGGCCCCTTTGATACAGCCGAAAAGTTCAACTTCGAGCAGACTCTCCGGAATTGCGCCACAGTTGACCTTGATTAGCGGCCCATCGTTTCTAAAACCATTCTGATGGATAAAATCTGCTGCTAACTCCTTACCGGTCCCGGTTTCGCCAAGCAACATAACGCTTGCTTCTGATTCCGCAGCACCCTTTAAACTCTCCAGAAAATGTTTCAGGACTCGACTGGTCCCGACCATGCCATGGGCCGTTACGCTCCGTAGCATGCGGTTCTCTTCCGTTAGTTCATGCCAGGCGAAAATACGCGACAGCTTCATCAACAGCAATTCAGTACGAAAAGGTTTGGCCAGGTAATCGAAAGCCCCCCCCTGCATTGAGCGTACGGCTGACTCGATTGAGGCTTCGCCAGTCATCATGACCGCATGACATTCCGGTTGAGCATCATTGAGCATGGTTAACAATTCAAAACCATCGACATCCGGCAACCGAATGTCTAATAATGCTGCAACAAAGGTCTCTTCCTGCATCGCATGGATGGCTTCCTGACCGTTTTCGGCACTACTAACAGTATAGCCGTTCTTCTCAAGCGCTCCCGTTACCATGGTGCGATGCAGGTCATCATCTTCAACAAGCAGGATTCTTTTGATCATACCGAAGCCCCTTTCTTAGTAGTGTCGAGCGGTAACCAGAGAGTAAATATAGTTCCTTGTCCAGAGACAGAGTTGCATTCCAGGCGTCCGCCATGCTTTTCAGCAATCGTCCGTCCAATGGCCAGTCCCATCCCGGTCCCCTTACCGGGGTCCTTGGTCGTAAAAAAAGGCTCGAAAATCTGTTTTTGAACCTCAGCGGTAATTCCCGGACCGTTATCAAGCACCCTGATGGCATAGCCCTGATCATGCGAAAAGGTTTCGAGCTTTATGAGACCCTGATCCTTTGTTGAAACAGCATCGGCGGCATTGAGTACCAGATTGAGTAGAGTTTGATGGATACGGTCTCGATCGATCAGGATCTCACCACGCGCATAACCATCCTCAGTTTGGAGACTGCAGTTTCTTTTCTTGATTGCCATCCTGGCAAACAGAGCCAGTTCCTCAAAAAACTCCGCACTGTCAGCCGTCTCCACGAGCAACGCATCAGCTCGCGACAAATCGAGGAGTTGTCGCACGATGCGACCGATACGTTCCACACCCTGCTCAGCGGCATTGACATACTTGGCCGATTGCCCTCCCTCCTCTTCGCGAAGATGATAAAGAGCTCCTTCTATGCCAGATAACGGGTTGTTGATCTCATGAGCAATCCCGGAGACCAGTTTGCCGACCGCAGCAAAACGCTCACTATCAACAAACTTTTCCATTGATTTCCGGCGCGCCATCTCACTTTTTCGCAACCGCTCAAGCAGATCGTGAAAGCTGCGCTCCAGACGGCCGATTTCATCACGTCTCACCTTCTGCGGCAGGTAGATGGGCTTCTCAACATCCATCGTCTCCATGCTTTCTGCAAGATCTACAATCGGTCTGGAGAGCTTCTGTCCAGCAACAAAAAAGACCACCAGGGCACCGGCTGAGAATACCAGGGCAAAGCCTAGAATGCTGCTGGCCAGAGAGTTCAGCTCTTTTTGCAGTGGTTGCAGCGAAACGCCAACCCGTAGACATCCCCAGCGTTTGCCGGAGATCGCCAGCGGTGCCGAAAAATCAATTGCTGGCTGGTTATTGAAGCTTGTTCTGGTTTGCATGACCCTATCACTGGCCAAGGCGGTCAGGGTGAGTGGATCGGTATATATTTCTCCATATTCGGTCAAACGATTATGGGCAAGCACCCGACCGTCTTTGCCAATCACAATGGCGTAGAGCGGTTGCAGTTGCACATTGGCCATAATATCAGCAACGAAATTATCCAGCAGGCCACCCTCCTCGATGATTCCCAGCTCTTCATAAAGCAGTGCGTTGATAATCGGAATCGCCATGGTTGAGACTAGCACTTCGCCCTGGCGGTCAACCCGGTCGAAAAGCAGGTCACGTTCACGCTGCCAGGTCCAGACTCCCCACAGCCCGGAGAAGAGCAGTGTGAGAATGACTGCAAGCAGCATGAAGCGGGCACGTATCCCCAGCCATCTCGAGACGCTTAGTGGCATCGGACACCGCAGCCTTCCTGAACGCCTTCCATAATCTCGATTATCTCTTGATAGTCATCGATAGTCGCTTCAGTAAAACCGTAGCGAAATTCAGGGTCCCAGTTCTGCATGCGTTCGACCATCGCCAGATCAGTGGCATCAATTGCCAGCAGGGCGCGTTTTATCTCTTCAATCAATGCTACGGGAGTATCCTTGCGAACCACGATCGGAACCGAGGGGATCGGATCGGAGCTCGCCAGAAACCTT
>JAMONP010000044.1 GCA_027065695.1 Desulfuromonadales bacterium | reverse complement strand
ATCAACATATCAAAGCCATTCTCGCTGTTTATGACTTGTTCGGCAAAGAGGTCCTCGAAATTGGTTGCGGCGGAGGACGAATCACCCGTGATCTGGCAAAGCATGCCGCACGGGTCGTGGCTACGGACCCGGATCCAGAAGTCGTGACGGCAGCCGTTGCCAATGTCAGTGCGGAAAATGTCGAATTCCTGTCGCCTGCGGACGGAATTCCTGATGTGCCGCATAAATCCTTTGATCTCGCTATCTACACCCTCTCTTTACATCATGTACCGATACAGGCAATGCAGATCAGCCTCCAACGCGTCACTCAACTACTCAAGGATACCGGTGTCATTATAGTCATTGAACCTGGTGACGGCGGCTCTTTTAATGCAGCGAGGGAACGTTTCAGCGTCGACAGCAACGATGAGCAACAAGCAAAGGCATCGGCAATTTACGCCATACAAAATTTGGGTGGCTGGACCATGGGCGAAACGATCTACTTCCAGACAACATTTCTGTTTAATGATGAAAATGATTTCGTCACTAACAAGCGTCCGGATTTCCATCTATTGTCGGAACCTATGCAGCGCGAAATCGTTGATTTTCTACAGAAACACAAGACGACAGATGGGATTCTTCTGGGAAACGAAAGGCGTATGAACTTGTTGCAGAGAACAACATGGCACGGGACACCTTCCCTCACCTTTTAAACACAGGCCAATCAAGCCCTACAAACACCCAATGACAGTCTTTTAAAGATTCGCGCTGGCCCTTCAAGACTCTTTTCGCTTGACCCCAAGACTCTCCTCAAATAATCTGCCGATCAAACGTTCGTTTAACTAGTTTTGATGCAACACTTATTCGGAAGGGAGATGACCGTTGAATACCATAACGCTAATATTTGTTTTTCTGGTTTCAGTATTGGGCACTGGTAACTGCTGGGCCAACAGTGACAATCAAGGAACACCGGTGACAACAACCACAGTCATTCAGAATACGGTCACTGTAACGGAAGAGGCAATGGGAAGGGTTGAGGCGAAAATTAATCCGGAAGTCTCTGCCGAGGTGGTCGGTCGAATACAACGCGTTTATGTGGATACTGGCCAAATGGTTATGGCAGGGTCGCCCATGCTCACCATTGACAGCACACAGCTAAAACTTGAGAAAGTGGCTTTGCAGTCTGAGGTTGACAGGCTGGAGGTCTTGATTGACAATCAGGAGCTGACAGTCACCCGCAACCTTAACCTACGCGCAAAAAACTCCATTTCCCAGTCTCGCCTGGATAACGCCCAGGTGCAAATGGCCACTCTCAAGCAACAACTGCAAGGAGCCAAGGCCCGTTTAGCAGAGAATAAACGCCGATTGAACAAAACTTCTGTGCTTGCGCCCGTAGATGGCTGGATCGAAAAAAGATTTGTTTCCAAAGGTGATTTTGTCAAACCGGGGACCCCCCTCTACATTATGGTTACGGATCAGTTTCTGCGGATTGTTTTACCTTTCCCTGAAAATGTCGCGTCAACCCTGGCAACTGGCCAGCAGGTTAAGCTAACCTCACCTCTTACGCCCGGACGTGTCGTTGTTTCCCAAATAAGTCAGATCAGACCTGGAGTTAATATCCACAGCAGGGCGGTTGAAGTCATTATTTATCTGACAAACCCAGGGACTTGGCGATCTGGTGGGACTATTAACGGCACGGTCATTGTTGCGGAGCATAAGAATGGACTACTGGTTCCGAGCATAGCCATTGTACGGAGACCAGACGGAGAAGTTGTTTATCAAATTGACCAAAACACAGCCCACCAACGTAAGGTTACGACAGGTCAAAGGCAGGGCGATTTGGTTGAAATTATTAGTGGTCTCTCTGGAGACGAAACTATAGCGGTTGACGGCGCGGCTTTTCTTACTGACGGGGCAATAGTTATCGCGAGACAACGGCAATGAATCTACCTGCGCTATCTATAAAACGGTATGTTCTGGCTACCATGCTCAGTGCGGTTATCATCCTTTTTGGATTGGTCAGTTATAACCGTATCGGGGTTGATGAGTATCCGGAAATAGATTTTCCGATGATTTCAATCACGACAACTATGATAGGGGCTGATCCTGACATTATCGATACCACCGTTACTAACGTCATAGAAACATCAGTAAATTCTACCCCTGGGATCGAGCATCTCACCTCGCGATCAGCACCGGGTGTATCCGTCGTTGTGGTTAAATTCAAGTTGAGCCGTGATGTAGATGTCGCCTTCAACGAGGTTCTGGCTAAAGTTAATCAGGCTTTGCGCGATCTACCTAGAGAGGCTGATCCACCTGTGGTTGCGAAGGTGGAAATCGGTGCCGCACCAGTAATGTGGCTGAGCCTGCTGGGTGACCGCACTTTACAACAACTCAATCAGTATGCGCGCAACACAATCAAAAAACGACTCGAATCAATTGATGGTGTAGGAGAAATTAAGCTGGGTGGCGAACGTGATAGAACCATCCGGGTTAACCTGCAACCGGACGCCATGGCCGGCCTATCGATTACCATTGGCGATGTCGTTCGTGCCTTCCAGACGAACCATGTCCAATTGCCGGGAGGTTATCTTGTCGATGGTCTGACTGAAAACCTCATCAAGCTTGACCTGGAATTTCATAACATTCATGAACTGGCCAATCTAATCATAACTTACCGTGGTGGGACTGCCATTCGTTTAAAGCAGATTGCACGAGTGGAAGATGGTTTGGAAGATAACCGCAAACTAGCAAGATTTAACGATCAACCCTGCGTCAGTATTGGCATTGTCAAGGTATCCGGTGCAAATACAGTGGCTATTGTCGAGGCTGTCAAAGAAAAGCTGGCTCACGAAATTATCCCCCAACTTCCTGCAGGAGTACGTATAGAAGTTGCTTCAAATGATGCTGATTTTATCAAGGAATCAATTAAATCTCTCATGGAGCATCTTTGGCTTGGGACTCTCTTTGCCGCGTTAGTGGTTTTTGCCTTTCTGAAGTCCATTCGCTCTACCATGATCATTACTCTTGCCGTTCCTGTTTCTCTGTTGGGCGCAGTCATGGTGATGTATTTCCTAGGATATACTTTCAATAAAATGACCATGCTGGCCTTGCTCCTACTTATAGGCGTGGTCGTAGATGATGCTATTGTGGTTCTCGAAAATATATTTCGTTTTCGAGAAGACAACCCAGAGTTGACCCCACCTCAAGCCGCACTTGCCGGGACAGAACAAGTTGTCTTTGCCGTTCTTGCCGCCACATTTTCTTTAGTGTGTATCTTTGCCCCTGTTGTTTTCATGGAAGGTATTATTGGTCGTTTTTTTACCGCTTTTGCTGTGGTGGTTACGGTTGGAGTCATTACTTCCCTGTTTGTTTCCATCAGTCTGACGCCCATGCTCTGCTCCCGTTTTCTGGTAGTAAAGAAAAACAATGGCCGAATCTATATTTTCTGGGAATCCATTTTTCAGTTTATGGATCGAATCTATCTCACTATCTTACAGTTCGGCTTACATTTTCGCTGGGGGACAATCCTTCTAACCGTCATAGCAGTGATGGTGATTATGCCACTGGCCAAAAAGCTCGACAAAGGTTTTATGCCTAACGAAGACAAGGGACGGTTTCTTATCACCTTGAAAACCCCCCTGGGTTCATCTATCGAATACACGAATGACCGCCTTGCTGAAGTTGAAAAAGTGTTGAAATCGCATCCTGAGTCAATCGCTTCCTACCTTTCATCCATTGGCACCGACATAACTGGACAGGTTTCAAAAGGCCGGATTTCTGTGCGTATGACACCTTTGTCTGAACGCACGATCAAGCAGTATGATTTGATTCCCGTTTTGCGAAAAGAGCTGGCCCGTATTCCGGGTGTTCAGGCTTTTCCATCGCCAGTTGCGATCGTTGGTGGGCAGCGCGGAGAACCATTGCAGTTCAATTTGACCGGCCCTGAACTTGGACGGGTCGCTGAAGTATCTGAAGCGTTGAATAAAAAGCTTGCTGCCATCCCGGAGCTTGGTCAGGTAGACCTTGATTTGCAACTTAACTTGCCTCAAGTAAAGCTTGTGGTGGACCGAACACGGATTGCTGATTTGGGATTATCCGCATTAGATGTCGCCATGGCAGTTAATGCCATAGTCGGTGGGATGGATGTGGCAAAATATAATGACGACCCTGGTGACGGAGAACGCTATGACATCCGTCTGAAAGCTGCTGAAGGCAAGATTACGACACTTCAGGATTTACGACGCATTTATCTGCGAGCTAAAAGTGGTGAGTTGGTTCGTCTGGATACTGTGGCCCATCTTGAAAAAGTGCTCGGGCCAGCAGTTATCTCCAGATACGATCTGCAATATTCTGCTGAATTTTTTGCCACTCCGGAAGTTGCCTTGGGTACTGCTGTAGAATATGTAATGACAGCATCAAAAGACTTGTTGCCCATTGGTTACACCATTAAGCTGACTGGCCGGGCCGAAGAATTCAGTAAAACGATTAAATATATTAGCTTTACATTTTTTATGGCCATCATTCTGGTCTACATGGTTCTGGCCAGTCAATTCAACTCATTTCTTCAACCCTTCATCATTATGGCCGCTCAACCGCTGGCGATTATCGGCGGCATTGGCGGCTTATGGCTGTTTAATCATGGTTTAAATATTTTTTCTATGGTGGGACTGGTTCTCCTTATGGGTCTGGTGGCCAAGAACTCCATTCTTCTGGTAGATCTTACCAATCAGTTCAGATCTGAAGGCAAAAACATTTATGAAGCATTAACCACTGCTTGCCCTTTACGACTTCGGCCCGTACTCATGACTTCTTTTACAGTTATCCTGGCCATGGTGCCAGCCGCATTAGGTTACGGTGCAGGTGCTGACTCAAACGGGCCTCTGGCTGTAGCAATAATCGGCGGCATGATCAGCTCCACCATGCTTACCCTGGTGGTCATTCCGGCCGTTTATTCCTTGGTTGAAGGCGGAATAGTAAAGTTTAAATCATGGCAAATCTCAAGCGTCCCCATCAAAAGGAAGAAACAATGATGAGAAAAAAGGTGCTTATAATATTTATTGGCATAGCATTCGCTTTTCTGTCCGGAGGTGCTTTTGCGGAAACCCTGGAAGAGGCCTGGAACATAGGGTTGCAAGTAAACCACACACTCAAGGCTGCGGCACAAGATACGCTTTCCATGCAAGCATCTCTGGCTGCAGCAAAGGGCAGCAGACTTCCTACTGTGAACGTCGGCGCAGGATACCGTGTGCTTGATAATGAACCTGTATCAATCGCAGGGAACATTCAGTTCAGCACAGCCGACGACACCGCTCTTTCCTATCACGCCATGACCAGTCTGCCGATCTATACACATTTCCAGATTAGTTCGATGATTAATGCAGCAACAGCAGGGATATCAGCCAGTAAATATACTGAAGACGCATTACGCCAAACCATAAAACTCAAAATTGCCGAAGCTTACATTGCCGTATTGCTCCGTATTCGTCAGATTAAGGTAGCTGACAGCCAAGATCGAAGCCTGGCCGCTCATGCGGGTGATGTTCAAAATCTCTATGATGAAGGCATGGTGTCGCTTAACGATCTCCTTGCAGCCAAAGTTGCTCTTGCAAATGCTCAACAGACAACGCTGCGAGCTCAAAACCGGTTGGATGTTGCCATGGCTGAATATAACAGGCTTCTGGGTCGCCCACTGGAGCAGAAATTTCAGCTTGATGTGATTCCATTGGTTTTCCCGAAAATCGAACTTGAGGCTTTAAGTGCCAAAGCTTTGAATAATCGTTCTGAACTTGCCTCATTAAAAGATCAAATAGAGGCCCTTAGCTGGCAAGCAAAAGCTGAAAAGGCTGTCAGCGGCCCAAAAGTCGATCTTGTTGGGGGGTATGATTACAATGAAAACTCTCACCAACTACATGAGGGTGTTTGGCAGGCCATGGCTAGAGTCTCATGGGATATTTTTGATGGCAATGTAGCGAGAAATAAAGGTGCCGTTTTTACTGCTAAATCAAGGGTGGTTGCTGAACAGTTGGCAGAGCTAAGATCCTTGATACGTCTACAGGTTCGCCAGACCTGGCTTGATATGAATGAAAGCAGAAAGAGAATAACGGTAGCAGAAACGGCCCTTGATCAGGCCGATGAGAACCTCACCGTGACCAGGAATCGTTATCGGGAAGGTGTTGGTACAAATACAGAGGTTCTTGATGCGGAAAGCATGAAAACTGTAAGCTATGTTCGCTACGACACCGCTATCCATGATGCGGCACTTGCGATCTTACGTCTCCGCTACGCTGTTGGGGAATTATAAATATGGGTGCGATTAAACAAAAAACAAAAACAGAGATATTGACCAAAACAATCCCGCTCTTTGCCCAAAGAGGCTATGACGGTGTAAGTATGCGTGATATAGCCAAAACTGTGGGCATTACCGTGGGGTCTCTTTATCATCATTTTCCCGACAAGCAGGCCTTGTATGTTGAGGCATTGGGTCAGACGTTTGCAAAACACACTGATTTTATGCGCGACGCTTTCGTCGAAAATGACAATCCGAAAAACCGTATCCGCATTTTGATTCATAGCTTATGTGTCCTCGTAAATGAGGATAATAATTTAAGCCAGCTCATGCAGAGAGAGATTCTGGATGGCGACAAAAAACGATTGCAATTCATTGCTGACAATGTTTTTAGTGGTTTCCTCAGAAACATGAATGAACTCTGTCTCTTGCTTGCTCCAGAACGTGACCCTCATTTGCTGACCATATCTATTATTGGCTTGATCGTTTATCATTTTCAAATTACCCCCATGCGTTCTTTATTGCCTGGCCATCAATGTTCCCATAACGATTCTGAAGTTATAGCCAACCATGTTTTTTCTCTGTTAGAAAATAGTTGGGAATAAACCCGTAGGGCAGGATATTCAGGGGTTGAGTATTTTTTGTCGGATTGGCTATAGGTTTGCTCGCAAATGGACCTGTTGGCTCGGTACTGACTCTTTTCCACTTTATTTTCAAAGAAGTTGCGGCAAGAGTGATATATATCATCAGTCGGATTTACTCTTTTAGTGGTGTTTCACATGTCCTAAAAAGTCTTTAAGTCTTTCCGATTGAGGGTTTTTCATCACATCGCTGGGTTTGCCTTCCTCAACAATTCTGCCATCGTCCATAAAGATCAATCTGTTACCTACCTGGGCTGCAAACCCCATTTCGTGGGTGACAACAACCATTGTCATGCCGCTGTCTTTGGCTATGTTTTTCATAACGTCCAGAACTTCACCGATCATTTCTGGGTCCAGTGCTGATGTCGGCTCATCAAACAGCAGAACTTTTGGATTGACTGCCAAAGCCCTGGCGATTGCAACACGCTGCTGCTGCCCACCAGAAAGTTGCCCGGGAAGTTTATTCTCAAATTCTGCCAAACCGACCTTGTCGAGCAGGCTCCTGGCTATATCCGTCGCTTTAGACTTGTTCATTTTTCGCGCTTTGCGTGGGCCGAAAGCGACATTCTCAAGGGCAGTCATATGCGGAAAAAGATTGAATTGCTGAAAGACCATACCGACCTCCAGCCTTATCTGCCGTATCCTTCCCTGCTCATCAGGGATCCTGATACTGTCAACAATCAACTCCCCGGTCGTTATCATTTCCAGGCAATTAATACAGCGAATCAGGGTAGACTTTCCGGAACCGGACGGGCCGATAACGACAACAACCTCGCCCTCCTCGACAGCAAAATTGATGTTATGTAAAACTTCCGTGTTGCCAAACGATTTACACACATTCTTCAGTTCAATAATATTGGGCATCTTTTTCCTATCCTTCTTTGACTGGCAGTCTGGCGGACCTTTAAAGAGTTGGCTGCCTGAAATCAACATCCAGGAGGCTGTCCGAGAATAATTGACCAGCTGCAAAATCAGAACATTTTCATCTTTTTCTCGAAGTGTCTTAATGTCATAGCCAGGGCCGTTGTCATGATCAGATACATGATTGCCACGGTCAGCCAGATTTCAAGAGCTCTGAAATTGCTGGCCATAATTTCCTGGCCCTGCCTGGTTAATTCACCGACCCCTATAACAATAAAAAGGGAGGTGTCCTTGAGGCTGATGATAAACTGATTGCCGAGAGGAGGGATCATCCTTCTGATAGCTATCGGACCAATAACGTGAACTATCAGCTGAAAACGGCTTATTCCCAGAGACATGCCGGCCTCTAACAGTCCTTTGTTAACGGAGATCACCGATCCACGGACAATCTCCGCAATATAGGCCCCTGCATTGACGATGATGGTAATGATTGCAGCAGTCAGCGCTTCTATACGAAAGCGTTCGATATCAGTAACGGCCTTGACTAACATTGGAAAGGCAAAGTATAGAAACATGGCCTGAACGATAATCGGGGTGCCGCGTATCAACTCGACATAAGCACCTGATATATATCTGATCAGAACACTGACCCAGATGAAGATCCCGTGAGGTTTCTCCCCAAGAGCTGCTGTCCCTGCGATACGACCCAGTCCGGCTAAGATACCGAAGATCATGCCGCCGATAATCCCCAGGATGGTTATGTACCAGGTTAACTTTGCTCCCTCAAAAAGTGCGGGAAGAGAGTCGATAACAACTGAAAACTCAAAATCCATAATTCGCCTCTTGCTGTAGAAGAAACAAAGGTGCCCTTCTGCATAGGTTCATACAGAAGGGCACTTGAGTGCTGCACACTCCTGTTCTGCATTGTTGCTTAGTGTGTTTTTCTCTGTAAATTATTCAGGATCTGCATTAAACCATTTTTTGTAAAGTTTAGCGTAGCTACCATCTTCCATCATCTTGAGAAGAGCGATGTTTACTTTATCGCGCAAAGGACTTCCCTGCGGAAAGGCGATCCCGTACTGGGCGGCTTTGACATCGGGGCCGACAGCCTTGACCTTGCCATTGCCAGCAGTCTTGATGTAATAAAGGACATTCGGGGTGTCATGCATTGCTGCATCAGCACCACCAGTAACAACTTCGAGATAAGCTTGATCGATATTAGGGAACTTGACGATTTTCTTTGCCCCAAGGGTTTCAACATATTCAACAGTTGCCGTGCCAAGCTTGACGGCAACAACTTTACCCTTCAGGTCAGCAGGAGACTTGATATCTTTGTTGTCTGCCGAAACCATGACTTTCAGACCAGCCCTGAAGTAAGGATGAGAGAAGTCGATTTTCTCCTCCCGGGAAGATTTGATAAAAATTGCCGCCAGGGCGACATCAAGGTTTCCGGTTGTCAGACCAGGAATCAGGCCATTGAAATCCATCGGCTTCAGTTCATATTCAACGCCTATGCGTTTGGCAATCTCTGCCCACAGGTCGATATCAAACCCGGTGTATTTACCATCCTTGCCTTTGTATTCAAAGGGCACGAAGGCCGTGTCTGTACCGACATACAGTTTCTCGGCAAAAGCCGCCCCAGATGAAAGAATCATTACACTCGCAAGAAACAATACAACCAACTTTTTCATGATGTTACCTCCTCTTTCCCGTTTAGATACCGCATCAATTCTAAAAATGGATATTGAAAACCTTCGCTATTTAGGTTGGTTTTCCTATCCTTCGAAAACTCTTATCTTACAACACTGTTTTACACGGAAACATGTGGGTTGATCAAAGTCAAGCACCTAAAAAGGTTTTGCAAAAGAGATATTTCCTTACGACAAAACGCCGTCTAGGCGGTGGAGAGCCAGAAGTTGGACTTTTGTGCGAATTTCTGCACATCGGGCTCATCGAGTTCGCCACAAATGTTTGAGTAAAACTGCCTGGTAAATTCTTGGTGTTCGATTTTTCGAGCGAGAAGGAGACTGGTTTTTGCGTAGACGCTCTCCAGGGTCATATCAAGTGACGACAGGATACCCATGCGAAGGGCTTTGACACCCAACTCATATTTTGACAAATCAGTGCTACCGTAGACCGAATGTGATTTTGCGATAATGAAGGCCTCATTGTCATTGGCCCAGCGCGAAAGAACTTCAATCAAGTCTTCGCGGTGCCCGCTCATGCCATAGATAAGGACTATTAATGCTTTTAGGTCTGAATTCTGGAGATAATTACTCAGCCAAAGCGGGTTTGTGGTGTGGGTCAGGCAAAAAATATCTACTGCGGTGGAAGCCTCCGTATTGAATGCCTCTAAGTGCCCCTTATTGATAGCATAATCATTGAGCAGGAATTCTGAAAGCTGAATCTCGTCCCTAAGATTCGAGACGAATGCGTCTAAACCATCTACACCAATATCCATTTTAGTGGCTCTAACAGCCCTGATTATTTTGCCGTTAAATGCCACCCATACGCCGCAATTATTTGTCGATGCAGCAAGAAGGGCTGTCTCCAGATTCTCGATTACATCACTGTCCTTGTCTTCAAGAGTTCTCTGAGCACCTGTGACAACCACAGGTTTCTGGATTCCCTTAAGCATAAAGGAAAGCATACTCGCCGTGTAGGCAAGTGTGTCCGTCCCATGGGTAACGATAAACGCATCATAGTGGTCGTAACTCTCGCAAATTGCCCTGGCAATCTTCTGGATGTGCGGTATCTGCAGGCAGGCACTGTCAATTCCAAGCTCGCCGAAAGGGGCTTGCGCCTGGGCGACAAGACGGTCACCCGCAAGTTTCTTGTCAACTCTACTGAGTAGATCAGCAAAGGAGAGTTTTGGTCTGAAGCCGGTTTCGGATGCAGCGGACGCGATTGTTCCACCGACATGAATAGGAAGAATGCGGATTTTTTTCATAGGAACCTGTCCTACAATAAGGGCAGATAACGGGTTGAGCTCAGCCTAACCCACCCCCCAACCAGCAGCAACATCCTCAACAGTAACTTCACGCAACGGTTGCCGATGACGGGGTGTTCTCTGATCAACTATGGCGGGAAATCTGATTTCAGTCGGCAGAGCGCCGTCCAGCGATGGTTCTAACAATTGTCGATGTACCACGTGCGGATGGCAGGCAACTTCCTCAGGAGCAAGCACCGGCTCAAAGCAACAATCCGTCTCGGCAAGCAAGCTAACCCAATCATCACGTGACGCGGTGGCAAAGAGTGCGCGTAATTCATTGATCAGGGCCGTCTGTGGCATCTTCACGTGTTGCCTGGCAATCCATTCCGGTCGCTCAACTGTAGTACAGAAGGCTTGCCAGAATTTTTCTTCAAGCGCTCCGAGAACCACAAATTTATGATCAGCGGTCCGGTAAATCTGATAACAGGCCACACCACCGGTGATCAAACCACGCCCAGGCTCGAGAACCCGATCAGCACGACCTACTCCAGCCTGACCAAAAGACTGCCAGGAAAGGGCTGTCTCAAAAAGACTGGTATCAATAGTGCACCCGGCACCCTTGCGCTCCCGGTGTAATAGCGCCGCCAGGATCATACTTGCCGCATGTTGGCCACTGGCATAATCGGAGACTGGAGGAAAGGGAATCACCGGCGTCTCTAGCGTCCCGGTATGATGTAACATGCCGCTCAGAGCCATGTAAGTCAGGTCATGCCCGGCCCGTAGACTTGCAGGCCCATCCTGACCGAAGCCGGAAATGGCACAGTGAACCAAACGAGGATTGAGAACTTGCAGACGGGTGTAGCCGAAACCAAGGCGATCCAGAACACCTGGGCGATAAGATTCAAGCAGAACATCGGCGGCGCTTACCAGAGCGGCAAAACGGACACGCCCCGCCTCTTTTTTCAGATCGATCCTGACCACCGTCTTGCCAGCATTAACTTGTTTGTAAAGTGGCGAGAGGTCGTCATCATCCTGAAAAATGAAAGTTCGCATCGGGTCGCCAGCCGGTGGCTCGACCTTAACCACGTCGGCACCAAGATCAGCAAGCAGGCGTGTCGCGTACGGGCCGGGTAGATACTGGCTGAGATCAAGAACCCGGAAGCCTTGCAGCGTATCATCAAGCATGTGCAATCCTCGGCCTCCGCTCAGACATCGACAGGACGGAGATCGTCGATAACCTTGCCATCGTTAGCGAGACTTCCGACAGGGACAAAGCAGACTTCGCCACGCAAGTTGCAGATTTGCCGAATTGTAGCCACAACCGCATCGGCCAAGTGATCAGGTGCCTCACTCATCAATTCGCAGTGAAGCACCATTGAATCGGCATCATTAACACGCTCAACAACCAAGCGTCCCTTGAGAACTTCCTGGTGATGACTCAGAATCTTTGCTACTTGTGAAGGGTGAACGAACATCCCGCGCACTTTGGCGGTCTGGTCGGCACGGCCCATCCAACCTTTGATGCGTCGGTTGGTCCGACCACAGGGACTTTCTCCAGGCAAGATTGCCGACAGGTCACCGGTGGCAAAACGGATTAGAGGATATTCTGGAGACAGAGAGGTGACAATCACTTCACCAACCTCACCGTCCGGCAGCGGATCGCCGGTTCCAGGGCGCACAATCTCGAGGATGATGCCCTCATCAACGATCATGCCCTCGACAGCTGATGATTCATAAGCGATCAGCCCAAGATCCGCAGTCGCATAACACTGCAGCACCGCAATGCCACGCCCGGCGAAGGTCTCGCGCAGGCTCGGTGACAAGTATTCACCGGAGACCAGTGCCTTGCTCAAACTGGGAACTTCAACTCCAAGCTCATCGGCCTTGTCAAGAATCAGTTTAAGAAACGACGGCGTACCAACATAGCCATCCGGTCGCAAGTCGGCAATCGCCCGAACCTGCCCCTCAAGTTGACCGGGGCCGGCGGCAAAAACCGTACAGCCCAGCGCATGGGCTCCAGATTCGACCATGGCACCGGCAGGGGTAAAGTGATATGCAAAGCAGTTATGCAGCAGTTCACCGCCACGAACACCGGCGGCATAGAGAGCACGAGCAAAGCGCCAGAAATCCTCTCGTCGACTGCCAGGCTCATAGATCGGCCCTGGCGAAACAAAGACCCGGTTCAGTTCTGGTGCCTTGACTGCGGCCAGCCCACCAAAAGGCAGGTCATGGCGCTGCTGCTCGATCAACTCTTCTTTACGAATCACTGGCAAGCTTGCCAAGGCGGTCCGACTGTTGATAACGCTGGCATCGATACCGGAAAACAAGCGACTGTAAGCAGGTGCATTCTTTTGTGCATGCTCAACCTGAAAGCTAAGTGCCTCCATCTGCGCAGCTTCACGTTCAGTATGACCACGAGTTTCAAGAGTATCGTAAAAGTTGTCCATACTCACATCCAGCGCTTTCTACGCTTATAAGACTTGAGGTTTTTAAATGATTTGCGGTCCTTGTCACCACCGGAAAGGTAAAATTCCTTCACGTCTTCGTTGGCAAGAAGTTCCTCGCAAGTGCCGTCGAGAGCGATTTTGCCAGACTCCATGACATAGCCGTAGGAAGCACAATGTAAAGCCATGTTGGCATTCTGCTCGACCAGCAGCATGGTGATGCCCTGCTCCTGATTAATCGTGCGGATAATGTTGAACACTTCTTTGACCAGCAACGGTGCCAGGCCCATCGAAGGCTCGTCGAGCAGGATCATCTCCGGCCGCGCCATAATCGACCGCCCGATAGCAAGCATCTGTTGCTCACCGCCGGAAAGATACCCGGCCATGCCGGTACGTTCCTTCAAGCGGGGGAAATAGTGGAAGACCTTGTCAATATCGTCCTTGATAAATTTATCACGACGGGTAAAAGCGCCCAAACGCAAGTTTTCGATAACCGTCATATCTTCGATAATACGCCGGCCCTCCATAACCTGAAAAATCCCCTTACGGACGATCTCGTCCGGGGCACTGTTGGCGATACTTTCCCCCTTAAAATGAATAGAGCCGCGGGTCACTTCGCCATCCTCGGTCTTGAGCAAGCCGGAAATCGCTTTAAGGGTGGTTGATTTGCCGGCACCATTCGGACCGAGCAGGGTGACTATTTCACCCTTGGGGACTTCAAGGCTGATTCCTCGTAACACCAGGATAACTTCGTCGTACACAACCTCGATATTGTTAATCGACAGGATCGATTCTTTGGCTTCAACTTTTTGTGCTGGCTCTGCCATTGCTCACGCTCCTCTGCGAAGTGCTTCAGGTCCAAGATTGTCGGTTCGGAGTAATATTGCTCCGAACCGACAATCTTGAATCTCAAACTGAAAGAACGCAGGGACGGCGACTCGCGCCGTCCCTGCAGCGTTTATCTTACCAACCAAGCCAGTCATCACGACGAGGAACGGTTACTGTCGACTGTGGGTTAAAGGTGAAATCACCACCGTTATAGGTTGTGGTATAGACCGAGACTTCAGTGGTACCACGATGATCTTCGTTGGTCCACGTGGAGGGCTTGCAGACACCTTCCAGACCGGCGGGGACATGATCTCTCATCTGCTCCATGCCCTTCTTGATGTTCGGACCGGTAATTCCGCCGCTCATCTTATCGGCAGAGACCATGGCATCCTTCATGAAGAAGACTGCGCAGACACCGCGCATGTAATGCAGGTTTCGGTAGGTCTTGCCGCTAGAATCGGACATCTTGGAGATATCGTGAACCATCTTCATCCCTGGAACATCATCATTCCAGGACGGGGCACCCAGAGGTACAGCAACACCGTCGCCAGCTTCTTTGGCTGCCTTAATGGCATTTTCATCCCAGCCCCAAACATTCGCCAGGTACTGAGGTTTAGCACCGACGGTATTACAGGAATTCAACAGGGAGATGTTGGAACCTGCCGTATTACCCAGATAGGCATAGTTGGCTCCGGAATCCTTGAGGGTCAGGCACTGAGCCTTGGCATCGCCGGGCTTGAGAGAGTAAACGATCGGGTTGAGAACTTCAAACCCGAGTTCCTTGGCGTATTCGGCACAAGCCGCCTTGGGTGCATTTGGATAAGGATGGTTAGCGCCCATGTGGATGAACTTGGGCTTGCCTTTGCCCTTCTTGGCTTTCCAATCTTCAGCTGCCCACTGCACCAGACCGCGACAAGTATCGGAATAAGAAGGGCCATAGAAGAAGTTATAAGGAGCTGGTGCCTTGGTTTTTGGTGACTTACCGGTCGGGTCGGTCAAGTGACCGGAGTAGGAGGCCGAGAAGTAGGGGATTTCGTCCCTGGCAACAAATTTGACCAGTGCTTCAGTATCGGCGGTTCCCCACCCCTGGATTGCTACCGGTTTATTGGTCGCCAGCCACTTCTTGTAGGTGGCGATGGCTTGTGGCGCCTTGTAAGAATAGTCAACTGTTGCAAAATCAAGTGTTTTGCCGTTCACCCCACCATTCGCGTTGATGTAATTCATAGCGTCGGCAACGCCATTACCGTAAGGCAGACCGACATCCGAGGTCGGTCCGGTGTAGCAGGCTAAATGACCGACCGGAATCGTGTCGGCAGCGGTTGCCATGGTTGAAAAACCCAAAATTGCCATTACTGCAGTCCCACAGAGTAACATTTTGCGCATGACGTTTTCCTCCTTCTCTATTGTTTATGATCTTTATCAAGCCGCAAGGGGAACGACTCCCCCGTTGAAAGCCCAGTAAACCCGAGCACCTTCTGTTCGGTGGTTAGTATGAAAAAGGATAAAGTTTCCAGTAATTTTTGATCATCTTCCAGCGATGCGCCAGACCGTCTGGCTCGAAAATCAGGAACAAGATGATTGCCAGGCCGATGGCCATCTCCTTGAGATAAGCCAGAGCCAGGGTCATGGCTGTACTATTACTACCAACCAGATGTACGCCAAACTCCATTACTTCCGGCAATAAAACCATAAAAACGGTTCCCAGCATTGCTCCCATCACCGATCCCAGGCCACCGATGATTACCATGGCGAGGAACTGGATCGAAAGCAGCAGGGTAAATCCTTCTACAGAAACAAAACCCAGGTAGTGACCGAACAGAGCCCCGCCGATACCGGCATAAAAAGAAGAAATGCCAAACGACAGGATGCGGTACTTGGTCAGGTTAATCCCCATGATCTCGGCAGAGAGGTAATGATCGCGCACCGCAATGAACGCACGGCCATCGCGGGAGCGCATCAGGTTGGCGCCGGCCACGAACATGATCACCACGTAGAAGAGCACTACGTAGAAAAAAGACTGGTCGGTGAACATTTCATAGCCGAAGATCGAAACAGGGTTGGCCATGGCACCGGCGGAACCACCGGTAAACCAGTCGGCCCGCGCAAAGAAATCCTCGAGAATGTACTGCGAAGCCAGAGTAGCAATCGCCAGATAGAGACCTTTGATGCGTCCCGCCGGAATGCCAACGACAAGACCGACGGCCATGGTAAACAGGCCCGCCAGAGGGATAGTAAAAAAGACCGGAATACCGCTATTGTTACTGATCCACGCCGAGGTAAAGGCCCCCAGACCGAAGAAAGCCGCATGCCCCAGGGAAATCTGTCCGGTAAAGCCGACAACAATATTCAAACCCAGGGCAGCGATACCGTAGTAACCTATCTGAATCATCAGATTCAGATAGTAGGCATTGAGACAGAGCGGTGCCACGAGCAGAAGAAGCACTGAAACAACAGCAACCCGACGTGCCAGCGGCGTTGGGAAGATGGTCATATCCGCCTGATAGGTGGTGCGGAATTCTCCGCAGCGCATGCGAGAATGAGCAGAGGCCATCGTTTAAATCCTCTCGATATCTTTAGTGCCGAACAAGCCGTAGGGCTTGATCATCAGAATAATAACCAAGGCGTAGAAGGGTGCAATATCGTACAAGTTGCCTATGTGCAGCCACTGGCTGTCAAAAAACTCGGCCAGATTCTCGAGCACGCCGATCAGCAGGCCGCCGACAATCGCGCCGACGATCGAATCGAGGCCACCGAGGATAACCACCGGGAAGACCTTGATGCCAATGAAGGAGAGCGCAGAAGAGACCCCGTTGACCATGCCGATAACCACCCCGGCAAGTGCCGAAACCACCGCAGAAATTGCCCAGGCAGCGGCAAAAACATGCTTGACTGAGATGCCGAGACTTTGCGCGATCTGTTGATCAAATGCCGTGGCACGCATCGCCAGCCCCAGGCGTGAATATTTAAAGAAGAAGTAAAAAGCGATCATGATGACAATTGAAACAACCAGACTCATGATATAGGCCGACTCTATCTGCAACCCGCCGATAGTCACTGTTTTCACTGAAAAAACCTGTGGAAATGCCTTGGTGTAACCACCGAAGATCCAGGTTACCAGCCCCTGGAAAAACATCGACAACCCAACGGTGACCATGATCACGGAAATAATCGGCTCACCGATCATCGGTCGCAGCACCAGCACCTGCAGCAGAACACCAAAAACCACCATGAAGGCCAGAGTCAACGGAAAACCAATGTAAAAGGGCAACTCAAACTTGACCAGCATGGCCCAGCAGGTCCAGGCTCCGATCAGCAGGAACTCCCCCTGGGCAAAGTTGACCACACGGGTCGACTTGTAGATCAACACAAAACACATAGCCACAACCCCGTAGAGGGTGCCGACAACGAGTCCGTTGATAATCAGTTGTGTCAACAATTCAAAATTCATAGAGATTCTCCCACCACCGGTTACAGACCTTTTTTACACGGCTTGTTTTGCTGCACTCAGAGACACCAGGTCCACAATCCGAATGTCAGTCTGGACACGCGACTTATTACCATCTTGAAAAGTAATTACTGTATCGATATGAACGACATCCTTGTCGGAATAGATGGTGTCGATGATATCGGCATATTTTTCCTTGATGACGCCACGACGCACCTTCCTGGTTCTGGTCAATTCGCCATCATCGGCATCAAGTTGCTTGTAAAGCAGCAGAAATTTGCGGATTTTCTGGGCGTCTGGTAGGGTTTTATTAACCATTTCCACCTCTTTTTGTACCATTTCATAAATCTTGTCCTGGGCAGAGAGGTTGATGTAGTTGGTGAAAGCGATATTCCGCTGTTCAGCCCATTTGGCAACAATATCGAAACGGATGCAGATGATCGCTGACAGATAGGAGCGCCCGTCACCCTGCACCACCGCCTCAGCAATGAACGGCGAAAACTTGAGCTTGTTCTCGATAAACTGCGGCGAGAATTTATTGCCGGTTGAGGTCTCGGCCAGATCACTGATGCGGTCGATGACCACCAGATGGTTGTTCTCTTTTTTGAAGTAACCGGCGTCACCAGTGCGCATCCAGCCATCAATAAGAGACTCATCAGTCGCTTGCTGGTTTTTGTAATAGCCAAGGAACATACCACAGGTCTTGGAGACAACCTCGCCAACGCCGTTATGGTCAGGATTATCAATCCGTACCTGAGCGTTGCGGAAAGGAATGCCGACACTGTCAAAATCAACATCATGGGCTTCGTGTATAGTGTAAGCACCGGCTGTTTCTGTCTGACCGTAGAGTTGCCGCAAGGGCACCCCCATAGCCAGGAAAAACTTGAAAGTGTCGGGACCGAGCGCGGCACCACCGGTTGCAGCGGAACGCAGGTAGGTAAAGCCAAGGCGGTCTTTTAAGGGTCGGAACAGTAACCAGTAGGCCAGCTTTGACTGTTTGCCCTGTTTCTCGGCAGCCGCCTTTTCAGCCAGCTTCATGGCGAAGTTGTACATCGCCTGCTTGAACCTGGTTGCATCCATCATCTTGGCCTTGACATCGGCAGCAACCGTTTCCCAAACACGCGGCGCTAGCAGGACAAAGGTCGGCCCGATCTCGCGCAGATCCTCCATCATGGTTTCCGGCTCTTCGACAAAATTGACGATGATCCTGCTGATCAAGGCCTGAGCTACGGCATACACCTGCTCCATGATCCAGGGTAGCGGCAGTACCGAGACATAGTTGTCACTAGGATACTTCGGATCAGCCTCCAGATAGGCGACACTGTGTTCCAGCATGGGACCGGCCTGGAGCATAGTCAGCTTCGGATTGGAGGTCGTTCCTGAGGTTGGACAGAGAATCGCCACATCCTCAGCTTTGCCATGATTGACCAACTGCATATAGAGGTCGGGCTGTTCTTCATCGAGCTGTTGACCGCTAGCCATCAGATCCAGGTGGCTCATCAGCCTGGGGTCATCATATTTGCGCATGCCGCGCGGATCACAGTAAATAATATGTTCGACACAGGGACATTCTTCGGTAATCTCAAGAACCTTGTCGACCTGTTCTTCATCCTCGGCAATGATGATCTTGGCACCGGCGTAATTGATCAGGTAGGCGACTTCCTCATTGAGAGAATCCTGATAGATACCGAAGATCATTGCCCTTAAAGCATGTGAAGCAACTTCGCCATAGACCCACTCAGGCCGATTGTCACCAATAATTCCGACTGAATCGTTGTGAGCGATTCCCAGCTTGTGCATACCGAGGGCAAAGAGTTTGACATTACGGTTATAGTCGGCCCATGTGAACGCATTCCAGATACCGAATTCCTTCTCTCTTAACGCCACTTCATCCGCGTAGTTCTCGGCATTGTAAGCGAGCAACTTGGGAAAGGTGTCAAACTTTTTTACGTCTACATATGCCGTCTTCTGCATAGTCATTAAGCCACCTCTCCAGAGGTTTCCTGCGCCTCTTCATCGTCATCGAGGCCAACACCGAGATAGGCGATCTTGACCTGTTCGTTTGCCATAACTTCATCCGGTAGCCCGGTACAGATCTCCCGGCCGAAATCAAGAACCATTACCCGGTGCGAGATATCCATAACCACGCCCATATCATGCTCAATCATGACCACCGTCATACCCCATTCTTCATTGAGATCGATAATGTAGCGGGCCATGTCCTCCTTCTCTTCCAGATTCATGCCCGCCATCGGTTCGTCAAGCAGGATCAGGTCGGGTCGCAAAGCCACCGCCCGAGCCAGTTCGACCCGCTTACGCAATCCATAGGAAAGTGTTCCGGCAATATTTTTACGGATAGAGGCTATTTCCAGGAAATCGATAATGTCCTCAACCTCCCGGCGATGTGCCAATTCTTCTTTACGAGCACCGGAGAACCAGTACAGCGGACCGGTCAGAAAGTTATTCTTCAGCAGATGATGGCGCCCAACCATAATATTGTCGAGCACGGTCATGTGATTGAATAGTGCCAGGTTCTGAAAGGTTCGACCAATACCGAGCTTGCAGCGGATATTGGGCTTCATACCAATAACGCTCTGCCCTTTGAAGGTGATCTGCCCTTTCTGGGGTTGATAGCGCCCTGAGATACAGTTAAGCATCGAAGTTTTACCCGCACCATTCGGCCCGATTATCGAAAAAATCTCTCCGGGGTGAACTGCAAAGGAGACTTCTCGCAGGGCATGAACGCCGCCAAACGACAGAAAAATATTATCAACTTTTATTAGAGGCTGGTTTTCACTCATAACGCTTTCCTTCCAGAGTAGCCATGATCAGCATGGCATAAGCCTTATACTACGCCCTAAGCATTGCACCATTAACACCCGGATCATTACACACGTAACACCCGGAGCATCGAACTATAGCAAAAGTGCAAAACAAATACCAAACAATGTTTTATAACAATAGAAACATTTAATCATCAGGGTAAGCTGTCGAACTTAAAACGTTATACAGCTAAATTAAAAAGCCCTAAGTAGATTACCTGCAACTGAGTATGTCACCTATTGTTACATTGACATAACGACTGTTAAAAGCAATGACATAGGAGCTCCCTACTCAACAAAAATAGGCCGTAGTGCAAATAGCACCCCGGCCCTGAAGTTAGGCTCAAAAAGACGATCACAAAAGTGGTTTTAGTGGAGATGATATTTTTGCAGCTTTTTATAAAGTCCCGGTCGGGAAATCCCCAGCAAATTGGCTGCTACCAACTTGTTGCCTCCAACTTTTTCCATAGCTGCAATCAGCAGATCTTTTTCGATCTCCTCCATAATTTCCTGTAGCGACCGCTTGCCCAGATCTTTGACAGCACCCAGATCTTTGACAACGCCTAACCGATACACACCACTGGTAGACACAGCAAGACCCTCGGGACGATGGAGTTCAGCAATCGGTGTGGGAAGATCATATAGTCTGATAAACGGGCCATTGACCATGTTGAAGGCGCTCTCAATAGCACTGCGCAATTCACGTACATTTCCAGGGAAAGGATAGTCCTTCAAGGCTGTCCAGGCACGGGAGCTAAGCCCCTGAACATTCAAATCGAACTCAACATTGAACTGTTCGACAAAATATCTGGTCAATCGAAAGATATCTTCCGTACGTTCACGTAAAGGCGGGATCGGCAGCGACACAACATTGATACGGTAGTAGAGATCGTGGCGCAGCTTGCCATCCTTGACGAGAGTTAAGGCATCACGGTTGGTTGTCGTAATGAAACGCACATCGACAAAGCGGATGTCCTGACTGCCGAGAGGAGCAACTTCGCGTTCCTGCAGAACACGCAGCAGCTTGGCTTGCATAGCGAGAGGCATCTCACTGATTTCATCGAGGAAGAGCGTGCCGCCATGGGCCTGCTCGAATTTTCCAATCTGTCCGCCGCGTCTGGCCCCTGAGAAAGCCCCCTCGACGTAACCGAAAAGCTCGGCTTCCAGCAAGTTCTCCGGAATAGCTGCACAGTTGACTCTTACGAAGGGGCCGTTACTGCGACGGCTGGCCGAGTGAATCGCATGCGCAAAGAGCTCCTTGCCGGTGCCGCTCTCACCAGTCAACAGCACAGTTGAAGAGCGATCAGCAATCCTCACCAGACGCTCTTTGATATCCAGCATGGTCTGGCCCTGGCAGACAATCTGGTCAACTCCGTATAGAGCAGTTGGGCGGTGACCGGCAATAGCACGACGACTCGACTTGCCCTCAACAGAAGAAATTTTGCCAGTACAACGGGATGTATCCGGTCCTTCCCTCAACTGTGCCTTGCCGTAGGCACCGAAGGTTTTACCATTTTTTATCAGCGGCCAGCGACTAGCTACAATTTGCCGACCATTCAACTCGTGCGGTTCGCCGATTTCTGCCTTTCCGGACTCCATAACTTTAGGCAAACGTGATAAGGCTGAATCAGGATAAGATTCGTTGATATGGAGCCCAACCATGTCAACAACCTGTAAACCGAGAATGTCAGCAAACTCCCGGTTAACCATCAAAATAAACCCGGCACGGTCAACCAGCAGGATTCCCCCGCTGGCATCCAGAGAAAAAGGATCGATAGACTGTACGAAATCGTGGAGAACGATAGCCGCTTCGTTACCACGACCAAGGGCAGTCAGAACCAGCTCTCCTCCAGCCAGGGCATCTCCAGAGACGGCTGGCAGGTGTTCCGCTACATACCAGCGATCAGCGACAGGGACCGGCAAAGACTTGAAGCCGAAACCCTGAACCAAAAGCGCATGGAAGTGCCGTAAATCATCAACTTGCTCAAGACTTTTGCCGACAAGAGCAGGTTGATCCTGACATTCAAAAGATGAGCTTCCTTTGACCGAAACAATCTTCTGGTTCCGATCAAGACTGTAGGTCAGCTGTAAGGGTTTTACTTTTTCTAACTTTCCAGTTGCGCCCAAGCTTTGCAATGAAGATGATCTCATATGAAGTTCTGCTCTCCAAGATTAGCCTTATCGATACCTCCTACCGTAGCAGTAGACAATAACACCGTTTTATCTATTCGAGCAAACTGAAAAGCGTGAATATCTCAGACTTCATCGCGGATAGGCCACAGTCCTTGTTCTTGGAGAACTTTGCGGAGAGCCTTCAGGCCCTGATTCATTGCTGGCACTCCGCCATAAACTGCGGTCTGAAAGATCACCTCGGCAAGCTCCCGAAGCTTGCACCCTACGTTGAGTGCGGCCAGTTATTATGGGCGTTGTACGACTGATTCAATGAGAACAACCCGGTTCTCTTCAAGGTTCCGCACCTGATTGTACGCCATTGTTCGAAAATCGGGGCCAAGCAAAACATGGATACCAAGAGGCGCAGGGCCTTCTTTACGAATTTTTTCACCCATGTGCTGAAACCATGACCGGCCCGCTGCCGTGGTATCCTGCCAGCGAAGGATTTCAAAACCGGTGTTAGCGAAAAGTTCCCGCATCTGTTGTGGCGTTATCAAAAAGCTTATGGAAGGTTCGCGCGCCCAGGGAACTGGGAAATGTACTGGACCACCCTCACCCGCAAAAACATCATAACTGGCCAAGACCCCGCCGGGCTTCAAGACCCGCCACATTTCACGATAGAGCCTGGCTTTGTCAGGGATATTCATTGCCGTATGTTGAGTCCACAAGACATCGAAGGTTGCATCTTCGAAGGGCATTTCAAGGGCGTTACCGTGACGAAAGCAGACACGCGAGTCAAGGCCGAGCCGTCGCGCCAGCATAGTAGCAACCTGGCAATACTCCTTGGTAATATCCAGCCCGGTAACGCGGCAACCGAACTCCTGCGCAAGATGCCTTGAAGCACCACCCAGACCACTACCGACATCTAAAACCTGCAGGCTGTCATCAAGCTGGAGCTGACGAGCAAGCTCAAGCGTCGCGTTACGACCACGGACATGAAATTGGTCAATGGGAGCAAGGTCTGCCACACTGAGATGGTCAGGATCTTTACCTGCCGCCACCAGCGCTGCTAGAATCGTAGCTTCAAGATCTTGATGGGCGTAGTGACCCGCTACGCTGTCAGTAACTGAACTCATGCAGGTATCCCTTCGCAGTAGAGGCACTCTTGACAGAAGCAACACACCAGCCCCGAACGATATCGTTCGAGGCTGGTGGATGGTAAGACAATTACCCTTTGATTATACGTGGCAAAAGCATCTGGTGAACCGGAGTAATCGATTTTGGATTCTGGTAGTTAGCACAAGTAAAAGCTTTGATGTAGTTGCGCAACTCGGTCAGTGAGACGATCTCGTCGACAAAACCCTTCTTGGCACTGTAGGCCGGGGTCGACTTGTCCTGATAGTCCTGGATCATCTGGTTCATTTTATCAAGGGTCGGAGTGAGATCATTGCCGGCAGCATCTTCCTTGACCAGGCGACGGGCATAAGAAGCGGCAGCAGCGGTCTCGCCGTGCATGACATAGATCTCGGTGAGTGGGGTGCCGAGGGTAAAGGCATTATTATTGTTCGCCTGAGGGCCGCACATGATGTAATGAGCAGCAGCAGTCCCCTTGCGTAGAACAACACACATCATAGAGAGCTCAGTCTGCTCAATGGAATAGACCAGAGACTGGCCGAGAGCAAGAAGTTCAGCTTCTTCGGCAAGATCGCCGACATCGATGCCAGTGGTATCCTGCAGCCAGATAATCGGCAGGTTGTCGCGACCGCAGAGGGTGACAAACTCGCCTTGCTTGATAAGCCCTTCGCGATAGTGCTTGCCGCCTACACCGGGATATTCGCCATTAGCGTAATCTGGATAGCCAGGAAAAACACCCTGCTGGTTACCGACAAAGGCGACAGGAAAGCCATCGATCTTGGCGATGCCGGTAAAAACTTCACGGCCGTAGTCGGGCCGGTATTCCATAAACTCGCTGTTGTCGGTGAGACGTGCCAGGATCTGTACTGCATCGTAGGGACGTTTCTGATTAGCGGGAAGGAGCATGTTGAGGTCTTCGACTGCCAGCTTCGGCTCTGCGGGTTCTGCCACCCGGAACATGGTCGGATCGTAAGCTGGCATCATGCGCATGTAATCCTTGATGCCATCGAGGACGCCCTCTTCTGTATCATGAGCTTCACGGAAGTAAGCGGTCTGATCGAAGTGGGTTTCCACCCGGCCCGGAGCCTTGCCTTTGAAATTCTTGGTGCCCTCGATGAGTGCCTGGGCAGCCTCTTCATCGATATATCCTTTGGGGTTCATACCACCGACGATACCGGCACCGCCAACAGCGATATTCGCATCGTCGTGAGCCAGCAGAATAGTGGGGCTGATCCCCTGGTAGCCGCCGCCAGCCGGGTTGGTACCATAGATACCATTGAGAATCGGGATCCCCAGATGGTTGAGGTCGGCATGTCGATAAAAGGGAGCGCCACTGGAACGGCGACCTGCGTAGACGGTCTCCTGCTCCGTGAGCTTAACACCGCTGCAGTTAGTCAACCAGACCAGAGGAATGTTGAGGCGCTTGGCCAGGTCGGTAACCATAAGGATATTTTCGGACTGGCTGGCTATCCAGGCGCCAGCCATGACCTTATTATCAAAGCCGATGATGACCGCCCATTTGCCTTCGATTTTGCCGAGACCATCGACGACCCCGGTGCAGCCTTCTACGTTTTCGGTCGGATTATATAGGGTGTGCAGTGGATTCCAGCTACCCTCATCAACCAGGTATTCTAGGCGGTCGTAGATGGTCATCCCACCGCGCTGGTGAATCTTCTCAGCGGGGATCCCCGCGTTTTTCACCCGCACGACTTCCTTGGCGATAATTGCCTCTTGCTCCAGAACAAGTTCAACGTTGGCCTGGGAGCGGCGTACCTCTCCGGCTCTCAGTTCTTTACCAATTTCAGGCATTTTCTCAAAATACGGGCGCAGTGGTGTTTGCTTGCGTGACATGACAAATCCCTTTGACTGTAGGGGCGCCGCTTGCTGCGCCCTCTTGCATTCAAATCATTTAAACCTAAGGGCGCGGCAAGCAGCGCCCCTACGTGTTTGCTGTATTGCGTCAGCCAATCACAGCCAGAACAGCTCCCTCTTCGACTGCGTCGCCTTCTGTGACCTTGAGTTCAGTGATGGTGCCGGCGTCGTCGCAATAGATGGGAGTTTCCATCTTCAAGGCTTCGAGGATAATCACCTCATCATCCAGTTCGACTTTGTCACCTACGGCGACGAGGACTTTCCAGACATTTCCGGCAAGAGGGGCAATCAGTTCAGGCATTGGCTTTCTCCTTTTTCATGAATGTTTTCGAATTTGTTCACAGGGCCAAGTATAACAAAATTATCCGAGATTTTTCAGCAGGATGGCCGCAGCCACCACAGTGCCGATAACACCAGCCACATTCGGGCCCATGGCATACATCAGCAGGTAGTTGCGACGGTTGGCTTCGGAACCGACCTTGTGGACGCAACGAGCCGCCATGGGCACCGCTGATACGCCGGCAGCTCCGATGAGCGGGTTGATCTTGTCTTTGTCTTTTAGAAACAGGTTCATGAATTTGGCCATGAGCAACCCTGCAGCGGTACTGATAACGAAGGCGAACAGGCCAAGGAAGAAGATGAACAGAACCTTGGGGTTAAGGAAGGTCGTAGCGGTCATGGTCGCGCCGATTGACAAGCCGAGAAAAATGGTGACGATGTTCATCAACTCGTTGGAGGCAGCGTTGGTCAGGCGCTCGACGACCCCCGACTCTTTGAAGAGGTTGCCAAGCATGAGCATGGAAATCAGCGGCGCGGCAGGAGGCACCACCAGCATGATAGTCATACCTGTGACAATGGGAAAACAGATCTTCTGCAACTTACTCACCGGGCGCAATTTGGTCATAACGATCTTGCGTTCACGATCGGTGGTCAGCAGCTTCATCATCGGCGGCTGAATGATCGGCACCAGAGCCATGTAGGCATAGGCGGAAACAGCCGTGGCACCAAGTAAATGCGGAGCGAGTTTGGAAGTCAGGTAAATGGTGGTCGGGCCGTCGGCTCCACCGATGATGGCTATCGAGCCGGCCTCCTGAAGGTCAAAACCGAACAGGATAGCGGCGAAGAAGGTGACATAAAGGCCAGCCTGGGCCCCCGCCCCAAGCAGCAGAGTCTTGGGGTTGGCGATCAGTGGACCAAAATCGATCATTGCTCCAAGCCCCAGAAAGATCAGCGGCGGGATGATATCCTGTTCAATCCCATAATGGTAAAAGAACCAAATCAGGCCGTGCTCTGGCTCCATAAGAAAAGTCAGCGGCAGATTGACGACCAGGATGCCGAAGGCAATCGGTAGCAGCAGTAGCGGCTCGTATTGTTTCTTGATAGCCAGGTAGAGCAACACGAAAGCCACCAGCCACATCACCAGGTTGCCACCGGTCAGGCTAACTACGCCGCTTGAATAAATGAGTTCCTTGAGTATGTTGAACATGGTGTATTTCCTCAGGGCTTCGGTAATCGCCGAAAACCCTTTTCAGCTGTAGGGGCTAAGCAAGCTTTATCTGCTTCGCCCGTCTTTGATCTCCATGGCTACAAGGGCGAAGCAGATAAAGCTTTTGCTTCTCCCCTACCTGCAGGTTCGGTTCAGGCATCAGGCACCAGGCTCTGCGTCCTCACCTTTATTCCGGTTTTCGATAATGTCGATAACTCTGGTGCTGAGTTGGGTCAGAAGCTGCAGCAGGATCATAACCAGAAAAACTCCGATGATGCCGCTACCAAAGACTTCTAAAACTTTGGGCCAATCCGTCTCCATTTTTCACTCCTTTTACAATAACTTCCGTATCTGTTCGAATTTCAAGAGAAAAAGTTAGTAATTTTCTGAATTGGAAATCGTTTAACGATTGGCAACGTCTCCCATGGCGATACCGGCGATGATGGTTTTCTGGATGTTGCTGGTTCCCTCAACCACCCGCAGAGACTGGGCATCACGCAGGAATCGTTCGGCCGGGTACTCCGTAGAGAAGCCGTAACTACCAAAGATCTTCATCGTCTCGCTGGCCGCGTGAACAGCGGCCTCGGAGGCGAAGAGCTTGGCAATAGAGGTCTGTTGCTGGTTGGGCAACCCCTGATCCTTGAGCCAGGCGGCTCGATAAACAAGAAGCTGCGCCGCCTCATGTTCGGCAACCATATCGGCAATCTGAGCCTGGATCATCTGGTAGGCTCCGATCTTCTTACCGAACTGGGTCCGTTCGTTGGCGTAGTCGATGGCAGCATCGATGGCACCTCCGGCAATACCAAGAGCTCCGGCAGAGCAACTGATCCGGGTGTTGTTGAGCTGCCACATACAGATTTTAAACCCATCTCCGACTTCACCAAGAATCGAATCCTTGGGAATCTTCGCTTTGGTGAAAGCAATTTCGCCGGTGGGAGCACAGTGCAAGCCAAGTTTGGTCTCGATGGCGGCCGTGACGATCCCCTCGTTATCCTTGAGGTTGACGATAAAGCAGGTCATGCCTTTGTATTTCTTACTCTTGTCGGTAAAAGCGTACAGCAGACCCCAGTCGCCGACGTGGGCGTTGGAAATCCACATCTTCTGACCGTTGAGTTCCCAGTGGTCGCCACAATCGGTGGCCGTGGTTCCCATGCTGGCAACGTCAGAGCCAGAGTTGGGCTCGGTGATGGCAAAGAAACCACAGGACTCGGCGCTAACCCAATCGGGGATGAAGCGCTGCTTCTGTGCCTCGCTGCCGAACTTGTTGACGGTTACTGCGGGGCCGATGTTCTGCATATTAAAGGGCAACCGCCACGAACCGCTAACCTTGGCGATCTGCTCGGCGAGGATGACCGACTCAAGAAAACCGAAGCCATTACCGCCATACTCCTCAGGCAGGGCACAGCCGAAGAAACCGAGAGAGGCCATCTTCTTGACCAGTTCAGGACGGTACCTGTGATTCGCTTCATCATCCTTTTGGTTAGGAAGGATTTCCTTCTGCGCAAAATCCTTGGCCATTTCCTGCATCATTTTTTGTTCATCTGTTAAGGCAAACTGCATTCTGACCTCCTGAGATCTTTTTACCTGCATCCATAAGTTTGTGAGTAGCTGTAAGTTAGAGAGTTGCAAGGCTCCGGCTGATTTCGACCAACCGCGGCCCAATATCCTTTTCGAGTTTTTCGGCGCTGAGTTGCCAGGATGGCCCACCGCAGTTGATGGCCAGCACAGTCCTGTCCGCCTGAATCAGGGGGACTGCTATGGAGTTCACATTTTCACGCCAGTCACCGAGGGAAAAGCAGAAGCCTTTTTCCTGATAATCTATAGCCCCCTGGTCGATCCCTGCCTTGATCTGTCGCCACTCCCCTTTAGGGATAGACTGACGAATCATGGCAACAAGTTCCGCGCGTTCTTCCGCTGGCAAACCGCATAACAGGGCTCGACCCATGGCAGTATTGGCGATGCGGGTGCGTGCGCCAACATCGATACGCAAGGTAATCATGTTGGCACTGGCAACACAGTTTTCCAGATAAACCATGTGCAGATCGTCGCGAGCGGCAAGGGATACGGAGGCTTCGGCATAATCGGCCAGCTCCTGCATCATCGGCAGAGCGGATTTGAGGATATCCATATTGCCGCGCATGGAATGTCCCAGGGAAAGAACAGCAGGACCAAGACTGTACTGATTAAACCGCTTGGAGTGATTCAGATAACCAAGAACCGTTAAGGTATGAGTCAGTCGAGAGACGGTCGCCTTGGGCAAGCCCGCACGCTCGGCAATCTCCTGATTGCCTAGAAAACGGTCTCCCTGACGAAAACAACGCAACACACTCAGGCCTCGCGCCAGGGCAGTGACGATCTGGCGGTCATTTCCTTCAGTGGTTGTTTTGTTTGCATCGCTCATGGACTGTCGTTCCTTTTTAAATGTTAATTACATGTTTACATAGGTAAAAGCGACTAGTCAACACTTTTTTGGAATTCAATTCCGTAGAGTGGAACTGCTGAACCATGAATAGCCCTGTCGTTGATACCGTAATTGGACCGGATGAATTTCTTTTTGATGGTGTTGCGGAGAGACGCAGGTAGCATCAAGGACAGTGTGGAGCCATTTTGGTCGAAGCCTAATAGAGGAGTCTATGCCGCACCTTCTTCGGCGCATGAGACCCGACCGAGGCGATTAAGAACACCAGCAGTACTGTTCCCAGTGGAGGGAGGAAACCATGATAAGCTGCTCCTAGAAGAATAAGCTTCACCATAGTGATCGCCCCGGACAGCTCCCTGAAAATCTGGCGATGTCGCATCCATTCAGTAAAAATGAGCAAGCCACCACTTAGAAAAGCAATGACCACATAGACCTCTGGCGGCCCGGGAATGATATCGAGAAGGTAGGCCGCAAGAAAGACCGCCGCCCCAATCTGGTGTACCGCCCTGATCAAAATGGAGAGACTGAGAACCCAGTAGGGGCGATAACCAATACGCCCCATTTCTGTGCTGCCTTCACAACCGTTTTCAGTTTCTTCCTGCATTGGTCGCCTCAAGGACTAACTAACGGTCTCTACTCCATTATGCTTCAAAAGACTTTGAATTGACTCCAGGTATTCTGTAGAGGGATCTACAAACTGGAGCCCTACCCCTGGAGGAAGCTCAGGCTTCTTTGGTTCATTTTTCAAGTTCACCCAGGCTACCTTTGCCCTGCAGTTCACTATTTTGTTCACATCCGGCAGGGTAAAACTCAACACGAGTCTGTCATTAAGAGAAAATGGCATTTCTGTTTTGAGAAAAAGTCCGCCGCTACTCATGTCAACACTAAATCCATGAAGCAGCATTTCTTGAGATGGACCGTAGTAGACACGCAACTCAGCCTTAAAGCGCTCTCTTGATTGTTCAGTTGTCGGTTTTTCTAAATTTGACATCATTGGAAACCTCCATGAGCTTTATAAATTAAGACTCTAAAATGTTACACCAGTCAGGAGTCCAGGTCAAAGATGATGGGGCTTTATTTATCCTCTCAGATGGTTTTGAAGTACGCAGTTCGACTGCAAAACGAAATTCTCAGGGCACCTCAATTATAATTCAACCAGTCACTTTACTCAGCATACGGATCCCAGACTCCAACCCCTCAAGAGTCAGGGGAAACATACGCTTTTCCATAAGTTGCTGAACCATGCCGACCGATTGGGTGAAGTTCCACCAACCCTGCGGTGTCGGATTAAGCCAGATGGCATCCTTATAGGTATCGAGCAGGCGCTGATGCCAGACGTAGCCCGCCTCATCATTATAATGTTCAACACTGCCACCGACCATGGAAATTTCGTAGGGGCTCATGGCGGCGTCACCGACAAAAATCAGCTTATAATCTGGCCCGTAAGTGTTGATCAGATCCCAGAGATTTATTCTCTCGGCGCGGTAACGTTGGTTATCGCGCCAGACGCTCTCGTAGACAAAGTTATGAAAGTAAAAGAATTCCAGATACTTGAATTCGACTCTTGCTGCAGAGAAAAGCTCTTCACAGACCTTGATATGCTCATCCATGGAGCCACCGACATCAAAGAAAAGCAGCACCTTTATCTTGTTATGCAGCTTGGGAACCAGTTGCAGATCAAGGTAACCGGCGTTGTTGGCAGTGGCACGAATGGTGCCGGGCATATCAAGAACTTCAGGTGCGCCTTCGCGGGCGAAATGTCGCAACCGCCGCAAGGCAACCTTGATGTTGCGAGTTCCCAGTTCCACTGAGCCATCAAGGTTTTTGAATTCGCGCCGGTCCCAAACCTTGACTGCACGACGATGTCGGGAGCCATCCTGGCCGATGCGTATCCCTTCCGGATTGTAACCGTAAGCACCGAAGGGTGAACGGCCACCTGTGCCGATCCACTTGCCACCACCCTGATGGCGTTTTTTTTGCTCAGCAAGACGCTTTTTCAGCGTTTTCATCAACTTCTCGAAGCCGCCAAGCGCCTCGATCTCGGCTTTTTCAGCGTCAGAAAGAACCAGCTCAGTAAGTTTACGCAGCCATTCCTCGGGGATCTGCGCCTTAACCTCTTCACCAAGGTCGCTGATACCCTCAAAATACTGGGCGAAAACCCGATCGAACTTGTCAAAGTGAGTTTCATCTTTAACCAGGCAGAGACGTGCCAGATAATAGAAGTCCTCAACACTGCCCCAGACCACTTGTTGATCGAGCGCTTCAAGCAGGCTCAGATACTCACGGATAGTCACCGGGACTTTGGCCTGTTTCAGTTGTAGAAAGAAATCGACAAGCATAAGTTCAGTGTTTATCGGCCACGACGCGACATACCGACCAATCGCTCAAAAAGCCCTACATCCTGTTCATTCTTCAGCAGCGCACCATGCAAAGGCGGAATCGACTTGCCAGGCTGCTTGCTGTGCAGAGCTTCAGGAGGAATCTCCTCAGCTACAAGCAACTTGAGCCAGTCGAGGAGCTCGGAGGTGGAGGGCTTCTTCTTCAAGCCGGGCACCTCACGCATCCCAAAAAAAGTTTCCAGGGCGCTTTTAAGCAATGACTGTTTGATCCCCGGATAGTGAACTTCGACGATCTGTGCCATGGTTTCAGCTTCGGGGAAACGAATATAATGGAAAAAGCAGCGCCGTAAAAAAGCGTCGGGCAACTCCTTCTCGTTGTTACTGGTTATAATGATCACCGGCCGGTGCTTGGCCTTGACAAGCTGACGAGTCTCGTAGACATAAAATTCCATGCGGTCGAGTTCCTGTAACAGATCGTTAGGAAACTCGATGTCAGCCTTGTCAATTTCGTCTATCAGCAATACCGCACGCTGCTCAGAATCAAAAGCCTCCCAAAGCTTCCCTTTAACGATGTAGTTACCGATCTCATGCACCCGCTCATCGCCGAGTTGCGAATCACGCAGACGGGAAACAGCATCATACTCATACAGGCCCTGATTAGCCTTGGTGGTCGATTTGATATGCCACTGATAAAGCGGCATCCCCAAAGATCGAGCGACCTCCTCTGCCAGCAAGGTCTTGCCGGTGCCCGGCTCCCCCTTGATCAGCAGAGGTCGCCCCAGAGTGATAGCGGCGTTCACCGCCAGGTTGAGGTCGTCTGTTGCTACGTAAGTATCGGTTCCGGTAAATTTCATGATCATCTCTCTATTTAAGTCTTCCCTGTTTCGGCAAGGATTTGCAAATGGCAATCTTCATCAATATGGGTAATCTCAATACGATAACCCTCCGTCATCGCACAATCAACCTCAATCATCTGACCTCCACATCACTTTGGTTTTTTGTTTTACTCTGCATTCTTTGTATCATCGAGCCATCAGTACCGGGATAGTCATGTGCTCAAGAAAATGTTTGCCGACTGGTCCCAGGCCTGTTTTCCCTAACCGCCTGTGAGCAACTACCCCAAGAACCACCAGATCAATGCCCATATCGCAGGCTTGGTTGAGCAAAACATCTCCGGCTTGAACATCCTCAACTGACAGCCTGTCAACAGAGGCGGTGACTCCATGATGGCTCATATAAGTACAGATTTTATCAGCCTGGGTTTCGAAATTCTCCCCGGGGTTCACCATCAGGAGATTGACTTCCCTGGCCTCCTCCAGGAAGTGTATAGCATCATTGAGGCCACGAGATGACGCCTTCCCGCCTCGCCATGCAAACATGATCTTTTGACCAACGGTCTTAAATTCCCCAAACCTGGGGAGAACCAGCACCGGGCGGCCAATCCCGAGGACCAATCGTTCGGGCAGATCGAAAGTCGTCCTGGAGCCACTGGCGCGTTGATCTGCCTGGTCTACAATCACCAGGTCGGCAAAAAACGCCTGGGCAATCAGTCTCTCGCTGACGCTGGCAACCAAGCCTGGCGCATCGGTGCAGATCCAGTCGTTTGCAATCCCGACTGTGGCCGCCATCTGCTTGAAACGGATCTCTGTCTCGACTACCTCTGGAGGCGGGTCGACCCAGTGGACAGCATAATAAGGCGGGGGGGTTGCATAAACTCCGGTTAGATGAGCCTGGTGTCTGAGGGCCAGAGAAATGGCCACATCAAGTCTGGTCAGGCAACGATCGGTATCATCGAGATGAACCAGAATTTCTTTCATGGACATAGCGATTCTCCTCCCGGCTCTGTCCTAGGAGCCTGTCCTAAACACCCAAATACCGGATGTGGGTCTCAGGATTGGCGGCCAAGTCCTCCGAGCTTCCTTCATAGACAATCTGCCCCTTGCTGATAATAATATTTCGATCAGCCAGTTCAAGTAGCGCCTTGATATCCTTGTCAACTATCACTGCGGCAATACCGCTCTCTTTGATCTGACGGACCACCGACCAGATTTCTTTGCGGATCAGTGGTGCCAGTCCCTCGGTGGCCTCATCAAGAATCAGCAGGTCGGGATTGGTCATCAGTGCCCGGCCAACGGTAAGCATCTGTTGCTCCCCACCTGAAAGGTGGTTGCCCATGTTGGTCATACGCTGCGCCAGGCGGGGAAAGGTATCGAGCACTCGTGTCAGATCCCAATCCTTGCGGCCGTCGGGTCCTGGCCTGGCGGCCATCACGAGATTTTCTCTTACGGTCAGATTGGGGAAAATGCCACGATCCTCAGGCACAAAGGCAATACCCTGGCGCACGATCTTCTCCGGGGGTGCTCCGGTCATGTCCCGGCCATAGACCTTCACCGTGCCCCGACGTGGCGGAGTCAACCCCAGCAAGGAGCGCAGCAGGGTCGTCTTACCCATGCCGTTACGACCCATCAGGCTCAGCGTCTCCCCAGGTCTTATGACGAGGCTAATGCCGTGCAGGATATGACTGGCGCCATAATAGGTATGCAGATCATGTGCCTCGATGATCGGGCCATCCGCTTGCCGTGCCATCAAACCGCCTCCTCCACACCTAGATAAGCCTCTTGCACCGCCTGGCTGCTACGGATCTGCTCGACCGTCCCGGTTTCCAGAACCCGGCCATTAACCATCACGGTGAGCTGGTCAGCAATTGCAAAAACGGCGTCCATATCGTGTTCGATCAGGATCAGGGTATGCTCCTTGGCCAGGCGACGTAACAACTCTATCACCTGTAAGGACTCCTCCCTCCCCATCCCGGCCAGAGGTTCGTCGAGCAGCAGCAGTTCCGGCTCAGTCGCCAGCATCATACCGATCTCCAGTTGTCGCTGTTCGCCATAGCTCATTGCCGAGGCCTGGATGTCACGGCGCGGCTTGAGGCCACAGAGACCCAGCGCCCTTTCCGCCCGCTCCTGTACAGCCTGCAAGTGTCGGGCAGGACGAAAAAAGCGCATCGAGCTTTTGAGGCGCGACTGGGCAGCAACCCAACAATTCTCAAAACAGGTAAATTCAGCAAAGATATTGGTCTTCTGGTAACTGCGGCCAATCCCCATCTGGGAAATTTTATGCGGCGGCAGACGGGTGATATTTCGGCCATTGAAGAGAATAACACCATCATTAGGTGAAAGATCACCTGACAACAGGTTGATCAGGGTGGTTTTACCGGCACCGTTAGGACCAATAATGGCGTGTACCTGGCCGCGCTCAAATTCCAATGTAACATTATTGGTCGCGATCAGCCCACCGAAGCACTTGCTCAATCGATCAATTCGCAAAATCGCATCAGCCATCGGTATCCACCTTTGTGCTTTCTTCCTGTGACAAAGGAACGCCCTTCTCCGTGCGGATAAGAGAGAGCAGTCGAGGGAATAAACTGGTTGCTCCACGAGGCAGGAACAACACTACAGAAATTACGATACCTCCTAGCAACAGCTGCCAATGCTCAGTCAGTTCGGGGAGAAAATTCTGCAGCAAGACGATAATAAAGGCACCGACTATGGGACCGTAAAGTGTCCCCACACCTCCCAGAATAACTATAGCGATAGCGACTCCAGACTCGTGCCAGCTCATATAGGCCGGATTGATGTAGCCGGTATGAGCGCCCTCCAGGAATCCGGCCAACCCGGCCAGAGTCCCGGCAAGCACAAAACTCACAAGTTTATAGCCGTTGGTAGAATAACCCAGAGCACGTACTCTATGCTCATTGGCCTTTATTGCCTTGATCACCTTGCCGAAAGGGGCTTGCAGGATCATCACCAGAAACAGGTAAGTAAGCACCAGACTACTCAACGCGAAATAATAGAAGTTATTCTCGTTATCAAGGTTCAGAATATCCTCTGAACCTATCATCAGCACAGGTTTGAGAAACAGGAAGATACCGTCATCACCACCATAGCGGGGCGACTCAAAGAAATAGTAGAAAAACATCTGGGAAAGGGCCAGGGTAATCATGATGAAATAGATACCACTGGTGCGAATACTGATCCAGCCGATCACCAGGGCGGCCAGGCCAGCCGCAAGCAGAGAAAGTGGCAAGGCCTGCCAAAGTGGGATCACAGAAGCGTCCTGAAATGCGATTGCCAGAGCATAACCACCTATGCCGAAAAACGCAGCGTGTCCGAAACTGACCAGGCCGGTATAGCCGATCAGCAGATCCAGACTCATGGCAAAAATGGCAATGATGATGATGCGGGTTACCAACCCGACATAAAAACTTGAACCGAACAGCGGGAACAGCAAAAGGGTCAACAATGCGACAACTAACGGCAGAGAACGGGTCAGTGATGACATCTCAGGCGGCCCTTCCGAACAGCCCCTGAGGCCGCCACATCAAAATAACCGCCATCAGCGCGTAGACCATGATGCTGGCCATTTCCGGCAACAAAACCTTGCCAAAAGTACTCACCAAGCCAATCAGCATGGCACCGACAAAAGCCCCCTTAATGGAGCCAGTACCGCCGATCACCACCACCACAAAAGAGATGATGAGTACATTCTCTCCCATGCCGGGGTAAACTGAATCAACCGGTGCCGCCAGCATCCCGGCAAAGCCCGCCAGGGCCACTCCCATGCTGAAGACGAAGGCAAACAATCGGTTCACATTGATACCTAGGGCCTGCACCATCTCACGGTTACTGGCCCCAGCCCGGATTATCATCCCCAGTCTAGTTTTTTGAATGACCCAGTACATGCCGCAGGCTACGGCAATGCAGGCTGCTGAGATGAACAGACGATAGACAGGATAGCTCTGGTTCTCGGTGAGTTGAAATGATCCGGCCAAAATTGAAGGGATAGGCACACTGTGAACATCTGTTCCCCAGAGAATCTGTTGCAGTTCATTGAAGATGAGAATCAGGGCAAAGGTCAACAGAACCTGATAGAGATGATCCCGCTTATAGAGGAAAGAGATGGCAAACCGTTCCACTATATAACCCACCATCATGGCAATGGGCAGTCCGAGCAGAATACCTAACCAGAGATTGCCGGTCACATCAGTCAACCAGTAGGCCAGATAGGATCCGAGCATATAGAAAGAGCCATGGGCGAGGTTGATGATCCCCATGATTCCGAACAGCAGAGTCAGACCACTGGCTACAAGGAACAGAAGAAAACCGTATTGAACGGCGTTAAGGAGTTGGACCAGGTAGAAAGATAATTCCATTTTTGACTCATCTCGAATAGCTCGGTACACATCCCGGCATCCCGGCGCAAAGCGCCGGGATGTGTGGATAGGAGTCTACATTGAGCAGCCTTCAGCTGGATCGTCCTGAGCTTTGGCGGCCACCCGAACAACTTGATTCTTACCCATGACTACCTCGCGCAGATAAATATCATGGATCGGATTGTGGGACTTGGAAAAGCGCAACTTGCCGCGCGGACTGTCAATTTCGGCTGTTTCCATGGCACGGATCATCTCTGCGCGGGCCCCGGTGTCGCCCTTCACCGCGTTCATCCCCCTCAGGATCAGTTCACCGGCATCGTAGCCCTGCACCGCATAGACATCAGCCTCAGCTCCCGTGCTTGACTTGAAAGCGGCACGGAATCGATGGTTGGCCGGATTGTCCAGGGTATCTGCATAATGCAGGATCGTGCGCACACCTTCTGCGGCATTGCCTTGCGCTTTGCCCAGCCCTTCGGTCAAAAAGCCTGCGCCATAAAGCTTGATGGAGTTCTTCAATCCGGCAGCAGCAAAATCCTTAACAAATTTAACGGCCCCGCCACCGGCGTAAAAGGTGTAGACGGCATCAGGCTTAAGCGCCGCCAGTTCAGTCAGGTAAGCCTGGAAATCCACCTTAGGGAACGGAGTGGGAATCTCCTTGACAATGGTGCCTCCGGCCGGCAGAAATGATTCTTTAAACGCTGCAGCAACCTGCTTACCGAAACCGTAGTTCCAGTACATCAACACCACCCGCTTATGGCCATCTTCAATCATTGCCGGACCACCTGGATAACCCATCTGGTAGCTCGAAAAAGAGGTACGGAAGATGTTGGGAGCGCAAAGTGAACCGGTCAACTGGTTGGCACCTGCGTTGGGAATGACCGTTATCGGGCCATTCCCTCTGGCTATCTTGGCCATGGCCATGCCGACCACTGAATGTACCGGGCCAACCAGAAAATCTACATTTTCCTTTTTGATCAGCTTATTGGTCAGTTGTTGCGCTTTGGCCGGCTTGGCTTCACTGTCGATATCGACAAACTCTATCGATCGACCACCGAGTTTATTGCCAGCCTCAGAGAAACGCAACATCATAGCGTTTCTGATGTTCGTACCCAGCTTGGCATAGGTGCCGGTGTAAGGCAGCAGAATACCGACCTTGACCTTGGCCTGGGCACCAATAGCAAACTGTGCCGGTCCCAACACGGAAGCTGCGGCCAGACCGGCAGTAGCGACCGAGCCTTTGATAACAAAATCGCGTCTGGAAATTCCCTTATTGTTTTTTTCGCTCATCTTTTATGTCCTCCACAAATAGTCAATCCGGATTCACAGGCAGGCCGATTGCCGAGCTGCTTATCCGGTCACTGGTGATGGTCAGGAGCGTAGTTTGAAGCGTTGAATCTTACCTGTGGCAGTCTTGGGTAGTTCGCCAACAAACTGGAACCAGCGAGGGTATTTGTAAGGAGCCAATCCCTGTTTACAGTGGGCCAGCAACTCGGCAGTCAAAGCATCACCGGCAGCGGCCGGATCATGTAATACGATATGCGCCTCAGGCTTGATCAGGCCCGCAGTGTCGGCCCTGCCAACCACAGCGACCTCCAGCACCTTGGGGTGTTCAACCAGCTTTGCCTCGATCTCAAAAGGGGAACACCAGATGCCGCCGACCTTCAGCATGTCATCGTTACGTCCACAATAGTGGAAATACCCTTCATTATCCTTAAGGTAGGTGTCTCCGGTATCGAGCCAGCCATTAACCATAGTCTTTGCCGTCTTTTCAGGATTGTTCCAGTAACAGCGCGCCGTGGAACCTCCCCTGATCCAGAGTTGACCACTCTCACCGTCAGGCACCTCCTCTGATGAATCATCAACAATCCTTGCTTCATATCCGGGAACCATTCGACCACTGGTACCTGGCTTGATGTCATCGATCCGATTGGAAATAAAAATATGCAATAATTCAGTGGAACCGATGCCGTCGAGAATGGTCAGGCCGGTCTTATGACGCCACCGATTAAAGATATCCGCCGGCAGGGCTTCACCGGCAGAAACACAGAGTCTGACCGAAGACAAGTCACTAGATTCGGTTTCAAACACCTGTAACTGCGCCGCGTAGAGAGTCGGGACGCCATAATACAATGTTGGCTTAAACTGCTCTATAGTTTCGGAAACAGACTGAGGTGTGGGACGGGCATCATAGAGGACGGTGCTGGCACCTACCCATAATGGAAAAGTCATACCATTGCCCAGGCCGTAGGCAAAGAAAAGCTTGGCTGCGGAGAAACAGACATCCTGTTCCTGGATGCCGAGAACCTGGACCCCGTAAAACTGACTGGCTACCACCATATCCCGGTGGCAGTGCACTGTTCCTTTAGGGCTACCGGTTGAACCTGAGGAATAAAGCCAGAAGCAATCATCCTCAGCCGTTGCCGGTGCTGGCTTCAGGTCAGCGGAGGCAGCCGCGATCAGCGTCTGTAGACTGCCGTCCACCCCTTCAGTAGGTAGACAATGGGGCGGCCGAACATCAAGCTGATCCAAAGCCGCCTCAACTTCACCTGAAAACTCTGGCGAATAGATGACCGCAGCACAGCCTGAATCACCGATGATGTAAGCATAATCCTTTGCACGCAGCAGGGTGTTGACCGGCACCGGTATCAGACCCGCCTTGATCGCCCCCCAGAAGCAGTAGAAAAACTCGGCACAGTCTTTGATGATCATGATCACCCGCTCGCCAGGTTCGATACTCAGATCGAGCAGGGCGTTACCGCAGCGGTTGACATTCTCAGCTAATCCGGCATAAGTGACCTCGACACCTCGGTTAGTACGAATCACCACTTTATCAGCACGACCTTCCAACAGGTGGCGGTCGATAAAAGGAACCGCTACATTGAAAACCGGAGCAAAGCTTAAAGCCTCGTTCCCGCGGAGCACATCAATCTCGACGGTATGATCCTGCATAACGCTCTCTCCTTAATCTTACCTATGAGTAAGCTTATAATAATTCAGACTATCTAATGAACCGACTGCGCCTTCAGACTGAAGAACTTAGGTCTTACATTTCCTATTTGGGGCAAAACCGACCAGTGCTACATTGAATGGTGATTTGTGAACCTCGCAGCGCTTTCTGCGGCAAAGGATGAGGCCTCTTCCCGGCCTGTCAAAGCATGCGGGAAGGATCAGATTGACAGAACTCGAGGGGTTCCAAGGCTGACGGAATTGCCCTCTCCTTCAATCACAATCACCTCAGGACCGGGCCGCTCAGCGTAAAGCTGCTCAACCAAAGCCTCGCGTCGCTGCAACGCCGCACGTTGATTAATATAACCCTTATCAGTAATCTCATTAGCATCACTATCCGGCGGTTCGCTCATCAACATGATCCGAGCAATCCGGGTTGCTGTCCCCTGCTGCTCAGAATTGAATTTGGTCAACGCCCGTCGAAGATATGCTACCATATCTGGATGCCGGAACAAAACCTCCAGCGAAACATCCTCATCAAGATCCTTACAAAGACTTTTACAGGCCGCAAGATTCGGCCAACCGAGAAGACCAACATACTCCCGATCATGACCTGTCAGCAGAGCAAACTGCAAAACCGGTGCTACGGCAGCCATTACGGCTACCCGCAATAGACCGGCCCGAACCCAGGTCCCACTTGTCAGCTTGAAATCTTCAGCGACCCGGCCATCAAAAGAAATTCCTTTGCTCGGATCGTCAGGATCAACAAAACGACCGGCATCACCAATCAGGTAATAACCGTCCTCATCGAATGCAGCCGCAGTCAAATCAGGTCGGCGAAAATAACCTGGGGTCACGTTGGGCCCTTTGACACGCAACTCGTAGCTGTCACCATTCGGGATCATTTTCATAGATACGCCAGGACAGGGGATGCCGATAACCCCGGCTTTTTCCAAAGGAAAGTGCGCTGCGGTAGCCAGCGGTGAAGTTTCAGTCGAGCCCCAGGATGAAGTCATAATTACTTTCTTGCCGGTGGCCAGAATCGCTACCTTTTCCAGACGTTCCCATAAATCCTGAGGCAAAGCAGCTCCGGCATAGAAGATCAGCTGCAGGTTCTTGAAGAAATTATTACGCAGGGTCTCATTTTCTTCGAGATGTGGCAGCAACATGGCGTAACCGACCGGTACATTGAAATAGATGGTCGGTGAAATCTCAGCCAGATTCTTTACCGTCTGCTCCACCAGTCCCGGTGCCGGCTTGCCGCCATCTATGTAGAGAGTTCCGCCCTGATTGAGCACCATGTTGAAATTGTGGTTGCCACCAAAGGTATGGTTCCAAGGCAGCCAGTCTACCAATACGGGTGGTGTCTGGGCAATAAACGGCCAGACCTGTGCCAGCATCTGCTGGTTGGCGCAAAGCATGCCGTGGGTATTGATGACCCCCTTGGACTGCCCGGTTGATCCAGAAGTATAAAGGATCTTGGCGACGGTTTCTGCACCAACCTGCGCAAGCGCACGGTCGACAGCATCTTTAACTGGAGTTTCAATCAGGTCGGCAAAAATTGTGGTCGGAATCTCTGTAAGCTCGCCCTGCCCGACCACCACCTCAACCCCGACAAGATCGAGGTTGGACAGGGCCGCAGCAAACAGATCGCCATCAGCAACGAAGATCATCCCCGGGCAAATTTCTTCAAAGATGAAACGGAGCTTGAGGTGGTCCTTGCTCAGCAGCGAATAAGGGACTGAGACCGGTACCACCGGCACGCCAGCAATAAAACAACCGAGCATCAGCAGGGCATGGTCGATGGAGTTGCCGGAGAGTATCATCACCGGTCGATAGGGCCCCAGTCTTTTATCAATTAAAGCCTGAGCAATGGCATCTGCTTGTCGATTGACTTCAGCATAAGTCAGTCGTCGCCAGTTACCATCAGTTTGTCGCTCACCGAGGAAAATGTTTTCGGGGGTCTGCTCGGCCCAATGCCGTAGCATCTGGCCAAGATTCTCTCGATAAGATTGCAGGGGAGTAGCGGATGAGAAGATAAAACCGCTTTCAGGGGAACCCTCAATGGAGATCTGGGCCGGGGCAAAATCAAGAGCTGCAAATTCAACAGAGTTCATGGTTTACCTCCTCACATTAATAACGACAGGCCAGATCAGAACGGGTAGGACCCTGATTCAGCTGCGGCCTCAGCCAGCTGCTGCTTAGCCTTCAGCAACCCGATTGCGGGGTAAGCACAAAGGCTGGTAATGGTTTTCTGCAGGGCAACCAGATTCGCCCCATGAACTCCGTAAGTGGCACAGCGCATGGCGGCAGACTGGAAACGGTCAACACCTGTAAACGTCGTGACCTTGACCACCGCCTGCAACAATCTTTTTTGTCGTTCACTGACAGTGGAAAATATTTTAGAGGTACGCAGTATACTGCTTTCTAGAGCAAAGAGGCTGATAATCATGTCTCCCAGAGCAAGCAGGATTTCTTGTTCGCTGCGGTTCTCACCCAAGGCACCCAGCAGCAGTAGAAAAAGTTTTTTCTGCGTAGCCAGCTGTGAGAGTTCAGTCCCGAATAAAGTATTATCACCAACATCTTTGATATCGCCTGATTGAAATTTCCCCTGCACAGCCTTGACCAGACTCCAGAGGTCCAGAGCGCCACTGTCGGCTCGACGCAACAACAAGCCCGGAATCAGCAGCCGGTTGATCTCGTTAGTCCCTTCGAAGATTCGATTGACCCGCTCGTCCCGGTAGATGCGTTCGACCGGGTAGTCTCTGATGTAGCCGTAACCGCCGTGTATCTGCAACGCTTCATCAGCCACATGGGCTAAGGTGTTACTACAAAAGACCTTAGCAATAGCACACTCACCAGCATATTCTTCGATTGCTTTCTGATAATGTTCGTAATAATTATCGTCATCCCGATCAAGGGTCTCGATCCGCTCATCGAGCAGCCCGGAGGTCCGGTAAAGAAGCGATTCAGCAGCAAACAGATCGCCGAGCATGTCGGCAAGCTTCTCGCGAATGGCACCGAAGCTTGCCAGAGTCTGCCCGAACTGTTTACGCTCGACAGCGTAGTTTACAGCCTCAGCAAAGGCGGCCTTAGCCGCTCCGGTCACAGTAGCAGCGAGCTTCAGACGACCAATATTGAGAACATTGAAAGCAATCTTATGGCCTTTACCAACTTCACCAAGCAGGTTTTCAACCGGCACACGGACATTTGCCAAGACCACCTGGGCGGTTGAGGTCCCCTTGAGTCCCATTTTCTTTTCTTCGTTGCCAATCGAAAGTCCGGCCATACTCCGTTCGACCAGAAACGCTGAAAAATGCTGGCCATCGATTTTGGCAAAGACGGTGAACAGGTCAGCAAAAGCCGCGTTAGTGATGAACTGTTTGACGCCATTGAGGAGATAGCTGGAACCGTCTTCGGTAAGGGTCGCGGTGGTTCTGGAACTCAAGGGATCGCTGCCGCAGTCGGGCTCAGTCAAACAGTAGGAGGCGATCCATTCACCACTGGTAAGCTTTTCCAGGTACTTTTGCTTCTGCTGCGCAGTGCCGTAATAGACCAGAGGAAGTGAGCCAATACCAGTCTGGCCACTGGAAGTGATAGCAAAAGAACCCGTTGGCCCAAGCTTTTCCGCAACCAGCATGCTGGTCGACTTATCCAACTCCAGGCCACCAAACTTCTCCGGGATATCAACCAGAAACAGGCCTAGCTTGGCACAACTACGCAGTTTCTCAATGAGCAGAGGGAAATCCTGTTCTTCCATTTGTTCCAGATCAGGAAAAATCTCGTTGTCAACAAAAGCTTCCGTAGTCTCAGCTATCTGTCGCTGTTCCGAGGTGAAATCCTCTGGCGTAAACTGAGTTCTCCCCACAGCTTCGCGCAGTAGGAACTCTCCACCTTTAACCAGTCCCTCGTTTGTCATACGATCTAAAGACCTTTCAGGGGAGGACAAGCAAGCTGTTGCGGATGGCTATAAATTTCCATGCTGTTGCCACGCAGGTAACCAACCATGGTAATCCCGGCCTGCTCGCAGAGTTCGATGGCCCTATCGGTTGGCGAGGTGCGCGAAGCCATCAGGCCGACACCGAGCCGTGCCGCCTTGGCAACCATCTCAGAAGAGATCCTCCCGGAGGTGACCAGCATCTTATCTTGCGCGTCTATGCCTTTGAACAGAGCTTCACCGGCAAGCCGATCGAGGGTGTTGTGGCGACCGATATCCTCGGCATGGAGCAGCAAACCGTCAGCATCACCGATAGCCGCAGAATGGATGCCGCCGTGGCTACGATACTGTTCCGTCAAATTGTTCAGCTCTTTCATCAAGCGAAACAGTTCTTCGCTGCGGTAACTGCGAGGACGTTGCTGAGCGGGATTGAGTAAATTTTGCGGCAGGTTGTAGGAGATTCCGGTACCACAACCGGAAGTCAGAGTTGGTTGCAGTCGTTCCGGCAATTCAGTGCGAAGACGAAGTTCAGCCAAGCCATATTCGCTACAAACCCCCATAGAGAGGATATCGTCAAGGCTGTCAATGAATCCCTGCAAGCGGAAAAAACCGACCAGTAGAAAATTGAGCTGGTGCGGTGAACAAACCAGGGTCGCCAACTCACGTTCGTTGACTCTCAAACGCAGCGGATATTCTTCAACAACTCTGCGCTCCGCCTGTTCGCTTTGCCCCTGCACGACGCGGATGATTTTTCGTGTGGATGGTGCTTCCATCAGTCGCCATTTTCTGGCCCCGGATATCGTTTATCCGCAGCTGTGACAGCTTTTTGTGGTTGGTTGCGGAGGAGCCGTCAGAGCCTCAATTAAAACAAACGCTGCCTGTAACGCTGAAGTCGGGCAGAGTTCGAAACATTCCTTGCAGTCCCAGCACTCTTTTGAGGCGATCTCAGGAATGAAGCTGATCTCTTTTTTCGCCCCCCTGTTGATAAATCCGAGAGCGTTCGCCTTTTTTACCTCTGTACAGTATCTTACACAGAGTCCGCAATGAATGCAAAATGAAGCTTCTTTTTCAAAGCGATCCTTATCGGCTCCATACTCTTCGGCCAATTCCAGCAGCGGCTCAGAATCCGGAGCATGAGCCAGCATCATTTCCAATAGCGATTTGCGGATTCTATCCAGTTTCTCGGTTCTGGTTGTGACCACCAGATCTTTCTCAACAGGATAAAGACAGGCGGCAACAACACTCGATCTGCCGCGTGATTCCACTTCTACGGAGCAAACCCGGCACCCGCCATAAGGCTCCAGTTTCTCATGGAGACAAAGAGTCGGGATAGAAACTCCCACGCTTTGTGCGGCCACAAGAATGGTCGTTCCTTCCTCGGCGGCAACTTCTTTTCCATCAATCTGCAAGAGGATTTCGCTCATGTTATTTACTTCCTCATCCTGGTTATCATCCTAGATTTCTTGATTCTTCGGGGAGTGCCGCAGGAACAGGCTCACCAGACATCTTACTCACCGCACCAAAGGCTGCGGGGCAAGCTTCAAGGCAGGATCCGCACTTGGTGCATTTCTCCTGGTCGATGACATGAATCACCTTTTTGCCACCTGTGATTGCTTCTGGAGCACAGTCTTTAATACAGGCTCCGCAAGCCTTGCATTTCGCCGGATCGATATAGAACGCGATCAACTCTTTGCAGGAGAGCGCCGCACACCTTCCCTCGTTGATGTGCGCCTCGTACTCATCCCTGAAATGACTCAACGTACTTAAGGCCGGGTTGGGAGCACCTTTACCTAAGGTACAAAGGGCAGAACTTCCGGCAACCTCGGCCAGTTCTTCCAAGAGCTCGAGATCACCCGGTTTGCCCTTGCCTAAAGTTATATTCGTCAGAATGTTGAGCATTTGTTTAACACCTTCGCGACAGGGAACACATTTGCCACAGGATTCATCAGCCAGGAAGTTGAGAAAATACCTGGCAAAATCAACCATACAGGTATCTTCATCGAGAACAATCATACCACCTGAGCCCATCATTGAGCCAGCCTTGGTGAGTTGATCAAAATCGACTTCCATATCCAGCAAGCTCTCAGGCATGCAGCCACCTGCGGGTCCTCCGGTCTGAACAGCCTTGAACTTTTTACCTCCGGGCAGTCCACCACCTATTTTATAGACAATATCCCGCAAAGTAATCCCCATGGGGACTTCTACAAGACCGGTATTTTTGACCTTGCCAACCAGGGCAAAGATCTTGGTGCCCTTACTACCTTCCGTACCAACCGAGGCAAAGGCGTCCGCGCCCTGATTGATAATTAAGGGGATATTGGCCCAGGTTTCCACGTTATTTATATTTGTCGGCTTGCCCCAAAGGCCTTTAACTGCTGGAAAAGGTGGCCGCGGTTTTGGTTCACCGACATGGCCTTCAAGAGACATGATCAGTGCGGTTTCCTCACCACAAACAAAAGCACCGGCACCTTGATGTATTTGAACCGTGAAATTAAAGTCTGAACCAAGAATGTTTTTACCTAAAAAACCATACTCTTCCGCCTGCTTGAGAGCTTTTGTCACATTCTCTACGGCCAGAGGGTATTCCTCGCGCACATAAAAATAGCCCTCCCGTGCGCCAATGGCATAAGCCCCGATGAGGAGCCCTTCAAGAACTGCGTGGGGGTTACCTTCGAGCAGTGCCCTGTCCATAAAAGCCCCGGGGTCACCCTCGTCGGCGTTGACAATCACATACTTGGTTTCCGCCGAAGTCTTACGGGTAAATTCCCACTTAAGACCGGCCGGGAATCCGCCGCCACCGCGGCCTCTCAGACCGGACTCTTTGACCGACGCTATGATTTTCTCAGGCCCTTCTTCAAAAAGGGCTTTGGCCAAAGCAGAGTAACCACCAATAGCGAGATAGTCCTCAATACTATTTGGATCGATCTTGATATTATCACCGATCAAGAGGCGCATCTGATTCTTGTAAAAGGGTATCTCAGATTCCTTAACAGCCTTCTCATCGGTCTCGGGATCGATATAAAGCAATCGGTCGATCACTTTTTTGCCAAGCACGGTTTCAGTGATAATCTCTTTTACATCCTCCGGCTTCACCCGCAGATAACAGGTCTCTTCCGGATAGATAACCAACAAAGGTCCTCTTTCACAGAAACCCGGACAACCGGTTTCCCTGATATCGATCTTAATGTCCAGCCCCTGCTCTTTAATTTCATCTTTAAAGGCAGTGACCACATCAGCCGCACCGAGTGCGATACAACCGGACCCGGTGCAGATGGCAATACAGGGTTTATTTGGATCCCGTTGGGAGAGGATTTCTTGTCTTAACTCTTCCAGTTCGGCACAGGAATTTATCCTTGGCATAAACTTATCCTTACTTTTTGTCTTGCAAGACTTTTGTTATCTCGGCGGGTAATATATTGCCATGATATTCGCCATCGACCACCACCACCGGTCCCAATGCACAGCAACCGATGCAGCCGACCGTCTCAACACTGAAGTTCAAATCCGGGTCCGTCTCGCCAGCATTGACTCCGGTCACGCCCTCAACCGCCTCAAGGACCCTCTCCGCACCACGAACATGACAGGCCGTGCCGGTACACACATGAACCTCATGACGACCACGGGGAACCAGACTGAAAGTTTTGTAAAAAGTGGTGATATGTCGGATACGGCTCATGGGGACAGCCAGAGTTTCACTGACCCTGGTGAGAGCCTCCTTGGGCAACCAATTGTTTTCGTTCTGGATCTCCAATAATATCTGGATCAACGAACCGGCATCGGCATTGTGTTTGTTAATGATCTGATCAATTTTCCCGCTATCCATGGTTGTCTTCCTTGTCGCTCTGCAAACTAAATCAAAATAAGTTCTTGCTCAAAACCCACAACCTCTCAGGCCAGCGCGTAGCGTTTCAGTTCCTCGTCATACCGGACCAAGCCACGCTCCGATGAGCTGTTGAGATATCTTGAAACAGCCGCCGGGGTGAGTCCGAGCCCCTGGGCGATTTCCTTGGCGGGAAGAGGTTGTCCCTGAAGCAGAAGCATGATTTCGCTAACGGCCAGTTTATCCACCACTAACTCATCAAAGAGTCGGGCAAACTCGTCACTGGCGAAATACTCATCATACTTCTCAGACTTGTCAAAACGCATACGCAACCGCTCCCGTTCTACCAGCTTGATATATGGGATCAGTTTTGTGACCGCTTCCAGCTTGAGTTTCAAAGTGCTCTCATCAAGGCCTTCGCCAGCACCGAGAGGGCCGAAACTTTTTAACTGCTTGCCAAAGTCGTTCATTACTTCAGCATAACGCGTTCCCTCAGAGGAAGCCGTCCATTCGAGCCTTAACCTTAAGGGATTCAGTCCAACATGTTCCAAAAGCTTCCGCCCGAGATGCATATTGAACAAGGTGTCATAATTGCCTTCGGTCACATAATGGCATTCGCCCGGCCAACAACCGCCGATATAGACCCCGTCCGCGCCATTCGTAAAAGCACGCAGGACAAACGATAAGTCAACTCGGCCAGAGCACATAACCCGGATAATCTTGGTTTCACTTGTGTATTGTAGTCTGGAAACTCCAGACAGGTCCGCAGCCGCGTACGCTCACCAGGTGCACAAAAAACCGATGACGTTGGGCTTAAACTCATCAAATCCCGTAGACATGCTTATCTCCTCTCCAAAGTAACCTCTGTTCAGGGTAACCCCTGTTTTATTTACGAACTTATAACCCAAACAAAAGCAAAATAATACTTAAGCAATTAACTAACGCAAAGACGCGGAGACGCAGAAAGTAATGACTGTGATTGAGACGTTTTCCTGAGATTTAAGAACTTTTCCTCTGCGCTCTTAGCGCCTCTGCGTTAAATCTTTTTTGGGTTATAGAACCGTTTATTTGCGGCCTATTTACTGGCCGGAATCGCCTGGTCAATCTGGGCGAATATCTCATCATCGGTATAATGTTTCAGGAAAATCGCCTGGGTCGGACACTTTGCGTTACAAAGGCCATCACCTTTACAGAGAATCGATTCAACCCTGGCTTTTTTGCCCTGCGGTGTATCAACAAACGATATGGCGTCATAAGTACAGGCGGTAATACAAGCTCCACAGGCGATGCAGTTATTCTCATCAACATCACACACGGCCCCGGAGGCGGTAACCGAATCTCCCGCAAGAATGGAGATGGCACGACCCGCAGCACCGTAAGCCTGGCTGATGGTTTCGCTTATATGTTTGGGATATTGGGCACTACCACAGAGAAAAACGCCATCCGCGGCAAAGTCGACCGGTCGCAATTTAACATGTGCTTCCTGAAAGAATCCGTCCGGATTAAACGAAACCTTGAATAAGCCAGCAATATCTTTAGCACTTTCGGCCGGATCAACCGCGGCAGACAAGGTCAGCAGATCGGCAGACAATTCGAGTTTCTGGCCAAGAACCAGATCGGGGAGTGTGATTTTCAGAACGTCACGACCCTCTTCCTTACCGGTTGTGACCTCAGGCTTGTTCGCCGGATCAAAGCGGATAAACTTGATATCCCGCTCTGCCGCCTCGCGGTAATAGTCTTCTTTGAAGCCATAGGAGCGCATGTCCCGGAAGAGGATATGGATATCCATTTCGGCATTAAGCTCTTTGAGCTTCAGGGCATTTTTGACGGCCTGGCCGCAACAGACGCGACTACAGTAGTTCTTGTCCTCCTGACGACAACCGACACACTGAATCATCACCAGGCTTTGGGTGCCAGTCACTTTCTCGTTGCCGTTGGCGATCTCGCCTTCCAGCTCAAGCTGGGTGATCACCCGATCGTCCTGACCATACAGGTATTCGCTGGGTTTATGTTCCTGTGCGCCGGTCGCAAGGATAGCGATGCCGTGAGGAATCTCTTTGACCTGTCCTTCAGAACTGACGGTCGTAACGAAATTTCCTATATAACCGGAGACATCTGTGATGGTGGCATTATGTGAGACATGGATCAAAGGATGCTGATAAATCTTGCGGACGAGAGAGCTCAAATGTTGTTGAACATCCATCCCTTCCAGGGTGTAACTGATTCTCCTGGACATACCGCCAAGGTCTGCATTCTTTTCGACCAGGGAGACTTCAAAACCCTGCTCAGCCATGCTCAAAGCACTGGTCATACCGGCCAAACCTCCACCGACCACTAACGCCGCCTTGTTAACCGGTAGCTCAAATTCCTGCAACGGCTCTAAATGAGCAGCGCGGGCTACAGCCATGCGAACAATATCTTTGGCCTTCTGGGTGGCGGCTTCCTTATCTTTGGAGTGAACCCAGGAACAATGTTCGCGGATATTTGCCATTTCGAAAAAATACTGATTAATGCCCGCCTCACGGCAGGTATCTCGAAACAGCGGCTCATGGGTTCTTGGGGTACAGGCTGCCAACACCACGCGGTTAAGTCCTTTTGCCTTGATCGCATCGGCAATCTGCTGGGCGTTTTCCGTGGAACAGGCAAACAGATTCTCACCGGCCCAGGACACACCCTCCAGGGTGGAGGAGTATTCAACCAAGGCAGGAATATCAACCACTCGACCAATATTGGCACCACAGTGACAAACGACAACCCCGATCTTGAGTTCTTCTTCAGAAACGTCCCGCTCCGGCGGATAGACTCTTTCCCGGCTCAACTTATCGCGTCGATAATTGAGCAGCTCACCGCAAAGAGCCTCGGCACCACTGGCGGTCACCACTGATTCGGGGATATCCATCGGCCCCTGGAAGGTGCCACTGACAAAAACCCCCTCGCGGGTGGTTTTGATCGGACTTCTCGGGTCAGTTTTACAGAAACCGTGCTCGTTGAGTTCAATAGCGAAGGTTTTGGCCAAACCCTCAACATCTTTGGGCGGATTCAAACCGACCGAGAGCACAACCATGTCGAATTCCTCTTCTTTGACACCATCCTCAAGAGTAGAGTATCTAATGGTGACGTTCTTACTCTCTTCGATCTCTTTGCCGACGGTCACATAACTTCTTATAAAACTGACGTCTGACAATTTTTCCGCACGCTGGTAAAAACGCTCAAAATCCTTGCCGTAGGCGCGGATATCGTTATGGAAAATTGTCGCGTCGAGATCAGCATCATGGTCTTTGGCCAGAATCACTTGTTTTTGGGTATAGGTGCAGCAAACCGCCGAACAGTAGCTGTTGCCGCCGGGAATAACCTGTCGTGAACCAACGCACTGGATCCAGGCGATCTTTTTAGGATGCTGATTGTCGGATGGACGCCTTACCTCACCTTCGTAGGGACCTGTGGAACACAGGATACGTTCGAAATCGAGGCTGGTGACGACGTTCTCCATGATACCGTAACCAAAGTCATTGCGAAGTTTCGGATCAAAGGTTTCAAAGCCTGGAGAGAGCAGGATCGCTCCAACCTCCACTTCAACCGTTTCTGGCTTCTGATGGAGATCAATCGCATTGGTCTTGCAAACACCGACGCAAATCGAGCATTTTTCCTCTTTGAGGTACAAGCAGGTTTCAGGATCCACATAAGTGACCAGCGGAACCGCTTGAGAAAAGTGAATGTGAACAGCCTTGCTCTCTGAGAGATTCTGATTAAATGGGTCGGGGATTTTCACCGGGCAATAGTCCACACAGATGTTACAGCCGGTGCATTTCTCCTCAATCACGTAGCGAGGCTTTTTAATCAGCGTCACCGTGAAATCGCCCGCTTCGCCTTCGATGCGATCGACTTCGGTATAGGTCATAATCTCGATATTGGGATGCCGCGTACATTCGATAAACTTGGGCGACTCGATACACATGGAACAGTCATTGCTGGGAAAAGTCTTGTCCAGCTGAGACATCTTGCCGCCTAACGCGGGCGACTTATCGACCAGGAAAACCCGAAAACCGGAATTAGCAAGATCGAGGGCGCCCTGAATACCACTTATTCCGCCACCAACAACTAGAACATCGCCAATATTGTTGTCTACGGAAGTATCAATTTCTATTTCGACTGGATTGCTTGCCATCAACTCGTCCTTTTTCACTAAAGCACAGCTTGGATGATTTCGGTAATATCCTTAATTTCCAGGACTTCGCTATCATCCAGGCCCAGGCAACTATCGGTAAAGTTCGTGATGCAATATGGACAGGACGTCACCAGAACTTCGGCGCCAACATTAATTGCTTGCCTCACCCTGAGATCAGCGAACCTGTCTTCCTTCGGCGTCTCCATCCAGATGCGACCGCCACCGCCACCACAACAGAGACTTTTCTCCCGCGAATCGGCCATCTCACTCAATTCCAGGCCGGGGACTTTTTGCAGAACCTCTCGGGGAGCATCGTAGATGCCGTTATGACGTCCCAGGTAACAGGGATCATGATAGGTGACTTTCCTGGCATACTCCCCAGAAAGCTTCAGCCGACCGTCATTGATAAGTTCAGCAATAAACTCGGTGATAAAGACCACCTCGAAATTCACCATGAACTCGGGATATTCGTTTTTGAAGGAATGGTAACAGTGAGGGGAAGAAACAATCACTTTCTTCACCCCTGCGTCGATAAAAGCCTTGATGTTATCCTTGGCCAGGCGCTTGAATAAATCCTCGTGCCCGGTCTTGCGGATGCTTTCACCACAACAGCTTTCCTTAGAACCCAGAACCCCGAAATCGACACCGGCCTTGTTCAGAATCTTGGCCGTGGCAGCGGCAACCTCTCGCATTCTCGGGTCATAGCTTAAATAACAGCCGGTGAAATATAAGACTTCCATCTCCTCGGTAAAGGCTTTGACCGGCAGGCCCTTGGCCCACTCTGTCCGCTTTTCTCTTTCGCCGCCCAGAGAGTTGCCTTCCGAGGTCAGATTGGCCACAACGTTGGTGATGGGAGCAACATGGCCCGGAAAAACGTCATATTCTGCGGCGAGTTTACGCAAGGACACCCCTGCTTCGATCTGGTCCACGCCCCTGGGACAACGCTCGACGCAGGTTTTACAGGTCGTGCAACGCCACATCTCTTCCTGGTCGATCTCAGTCAAACCGAAGGTCGCCTGGCGAATCAGCTTGCGCATACTGAACTGCCGAACCCGATTCCACGGGCAAACAGCATCACACAATCCGCATTGGTAACAATACTTGAACGAATCACCACCGTTCTCTTTGATGACCTCGATTATTTCTTTTTCGGGGGCTACAGTTTCCACGATATGACCTATCCTTTATTTCTACCTGAATCCGTGAATAGACAGGTTCAGGTTCAGCTTAGCGTTTTGAATCTTTGGAAATCTGCGCGACGATGTCAGCGACCTTCTCAATGCCATGCCTGTTGATTAACGATTCCAGGCCAACCTCAACCTCCCCCTCCAGCTCTTCTGCCGTGTCCACCGCCACTTCCCGCTCTTCGTAAATCAGAGCGTCAGCGTGGCACCACTTGACACACAAGGGCTCATCTTCACCTTCACACATATCACACTTGAGTGGCAGTCCGGAGTCAGGTTCTTTGAACAGATCCCGGGACGGGCAAGACGCTCTACAAAAAGCGCACTCGTCATATTCCTTGCCGTCGATGATGTATTTATCCCTGCCGGCACACTCGGCAACCGTATATTCACCTGCGTAGACAGGAACATAGACATCTCGAAGAGGCTCACGAGTCACCCGGATACGTGATCTCTCTGGATTATTACTGCTATACTTTGGTGTAGCGTGAAAAGAGGAGCAGATAACCTCGCAGGCCCGGCAACCGTTGCATTTACTGATATCAACTTTTATTGTCTTTATAGTTTTCGTTTTCTTCAAGATTCACATCCTCCGTCTAAGTTTCCTCACGTTGCTACCGAAGCCTCTTTTAGTCGCTACCGAAGCCCTTTTAGACAGAAGCGTCTTCACCCTCGGTCAAGATTCCTCGCTCGATAAAGGCATCACTTACATAACCCAAACCCAATTCATGTAAGGACTCTTCCGTCGGGATACCATCTTTATTCCAGCCCTTGAATTTGTAATAGCCATCTAAAAGCTGCTCTTCAAGTTCTGGGAACCTTTTCTTCCAATGATTCTCAGGCGGCTTCTCATCTTTACGACGCATGCCTCTACTTATGTTGACGGCTCTTACTAAAGTCCGATAGCGCTTGGCCGCTTGTGTAAGCTTGTCTTTGTCCATGTCGATCCCGGCCCCCGCTGAGATAAATTTGGGGTAATTGTGGATATGATATGGAGGCTTGAGAGGAAATGATGACAACCCGGCACACTGACCTAGAGCATCATCGATATAGTGCATCGTCTCTTGCCAATCGACGATATCGCAGGACATTTCAACGGTTGGGTAATAGGGGTTTGAGTTGTCTCCACGGAATTCCCAATCCAGCAAAATTTGCTTGAACTTCTCATCAGGAACCTGGATCCAATCCGAGACAAATGCTTCTCGCTCCTCTTTGGTCGCAAATGGCGCCTGAGGGAATTGCCCTTCGATCTGTGTGATGTTAATTTTTTCACCGGTCGAATACATAAGAAAATAAACCGGATTCAGCATTGAGAGTTTTAAAGGTAACTGCTCGGTTTTCTTGATATTATTATGCGCATAGGCTTCTGCGCCGTTACCAATCTCTTTGGCCGCCCAATGTGTGCCGTTGGCCAGGACATCGCCAATCCCTTCCCGCCGGACAATCTTGTCAAGCAGATAGAAGAACCGACCTTCACTGTCTTCCGGCATGTCAGGAAAATCCTTATCCGTCAAAATACCGTTTTCCAGAAGCTCCAGAGCAAAGGCCATAACCTGCGGGGCGGAAAACCCATCTACCCCATATTCTGTGGCTTTTTGGGCAATTCTCAAACCAAAATCCAGATCCGAAAAGGCACCCATGGTATAGGTCAGCTTGGTGAAGCATTTCATCATGTAGGTGGGCAGCCCTGGCATGGAAATCGTGGCTCCGCATTCCATCGGACAGTTAAAGCAACTGACCAGCCGGGTGCGAGCCTTTTCCATCGTCTCTGTCCAATCTTTCTCTATTTCTTCATTCCAATAATCTCTTTTGCGGACACGGGAATTCCCCCACATGAAATTCTCAGTATGCCATTTTTCATCATGGACCTTCATCTCTTGCGGAGATCCTAGTCCGGCTAAAATGGGCATGACCCCAGGGATGGGATTGCTTTCCCGTTTTTTTATATAATCCAGCACCTCGCTGCAAAGCTCCATGTATTCAGCCGGCTGAGCAACATTAATATCATTTGTGCCGCGCACAACGATCGCTTTTACCCCTTTGTCGCCCATAACAGCACCGATACCACCGCGACTGGCACTGGATCTGCCCTGCTCAATGGACGCATAATAGACCCGGTTTTCACCAGCCATGCCGATAGCAGCCACCTGAGCTTTCGGCTCATTCAACTCCTGCTTGATAAGTTCTGCAGTTTCAATTGCACCCTTACCTCGTAAATGAGAGGCGTCACGTATCTCTACCTTGTCGTTGTTAATCCACAAATAAACCAGATCGGGCGACTTGCCGCGAAGAACCACTTTGTCATAACCGGCATACTTCAACTCCGGCGCCCAGAACCCCCCCATCATCGAAAAAGCCATCAACTCGGACTGAGGGGAAATAGTGGAGACAATGGTACGGTTACAACCGGTCGCCGGTGTACCGCATAAAAGACCGGTGCCGAAGATCAAAAGATTATCCGGAGAAAAAGGTTTTGTCTCAGGAGGAACCCTGTCCCAGAGGATCTTGGTATTGGTTCCCAAACCGCCAAGATAAAGCTCGGTGTCTCGTGGATCGGTTGCAACTTTCTCAATGTTTCCCCGGGATAGATCGATCTCTAAATTGAAGCCTGTCTCTGCGTACCTCATTATGCATCCCCTTATTTACGGTTCTTCGGGCTTTCTGCCCACTTTAAGCGCCACCTGAAGCCAGCCAACTACAATCCGACAAGACATCAAAATCATACAACCAGTCTTGCCAACGAAACATACCGAGCGCTTGGTTTTGTAATCCTACTTGATAATACACTGTTTTGCAAACATTTTTCCATAAAAAACAAGCAACGTTTACGAGCGCACAACAGCTTCTATATTACAGCAAGTTGAGCAACTTGAGCCACTGTGCCAATGATGGGACAAATTTGAAGGCTCATACGCTGAATGGCAGGCAGTTTACACAAAAGTCTTTACATGATGATGCTTGACTTATATTGTTTAGCAAGCGCTAGGTTTGTATTGACAGGGTGCATCCAATGGAAAAGTCCACGAGCTTTTTCGACAAGATTTTTATCGGGACACAGGCCATGACTAAGCATAATAAGGATCGTTACGACATTATACTCAGAGAAGCAACAGCGCTTTTCAGTGAAAACGGTTATAGCTCAACTACGGTCAGGCAAATTGCCGAAAGAACGGGAATAAAGTCTGGAAGTTTATTCCATCATTTCAGCACAAAAGAAGAAATCCTTTTTATAATATTAAAAAGTGCCTCACTAATAACTTCAGGAAAAATAAAAAAGAGTATCGAGCAGGGAATCAATTGCAAAGAACAGTTACGTAATACCATTAGAGTATTAATTGAGGTTGTCCATGAAGATGAAGTATTTTCTGCTTCGTGGAGCGTACTCAACAGAGACGCCAGACACCTCACCAATGACCACAGGAAAGAGTTCACAAAAATCTACAACGAAGGAATTATAAAGGCCCTCCAGGACTTACTAATAGAATGTAAAAAACAAAGGCTTGTAAAAACTGACCCACTCGTTTTAACTCATTTAATCTCCGACACAACCTTCTTTTCAATCCGCTGGTTCAAAAAAGGTGGACGGCTTGATCTTGATCAGCTTGCAAATCAAATTTTTCTTACAGTGGTCAACAACGATGAAGCGACTGCCTGACCTTTGATTCAGACTGAGCAAACCAGGCCTCTGGTCATAGCCTGAGATAAAAAACGGGCGGACTACCAATGACCTGTCCGACAGACTCCTAGAATATCAGCATTTCTTTTTTAGCATAAATCACGGCAAGAATTGTTGCCTGATTGTCGCCATAACAGGAGACAACATGCGGTAAATTTGAATCATAGTAGATAGAATCACCAGGGTTCAAAATGTCCGTATGTTCTGCAAGCTTTACTTCAACCTGTCCTTCCAATACAAAAATAATTTCTTCGCCGTCATGCTGGTTTGGTTCAACATGAGAGGCTCCAGCAGGAGTTAGGGTTACAAGAAAAGGTTCCATTTGTCTATTCTGCTTCTGGTGTCCAAGGGACTCATAACTGTAGCCGGCAGATTTGCCGCCGGTTGAACTAAACCGGGGCACAGTTTTTCTGTCATCACTCCTGACGATACAGAAAGGCGAATCGGCGCTGTCTTCAAAAAAATCTCCCAATGTAACCTGGAAAACTTTTGCCAGACTGATAATATTCCCTAAAGGCGGAGAGATCGAATGATCTTCAATTCCGGTGATAGTCGTTTCAGGTATCCCGGATTCTTTGGAGACATCCTCTATGGACATCTCTTTCCTGGCCCTCAGGCTCTTGACTTTCTCTCCAATTTTAAGGCTTTGCTCCGACATCGTTTATCTCCTTTTAGTAATAGCAAGAGTCTGAAATAATAGGAATCTGCTGGCAACAAACGGCACCAATGATATGGCTCATAAGCAGCTATTACTTTCTTCTACATCATGACCAAAGCCGTGTCAATCCCAAGCCACAGCAAGACCTCTTAACTATAAAGAACACCACGGGGCGGCGACGTTGGAGAAGAGAGGGTTCCAATAGTCGAGAAGGAGGCAACTACCGCCCCGTGGCAAACTACGCTTTGCTTTTTAAAATGGGATCTCTTCGATCTCCATATCAAGCAAGTTAATACAGAGCTGTCGACCTCGAAGCAGCTTGCCTTGGTTAAGCAGAACCTTACAGACTTCTGCCACCTCTAAACTGGCCACCACTGCCGGAGTGAATGAAGGATTACCAAGCTCCTTTTCGATTCCTCGACTGCGGACCTCCCCCGAGTAGAGAGATTCCAAGGTGCCATCGCCGGGAAACTGGGTGGTGATCTGCCCATACCAACCGGCGACAGCACCGTGAATAAGTGGGATTTCGGCCTCACGACAAACTGCGGCCAATTCCAAGCGAGTTGGAATGCTGTCCAAACCGTCCACTACCAAGTGTGCCCCATCAAGCAACCTCTTCCCGGTATCCAGTGCGAAAGCCTCTGCTATGGGGCTAAGTGTCACTGCGGGATTGATCTGTGCCACCCGCTCTGCCGCCACCACCACCTTGACCCTGCCGATAGTAGAGATGCTGGAAAGGATCTGACGATTGAGGTTACTCTCCTCAAATATGTCGGGATCAATAGCCAGGAGGTGTCCAACGCCCAGCCGCGCCAGTTCTTCGATAATATAACCACCCAGCCCCCCGCAACCGACAACTGCAACCACACTACTGAAAAGTTGCAACTGCTGACAACATGAGATCAGTTGACAGTTTCTTTGATAACGCGTGGGGAGAAGATCATTTTCCAGTGCAATACGTTCGACCCTGGAGAAACTCACCCCGAAGGTTTGCGCGGTTTCTTCCTGAGCTATCAAATCAATTAGACCGTCATGCGATTTTTTGCGCAAAAAATCAAGAATTTGCGCCACCTCAACCTCCACCAAGCAAGGGGAAGATGGCGAGGCTGTCCCCGTCATGCAATGCTTTTTCCAGGGAAGTGTGGTGCCCGTTAACGAGAACCATACCAAGTTCTTCGCCTCGAACTCCTATATCGGCAACGATCTGCCCGCATGTCGTGCCATCCGGGCATTCCCTTTGTTCTTGTTTGAATCGACCGATCCTTAAGCTGGCAAAAAGCTTGACGGTAATCATCATAATGCGTTGTGTCCTCTGCCGAGGTATGGCTTTTATTCAGGCGCCCCAAACGAAAGGGTCTTTGCCAGTTCCTCGTCTGAGATATCAAAGCTGGCATCAACCGACTCCAGAACCTCTGTGTACATAAACTCCGGCAGACGGTCATCTTTTTCGGTAAAACCAGCCGCCTTATTGAACTGCTTCTCGAGAATCAGTGACTGCACTCCGAGGCCCATGAGTCGATCAACATCCCAATCACCACCAAACTTGCCAGCCGCCATATCAATCAGATGCCCAAGGGCTTCTGGCTCCTCGCAACACATGCCAGAAAAAATACACATGCCCAAAGTATCGAAGACAGTCATGATAACCTGGAGGTTCCTCGAAAGATCGACCTGGCCGTCCTTGCAGGTTCCATCAAGTGAATGGTCGCCGATAGAGTTGCCCGCCGTATGATCAGCCCCCATAGGGCTTGTCGCGTAGGTCACTCCGAGCCCCTTAAGACCCCGAGGATCATAGGCTGCCATGGCCTGTCCTTTGACAGTAGGTATGCGCGTGGATCCAAGATGCTGGCCGGTGGCTTCTGTGCCATTGCCAAGCACCCTGCCCAGTTCGGTTCCGTCTAATATTTCCTGGCCAAGGCGCAAAGCACCTTCGGCATCGCCAAACTCGATCAGACCTGCTTCCATACACAGGCTAAGAGCACAGGCGGTATCCATGGTGTCAACTCCCAGGTCATCACAGAGTCTATCCAGCTGAGCGATGGCATCGATATCCCGAATCCCGCAATTTGCTCCAAATAACCCGATGGTTTCGTACTCGAACCCCGAGGTTAAATATTTGCCGTTCTTGTCATTGTAAACCTGAGAGCACCTCACCAGACAACCGCGCTCACAAATATGAGACATCTTGCCACCGCGTTCGGCCTGCAATTCGGCAATCCGTTCTCCACTGGTCTCCTCGGCGTGTTCCCAGCGTCCCTTGCTGAAATTATGTGTCGGCAAAATACCCATCTCATTAGTCACATTAACCAGTAGAGCGGTTCCCAAAGCTGGCAAACCTTGCCCTGAGAAGGGGTGTGCCAGCAGGGCTTTGCCAAAAGCTTTGTTGGCAGCAGCAAAACGATCCTTATCCGCATACTCCCAAGCAGCTTTCTTTACATCTTTAAAAACAATCGCTTTCACACCTTTGGAGCCCATCAAGGCCCCTAGTCCACCCCGAGCAGCTGACCGAGAAGGGTGTCCATCGAGATCGGTAAATTGAATAGAAGCATTCAGATAACGCCGTTCTCCGGCCAGACCAACCGAGGCAATAGAAATTTCGCTGCCCATTTCCTTCCTCAACTCTTCACCAAGTTGATAGTTATTCATGCCGAGGTAAGGTTGGGCCGACAGAAACTCGACTCCTGAGGCATCGACCACCAATACAAACCACTCGTCCTGTTGTGGTTGGTCCTCTAAGACAAGGCCGTGCAGATCCAATGCAGCCATCCTTTTAGCCATGGTCCCACCAGCATTGGACTCTTTAATTGTCTTGGTCAGAGGACTTTTTCCACCTACTGAGATCCGCCCGGAGCAAGGTGCCACGGTATCGACGAAAAGTCCTGGGCAAACAATGAGTTTATTCTCTGGGCCCAGGGGATCGGCCTTAGCGTCCATCTCCTGGTTGAGAATTTTGGCGATCAAGCTTCGCCCGCCAAAATGTGCAAATTCCTGACCGACGATTTCATTAACTATCGTTTGAGTCTTCATGTTGATGCGCAGCAGTTGCTTCATGAGTTATCCTTTCGTGTGTCAATTAAGTTTTTATGGCAAAATCGAGACTGACCCGAGCGCAGGCAAAAGAATTGCCCCACAGGTTAGGTCCCGGTAATTCATGTAGTTCACGTGGCCGACCCGAAGCTGAATACCGATAGTCTCCATTCTGACTGACTTCAACCTCCCCCGGAACCAAATGATCAGCGGCGATTACGCCATGCACTCCAGAGAACGACGCAGGAAGCAGCCCTGGCCTCTCAGGATGTCCCGACGCAACCAGAACAACACCAGCATCGATGACTTCACGACAAACCTTTTCAAGTAACTCAGAGCCTGGGCCCGCAGACATCCCCAAACTAAGGTTGATGATACTGCATTCCTCAGCAGCTGCCCGTAGCAGCGCGCGGGCGACCAGCGAGGGGAATGACCTTAGCTCCTCATCAAAAACCCGGACAACGAAGAGTTCCGCATTAGGCATACCCTGACGCAGGATTCCAGCTACGGCCGTACCGTGGCCAACCAGATCCCGAAAATCCTCATCCTCCTTGATTCTCCCCTCTGCATCAGAAAAAATGCGAAGGCCACTAACCCGCCCCAGCACATGAGAATGCCAGGGATTCACCCCGGTATCGATAATCCCAATCCGAAAAGACCCATCGATTTCAGAAGTCAACAACCTATTCATGCCGACCTCCTTTGCGGTTCCAGGGCGTGGAGGATATGTGTCTGAGCGACGGTAGAATTAACTTTTCCGCTATCCCTGGCCCCTGTTTCACAAGGAGGAATAGACCCAAGAGCTGCGATGAGCTCCTTCTCGTCAAGCCGACGAAGTTTCCCGTTCTGCAGAAAACAAAGGCTATCAAACTCGTTTAAGCCCCCAAGTCGATGAGTCACCACCAAGATGATCTGCGTCTGAAAATAAGCCCATAAGTTTCGTCGAACCAGTGCCTCGGTCTCGGGATCAAGTGCTGAAAAGGCTTCGTCAAAAACCAGAATATCGGGCCGATTCAGAACCAGCCTGGCAATCCCCAATCTCTGTCGTTGCCCATCGGAAAGGACTTGCCCCCGGCCACCTATGATTGTCTGATAACCCTGTGGCAACTCCTCGATAAAATTATCGGCCGCAGCTATGCGCGCGGCGGCAGCTATGGCATCGATACTTGCATGAGGATTGCCGTAGCGCAGGTTTTCCTCAACTGAAGCATGCAGCAAAAACGGGTCGCTGCCTGCGTAACCGAGAGTTTTGTCGCCGCGTAGCACTCGCCCCTGCTGTGGACGTCGCAGTCCAAAAAGGACCTGTATCAGAGTGGACTTACCCGCTCCTGAGGTACCGAAAATAGCCACCCGCTGCCCGAAATCAATCTGGAGGTTTAGTCCCTGTAACAGCGGAGGAGCCCCTGGATAGGCAAAAGAAACATCTTCGACCAGAAGCCCATCGTCATATCTGCCGGTGGCTTTTTCCTGCCCGCAGGTTTCGCCTTCGTTGCCGAGCACCTCGGTGACCCGTTCCAGGCTCACCCGTACCTCCTGAAGATTTCGCACCAATCCCAAGAGACCCCGGGCAGGGCCATAAAGCCGTCCTTGATAAAGAATGAAGGCCACGAAAGTGCCCAGGCTGATCTCCCCATTCTCCAGCAACCCTCCACCCAATAAATATATCCAGGCCAAGTTTGCCGTCAGTATAATCCCAGGCAAACCCGTAGCGGTTGCATCCAGGACCTGAAATCTCAGCATCTTGTGCACAAACTCGGCATTGCGCTGGCCGAAACGTTGCTGTTCCTCTTGCTGGACAGCATGTAAACGCACAGCACGCAAAGCTCCTAACCGTTCGGAAAGGAAGTGGGAGAGTCCGGCCATTACCTCGCGGAGATCTCTGGTTCCCGATTCAATCGGCTGTTTGAAAGCAGAGGTAATCACTAACGCGACGACAATCCCCAAGAAACTCCAAAGAGCCAGGGGCATAGATAGGTTGAGTAATATCACCGCCGCTACTATCAAAAAGATCAGGTTCTGAATAAACCCGAGTGCGCCGTCAACAAGCAACGTCTGGATCTTCGAGACATCGGCACCAAACCGGCTCAGCAGATCACCATGGCGAAATCTCTCCAGTGTTTCCAGGGGAGCATTGAGACAGTGAGCGAAAAGCCGCGCCCTGATCTCCACCAGGACCGCAGCCGAAAGTTTAGCATGGACCACCCGAGTCAGCGTTCCCAGCAGCATATCGGCTACTGCCAACCCCAACAACAGCGCAGCAATACGCGGCACGATGGCATAATCCCCTCGATCCACCACCGCATCGATAAAGCTTTTGCCAATGAGGGGTGTCGCCAGAGACGCCGCTGACCCTGCCAGCCCCAGAAAAAAAACGGCCGCTAGAAGTCCTTTCTTGCCTCGCAGGTGCCTGACAAAAGGTTTCACCGCATTCAGCATAGGACCTCCGCGGATTCCTGCTTGTGCCAAACATCGGGGTAGTAACAGAGGTGAGCGTCTTGACAGAGAGAAGCCCCCCCCCGAAGTTCAATCACGGCCGTGCGGATTTCCTCAGCAGAGGCACCACTAAGAGCCAGGTTCAGCGCCATTGATGCCAGACGAACCGAGGCCTCTTTCCTGGCTAGAGACGCTTCGCGGCCAACAACTTTGAGGCTTTTGACACCAGCCTGAAGTAACCGTGGCAAGGCACATAATCCACAGGGTCCGACCGGATAGCCGCGGCTGGTTTTGCATCCGCAATGGTTCAGGGTCCATTTCCAGAATTCGTAGCCTTCCCGTGTTTGCTCTGAAATCCCCTGAGTTTCCTCGCCATCATTCAGGCAGAAAACCCCGGCGGCATGGGTGGTCGCACAGAGGCCTTCTTCAAAGACACAACCGTCATTCAACAGAAAAACCTCGAATTCCAATCCGGGGACAAGACTCGCTTCGATTTCATCCAGAGTCATATGGCGCGGAAGAATAACCCGTGAAACTCCCAACTCTTGAAAGAAGGCAGCAGCACCAGAATTGGTACAGGTGGCCAGACTTGAAAGATGAATTTTAGTGGCCATTCCGGCCTCGACCAACGTAAGCAGAAGATCAAGGTCAGCGACAATCAGCCCGGCGACGCCCTCTTCTAGAACTCTGGCACTGAACTTGACAAGCATCTCCAGCGCTGCCGCCGGGTAAAAAGGCGCATTGAGGGTCAGATAAACTGGGTGACCTGCCGCACGAACCAGAATCTGCTGAAGATCGGCAAAATCGGCTACTCCGGCTGAGCCCTGCGCACGGCGATTGACCCAGTTCTGATTGAAGTGTCTCTGCCAGGCGGCTGGCGTCAGACCACAGTAAAACTCCTCGGCTCCGGCCACCAACAGAGGTTCCACTTCTGCAGAATTTTTTAAAGGCGCCAGGAGTTTCATGACATCGGACTTTCATGGATAACGATTCTGTCTGCCCGACCCAGGTGCGCTTCAACCAACGCCTGAGTTGCTTCGTAGAAAAGAGTGTTTCCTGCCCGCCAGAGGGGATGATCGAGATCGGACCTATCCACCGAGTAGCCTCGTTGACGACAGGGCACCCGACAGGTGCGGCTAAGGTTCTTGGCGAAATTTTGATGCTCTTGCTGTGCCTCAGCCTTGAACAGGCAATTGCGGCCCGAGGTTGCAAAAATGTAGGGGAGATGTAAAACACGCAGCAACTCGGCCTCACCATTACCGAGATAACTGCCCTCCAAATCGGGGTCGGTTTCCAGACCGGCAACACCGAAGCGTTGCAGAAGGGCACGTATCTGCCCTCCCCTGGCAGTCTCCCCAATTTGCGATTCCTGGGGTTGCTCGGCAAGACGAGGATCCCTGAGTGCGCGATTAATCAGTCGCCCAGCTTGCCGTTTACCCTGCGGATGATCATTATTCAGCATCCGCAGCACCCCGAGATCGTTGAAGACAACAGTCAGTGACCAGCCCCGATTTTTAAGCTCGGTGACTAATTCCTGGAGCAGAGAAAGCCCGTCTGATCTGACCACCGGAGTCAGAAGAACCGCTTCGAGCCCAGTATCTTTCGCCAGAGCACAGAACTCTTCTGCCTCTTTGATGTCAGGGATAAGATCCTGACAGAATTCGGATCCAAAATAGAGCGCAGTCAAGGGTCCGTCCGGCAGTAACTTTCTCCAGGTTACCGGGCATAAACGACGGGGATCCTTCGGCAAAGGCCCGGGGTTCAATAGACGTACAGCGTATTCCATATCCGACTTTCCATACCCAAGGGGCGCACTCTGGAGGTTTGGTTCAAACTTCCAGATATCGCATTGTCAGGTGACTACAAGGTCAACCTGCGCATCCCCATGCCATCGGTTTCCATCTGTAACACCTTGATAGGCCGCATGGTTTCGACATCGAATACCGTAATCGTCGATCCCCCTGCCCCGGCGTAGAGTTTCTTGCCATCAGAGGTCGGAATAATGCCATAGCATGTTCCTTCACTAATCGGCACGATCTTGGTGTAGGTTTTGGTTTTCAGATCGATAATGGCCACTTCATCCATAATCGCGTAGGCCTTGGTTTTATCAGGAGAATAAATGGCATTGTAAGCAAATGGTGGCTCACCCTTAATCATGGTCTCGGTGACCTTGCCGGTTTTAGTATCGATACTCAACAAACCCATCCCCTCGGCGGAGTAGTAGGGAGAAAGCCATACACCATCGTTCTCCGCAGTGTAGTGCCATAGCGCCAGCATATTGATGCCCCGATCGAACATGGAGATCGTATCGACGATCTTCATTTGTTTTTTCGCGACATCTATGGTGTAAATATCTTGACCGAGGGCGTACAATTTTGTGTCATTCTCGACCAGGCACAAACTTGCTACGCCGAAGGGAATTTCCATACTACGCAGGATTTTTCCGTTTTTAAGATCGATCTGCAGGATCTCTGGTTGATCTATGACCACCTCGCCAGCCTCGGTGCGGCGGGAGAAAACATTGACATAACCGGTTTTGCCGTCCTGGCTGACAACAAGCCCGTAGATGAAACGTTCCCAGCCCTTTTCTTCGACTTTAATGCTGTTGACAATCTGCATTTTTTCCAAATCAAGCGTGTGAATAACTCTGCGGGAGCCAGTCACGTAGAGAAACTTCTTGTCGGCAGAGAAGACCGAGTCGCGGGAGGCACCTTTAATGGGGATATTGGTTATTTCATCGGTATCAGCATCGATGACCTGAATCATTTCGTTTCCCATGTGAAATATCAGGTCCTTGGCTTCAACCCGCGCACTGACCACCAGAATACAAAGCAGTAATAGTGCCGGGAAAACATACTTTTTGACAATCATGAATGACTCCTGTTATTCGATAAGAAAGCGGTATTGCACCTGTGGTCTGAACCGCCAAGCGGTCACACCTGCGCTATTTCAGTATACGCCAGTCTCGGGCGACATTGGGACAAGCCACATCAAAATCTGGATTATTGGTGAGCCCATCCGGAACCTGTGCCGGCCACCAGCAATCCCCTGCACAACCGTGAAAATCACGGGCTGACGATTGACAGTTGCTGACAGGATAGGTCGAACGCGGGTTGGTTTCCCAGCCGGTATCAAAGATGGTTGTACAACCGACCGGCATATTCAGAGGACCACCCTCAGCGAGAGCCTCTACGTTCTTTTTTTCCCCCGCAGCCAAAGCTTCTATGGCCATAGCTTTCTGATTCAAGGCCTCGATCCGTTTTTTCTTATCCATGAGTTCTACCTTTCTAGAAAAATGTTGAAAATCAGTTAACAGGCGGCTCGTTTCTCTAAGCGTTCAAGTAAACGGTTGGCACCTGTGCTACGTAATTCAGCATAAAGTTCGATACCAAGCTGCAGCCAGTTGCGGATAAAATTACAGCTGCTGCCCGGCGGCAACCCCAGTTTGCTCTCCCTGAGGTGGTTTTCGTAGTGGCAGCCACCAGCACAGAGAGTTCTGGCCCAGCAATCCGAGCACATTTGTTCTTTTCCTTCGGTGAGAATTGTCAGGCTCTCCTCGATTTTTTTCACGTCGGCTCCACTATCGAGGTTTCCGACATGAAAAACTTCCTCGCCGGCCAACCTGTGACAAGGAAAGAAGTTCCCCTCAGCGTCGACCGCCAGATAGCCAAAACCGGCTCCGCAGGCAACAGCCTTGGTCTGGCCCAGATGCAGCCGGCCGAGAAGATCAAGGAGATTACTGAACGGCAGAATTTGGCCCTTATCAGCCTCTTCCTTAAAACGACGAGCCATAGTGGCAAATCCTTTGAGGAGCATCTCTTCCTGCTCGAGACTGGGGAGCAGTTCGCTAGTAACCGGGCTGGCAGGTGCAATCCCAACCTCATGAAACCCAAGCCCCATCAGATGGTCGTAAACCTCCTCAATGCGTCCCCACTGGTCCGGAACCAGGGTCACCCGTGCGGCAACTGGAGCGGGGTTATTATGAAACAACCCCTGTAGCTTCGGCAGAATTTTGGCGTAGCTTCCTTGCCCGGAAACATCGGGACGGTTGGCATCATGCAAATCGGGAGGCCCATCAAGGCTGATGGCAACACCTACCCGATGTCGTTGTAAAAAGCTGATGATCTCCGGTTTCAGGAGTGTGCCATTGGTCGTCAGAGATATTTGAACTCTTTTTCCCGTCTCTTTTTCCCCGAGGACCGCCTCTTCGACCGCGGCTTCGATCGCAGGCATGTTCAGCAACGGCTCACCACCAAACAGAACCAGGGTGACGCTCTCACGGTCGCCCGCCTCATTGATCAGGAGGCGAACGGCTTTGCGAGCCATTTGCTGGGTAAGCAGGCGCGGAGTTCCTCCGTAGGCCCCCCCTTCAGCGTAACAGTACTTGCAGCGCAGATTACAGTCCTGAGCCACTTCCAGAACCATTGTGCCCAGAGGTATATCCTGCGGATGTAAAGGTTCGGTGACAGCTTGTCCCGCAACGCTTTCCGGCAACAAAAACCGGGCATCTTGCAAGCCGACAAGGATCTCCTGATCTTGCGAGCTTGTCTCATTGATATCCAGAAGTGGACGTGTTCCCAAACGCTGGAGAACCTCACGAGTCTGTATATCTATAAAAAACAGACTTGCGTGATCTACCCCGAAGAGGATTGCACCATCGTCGACTGGAAAAATTCGATGATCTGCCCACAGGTGATTCATGGTTATTTTATCCTGGGGATATAATCGGGTACGGTGGCCACCAACCTGGCTTCTGCGGTGTAGTGACGATCACCACGTTTATATTCAGCCTTGACCTTAACCAAACCTGTCCCTTCGCCCTGAAATTCTCTGGCAGGAAGAGGACCATAGTCACCGGAGGGAAGATAATTACCCTTTTCCGAGATGCCGCCCATCCAAAGCAGATCGTCGTCACCAGGCCGGGTGACCAGTTCACTCAAACTGAATTCGGCAGTAACCGGCCCCAGCATTACATCATCTGCAGAGTCTTTGGCGTTAGTCCCTTTGGAATAGGCGATGACATCAAACTGCACCCCTTCTGAGGGGAAGTTCGGCCCACCGTCGACTCTGGCACGTCCCAGTTCCGGGGTGATCGTGATATAGTCTATCTGGGAGACCAAATTCAGTGTGCCGGCAGCAAGACCCTTGACGCTAAGCTCAGCTTGTGACGTACCCTTGCCGCTATAGCTGACTTTCACTGCGATGGTATTGGCATCTTTCCTGGTTGCGGAGAGAACCTTAACGGTTTTGCCTGTCACACTGATGTCAGCTACCTTCACCTGTGGCAGGTTAAGACCTTCCACAATCAGGGTCATGGTTTCGCCACTAACCAGATAACCGGGGCTCACCCTCAAGACCTGCGGCTTGTCGTTCTGGAGATACCAGGTGCTGGTGGACGTGCGGAAAGCGGGGGCTGGGAAACTATGCTGGCCTCTCAGAATGCCATCAGCAAAAATAAATGCGCCAGCGGTTTTGAAACCGTTGCGACTGGAGTTGGTGCGGAAAGCGGTCCCACCGTAAAGAGAGGCATCGCCGCTGAAACTCTCGGAACTGCCATCAGCATACTCCAGGGAACCAACAATGTCATAATCCCCGTTTAAACCGTTCTCAATGGATACCTGTCCCTGGTAATTCCCCTTACCAGGTTCATATCCCAGAATAAACCACGAGCCGACAAGTGAAGCATTAGATGGCTTCAGAGGTCCACCGTAAGCCTGACTTTTGGCTAGTTGTGACAAGATGGCATCAGCCTCGGGAATCCATTTCATTTCCCTCATCTGACCAATGACGGTCGGAGTTATGTAGAGGTGCATATCGCGAACTTTGGCCCAAGCCGACTCGGTCATCCGATAGGAATAGATTTTCCCCGCGCTGTGACAACGCACACAGGTCACAAACAGTTTCTCGGGATCACCTGCTTGAGGTGTCTCCACATTTTGCGGATTGTTGTACAAATCGAGATATTTAACCTTCTCGGCTTCCTCGGAGGTGAGCCCTTGAGTCGTGCAAAGCTCCTTGATGAGCAGATTCATCTCACCCGGCTCCAAATCCATACCATGCAGTCGAGCCATACGATCGACAATGACCACCCATTCCTCTGGCGTTGTGCGGAGCTCCTCAACCCTGGGTATTTTTCCTTCTTTGGGCTCATGACATCCGGTACACTTTGTCCAGGTCAAAGAATCTTTGCTGAAGGCCATAACCCCAGGGGCCAGAACCACCATCGACAGAAACATTGCCATCAGGGTAATTATCTTTTTCCTCATAAGCTTTATTCTCCTGTTTGTTGATCGTTATCTTAATCTGTAGACGGTGAAATTCTTAATCACCATTACTTGCTCCCCACTCTCAAAAATCTGGCCAGTGCAGGCAAGAGCAAAAGTGCGCCCAGCATGTTCCAGAGGAACATGAAGGTTAAAAGTATGCCCATATCAGCCTGAAACTTGATTGGTGAGAAGTACCAGGTGGCAACCCCCACGGCCAAGGTGATTCCAGTAAAAAACACTGCCTTTCCGGTTGTCTTCAACGTCTCGACATAAGCGAGCTCCAAAGAATGCCCTTGGGCAATAAAGGAGGTCAAACGGCTGTAAATATATATGCCGTAGTCAACCCCTACCCCTACACCAAGTGCGATAACTGGTAGTGTTGCCACCTTCACGCCGATGCCAAGCATAGCCATCAGGCCATTAGCCAGGACCGAGGTAAGCACCAGCGGCAGGATTATGCAGAGTGCGGCCTTTATAGACCTGAAGGTAATGAGCACCATGAGCACCACGACACCGTAGATATAGAGCAGTATCTTAAATTGTGCTGCGGTTATGACTTCGTTGGTTGCCGCTTCAAAAGCAGCGTTACCGTTACCCAAACGGAACCAGAGGTCAGCGTCGTCATTGTCGGCTGCAAACGCGCGCACCTCTGCGGTAACTCTCTGCAAGGTGCCCTGTTTGTGATCGGCCAATTGCAGATCAATCTGTTGCATATTGCATTCAAGACTATTCGTGTTCATAGCGTATCCGGTCATGGCAATAGCTCTGGCCAGAACCCTTTCATCACGTGGCAACGCCCAAAACTTAGGATTCCCTTCGTTACCGAAGAAACGACTGTCCTTGGCGACCGAGACAGGTGAGGAAACCGATTGCACCCCTTCTGTGTTTTGCAGCTCCCAGCCGAGACGGTCGATCAGATCCATAACCTTGAAAGTTTCGCACTCCCCGCTGGGGGTACCCACAAAGATGCTCATTAGATCGGTAGAGGTGGAAAAAGTGCTGGTGATGAAGGTATTGTCAATGTTGTAGACTGAATCGGCACGCAGCTCGGGAGCCCCTTTGTCGAGGTCGCCGATCTTCAGATCCTTGCCAGCGATTAAACCTATGACCAGCAAACCAACCGCCACGACGAGCGCCGGCCACGCCATCTTCGTCTTTGCGAAGCAAGCAATTCCATCCCATAGTGCTGATTTATCGGTGAGTTTACTTTGTGCATGCTCAACACTGCTTTGTGAGATACCCACGTAACTCATAATGATCGGCAGCAGCACCAGGTTGGTAAAAATGACAACAGCGACGCCGACAGAGGCGACCATCGCCAGATCTTTAATCGCACCAATGTCGATGATAAAGAGCATGGCAAAACCGATACCATCGCTCAAAAGAGCCACCAGCCCAGGTTTGTGCAGATGATGGAAAGCACGCTTTGCGGCGACAAGCCTAGTTTCGCCATTACCGACTTCGTGGGCAATCACATTGATAACCTGGACAGCGTGACTGACAGCAATGGCAAAAATCAAGAAGGGCACCAGCACGGAGAATATCCCAAGCCCTTGGCCCATCAGGTTGAGCACGCCCAGTTGCCATACCACGGCGACTAGTGAGCAAGCGAGAGGCACGATTGTCGCCTTGTATCCTCGCGAATATTGATAAAGCAGCAGCGCGGTAATGAGAATTGCGCAGAGAAAGAAAAGACCAATTTTGCCAAACCCGCCCACCAGGTCAGCAACCTTTTTGACATCACCTATGATATGGAGGCTAACACCCTGATCGTTGTATCTGGATCGCACTTCTTCCAGCTTCGTATTAAAAGCATCCATATCAAGCGGCTGGCGCGTCTTGGGACTTATCGGCAATACGGAAAAGTCGATCATCGTGGCTTTAAAGTTTTCGGAGACATAACTGCCGACGATACCAGCTCGAAAAGCGTTAACTTTTATCTCTGCCATCGACTCGGGAGTATCGGCAAAGTTATTATTCTCGATCACCCGACCGCTGCTGAAACCCTCAGGCGTTACAGCGAACCAGAGCATCCCTGGAGCCCAAAGAGAATTGAGACTGCCCGTGTCAACCCCCTCAAGGAGAGAAAGCTCATCGCTTATCTTCTGCAGGGTCAGCAGGTATTTGTAGTCAAAGATCGTGTCGCCATCGGTGCGTTCCACGGCGACGCGCACGACGCTTGATCCGCCAACTTGTTCGGCACCAAGAAACTCACGCGCATTTTGTACAAACTCGTGACTTCCTGGAATAAGTCTTTCAAGTCGCGTGTCAGGACGCACCTGAAGAGCTTGATAAGCGAAAAAAAGTGTCACGATAACACTCAGGGCGAGGATCACACCCCTGTATTTAAAAATAGCAGTTTCATACCAGTTAAACTTTATCGGATTCATCATTATCTAAACCTTTTTGCCCCTCAACTCATTGGACCGTTTGTGGAATAGCTACAGCTTTAGGGCCACCAAAACCAACCAGGACCAACCGCTTTTCACTTACAGGCAACACCGCACTAAAAGGCAGCCCGCTCTTGTTGGGATGAGAACTAACCACTTCAAGCATGCTGTCAATACGCAGCAACATACCTTCATGACCCACGACCACTGCCGAACCATCAGGTAGCCAGGCACCTCCCAGAAGACCAGCAAGACTTTCACTCTCCAGTTTCGTCCATGTCTCAGCACTGTCACTACTTACCCAGACGACACCACCAGGGCCAAAAGCAATAACACGGTCATAACCGTCCTCTCCCTTACGGGCTATGACGCCAGGAAAACTACCGACGTGGTCCGTTTGTATCGGGACAAAAGTTTCACCCCTATCTGCGGATTTAAAGATAAGGCCCTGTTCTGAACCTATGTAGAGGACCCCATCCGCCGAGACAGTAATATTAAAAAGATGCCACTCGTCGAGATTGTCAACATGTTCGGACCAATTGTTCCAGGTGACGCCGCCATCGGTAGTTTTAAACATCTTGTTAAAGACACCGACAGCAAACCCTTCTTTTTCACTCAAGAAAACCACATCAAGCAGCGGTCCGCGCATGTCGGCATCACGATCGTCAAACTGACGTGTCCAGCTATTGCCGCCGTCTGTGGTGTGTACGATCACTGCATCTTCACCTACAGCCCAGCCCAACTTGTTATTAATAAAGTCGACTGCGTTGAGTTGGCTGCGCGTCTTCACATCAGCCTGTGTCCAGCTCTCGCCATTATTATCTGAGTAGATGATATGACCACGTTCACCGACGACCACCAGACGATCACCTGCTCTGGCAACATCCAGAGCAAGCGAAGTACGCACTGTATCCACCTTCACAGCCGCCATCTCAATAACGTCTTTGTATACAGCTTGCGCAGAAGAAGGGCTAAAGAGAGTCATTAGCACGACCAGTGTCGCGCTAAACCAGTAACTTATTCTTCCTGTCATTTCCATCCGAATTCCTTTGCATCCAACAGCCATATGTCACAACTAAATTTACGTTTTTTACCAGTATCTGAGAAAAAAAACACCCTGGCTCTGTCAAAAAAACCAGGGTGTTTTCTATGGCGTTTCTCTCTTAGCGACCACGCCTTCTAAGTGCTGCCGGGGTGAAGAATTTCGATGATTCCGGCTCTTTAGTGTAACTGGCTGATTTCTTCATACCATTCGGGGCGTAAATCGTGTAACTGCCAGAGGTTTTGAGGTCATAATGAGCAACAAAACCACCACCGAACATTGGCACTTCAGGAGCAGTCAATGGATAATAGTAGCCTACACGCCACAGGTTACCGCTGCCGTCATACTTGTCTGTAACCAGAATCGTCCAGGAGTCCTCGTCAATATAGAAGACTCGTTTGGCATAGACATGACGCTGTCCCTTGGTAACAGTAGCCTCAACCACCCAGACCCGGTGCAATTCGTAACGAATCAGATCAGAGTTGAGCATCCAGTCGCCCCAGTCTTCCTTGATGGAGCGCTCATTAGAGTTGACTGTATTGTTGTTATAGGGGACGTAAAACTCTTTTTTGCCGACAATCTTGAAGTCATACCGCTCTGGCGAGCCACTATAAAGGTCATAATCATCGATTACGTTTTCGGGGCGGTCAGGGGTATCATAGTCAAGATTCGGCAAGCGACGAACACGACGCTCGGCTGGATCATAAAGCCAGGCCTTGCGGGGAACTTTAGCTGGATCAATGTTATCTATAACCAGCAGGCCCTCGCCTGCGTCGCGGGAAGGTGTAAGCGTGGTAGAGGAGTACTTATAGAGGGTGCCCTCTTTCTTGTCGGCTTCGCTAACATTGGCATCGAAGTAAGGATAGTATACCTGATTGGCCAAGGTCGTTAGCAGGTCGGCACCACCCTTGTACATGGTGTTTTCCGAGAACACCATAGTGCGGGTATAACCCTGGAAGCGCAGCATGTGGTTCCAGATGACCTCTTTGCCATTTTGCGGGATCGGGAAAGGGATTGTGGCGTGTGCACCGGTGACGCCGTTGCCGTCAGCATTCAGTTTAACATCGGTAGCGGCTTTTTTGATGTTGTCATAATACCACTGAGGGAAACCGGCGCTGCGTCGCGTCGGGTAGACATGCATCCTGAATTCATCAGGGTACGCCATGAGCATCGCCTTGGAAGCTTCCGGGATCTTGTCGGCGTATTTGGCCATATTCTCTTTGGTTATCGTAAACAGCTTTTTGTCACCGGCATAAGGGTCGGGGCGGGCATCACCCTCTTTCCAGCCAGGGAAGGGCGTAGTGTAGCCACCCGTCCAGGCCGGAATCGTGCCATCAGCATTACCTGCCATTTCAGCACCCATCGGCGTGAGATCCTTACCCAGGCGGGCGGCCTCTTCGGCCGACACAGTGGCAGACGCAAGGCTCGCAGCAGCCAGAACCGCCAGACAGCTTATTGCAGCAATTGTCTTTTTCATCATTCTTCGAACTCCTTATTTCTAAAAGTCTTGTCGGCTTTAAGTCGATTTAAAATTTATAGTTAACGTTGAAGTTGACAGTATTTTGAACTTCGTAATTACTATCGCTGTAATCGGTGCGAGCATAACTTAATCCGGTCTCCCAATCGTTATGGATGACAGAGCTGAGTCCGATGGAACTGAGCAAACGTCCTTCGGAGAAATTACCTGTTAAGTGAGAGTTGCCAGCAAAATCATACTGTGCAAAGAGGGCCAGGGTGACATCGATGGCCGGCATGACTGACTGCCAGGTCGCATCCCATTCAGCAGCAATGCCCCAGGCTGTAGTCGATACTTCTTCATCAGAGCTGACAACCTCATAAACGCCATCCCCTCTGTCAGCTGCAGCATCGTGGTCAACCAGCATGGGCTGTAAATCCGACATATCGCCGTCGTAGTCCATGATATCGACGCCAATCTGGATGAAGGCGAACTGGGAATCAATTCCACCGATGAAAGCTTTGCCTAGCCAGAAACCGTAGGTCGAGGCATTCCAGGTGTCTGCCTCTGTCCAGTATTTACCATCGTCGTCAAGGCCAATTCCGTTAGGTCCACCAAAGATAACGGTACTGATCCTGCGGTTTGGGCGATAAGAAAGTTCGCTGTTTATTGTCCAGCCACCAAGAGCTGCAACAGAAGTAGACATGCTGATACCAAACATGTCCTGGTTTTCAGCATAAGTCACAAAAACATTGCCCTTATTCAGATCAAAACCGACTGACGGCATGGCATCGTTGTAACGAGAATAGTAAATACCATATTCAGAGTTACCGATATAGCTGGTGGCGGAGATACCCCATTGGTTGGTTTCGTCGGTATCTCCATCGCGATCTTCAAAGCCAAAAGCCCCTCCTGTCCAGGCAAAAGTCTCCTCTTCCGCACCAGGGGACGCAAGGATATCGTCGCCGTAAAAGGTACCGGTACCAGGGAACATGTTTTTCTCCCACTCCCACTGCCAGTAGGCGTCAAAAGAGATGTTGTCGGTCGCTGCATACTGTGCACGAACAGCGCCCAACCCTATGTAAGCTTCCTTCAGTTCGGAACCAGGCAAAACCAGATTGTTGATGTTGAACGGCACCTGCACTGAGACACCTTCCATAAAAACCAGTCCTTCACCCCAGTTGATGACTTGGCGACCAACTCGAATGTCCAGCGAATCATCCATAAAAACACCGTAAGCATAAGCATCAAGGAGGTTGAAGACCCGACCTGAGGCATCCTTAGCATCATCACTCCAACCATCTTTTTTACCATCGTGATCAAAGTCGTAATCGCGCTGCTTATCCATGATCTCAGTATCGTAGGTGAAGCTCGCAGTGGACTTGAAGCCGTAATCCTTGTAGACAAGATCCAGCTCACCCATGACCTTCCAGACCTGTGCAACGATTCCCCTACCTCTATAGGTTTCATCACTTTTATAGTTGGGGGCATCAAAATGTTTATTGTTGACACCATTCTTCGTGTTGCCCTTTTCTGTGCTGTAGGCAGTGGCATAGCCAAGGGTGATATCCAGGCCACCTTCCAGCTCTCCAGACGAGAAGGTAAACGCCATTACCGGGGAGGCGAAAAAGAGGACCATACCCGCAAGAACAACACAGGCTTTGCCGGACAATAAAAATCTCATTTTACATTTCGTGATGCTCATCAATAACTCCTTAGTTTTTAAATTTTCATCCCATAGAAACTAACGGCTTCGCTTGTTTCAAGTTCTCCCGTTTGCCGAGTGTCCCACTACTTGCTCCTTATTGGTCGAATGTTAATCTCAATAACTGTCAACAGAAATGCACTTAAACACGTCAATCAATAGTGTCAGAAGCTTATAGACTTAACTTCGCCCTGACACACTTGACCGTCAGGATTAAACCTGGCGGATAAACCTCGCATAGCTCTACATCAAACATCGTTCCATTTATAAGACAATAACCATGCTTACTCCTTATTTGCCCGGCAAGATATTGATTTAAAAGCATATTATACTTATCTAATCTAAAACGACGTTACAATATACAGGAACAAGCCGTGAACGTTGACCACAAAAGAGACATGTTTGTCTCAATACAAACAAAATTGATGCGACATAAATGTCTCAGCGGAAAAGGGAACCAGGAAGAGGAATTCACCCGAGCGGGTATATCCTAGAGAATTTATCAAGATTGGGGTCAATAATGGCCCATCTCTGCGCTAAACTAAAGGGAAGTCAAGCAGAAACTAGCAGTTGATTAAAATGATTGCCATAATTAACAACCGAACAGGGTGGGACTAAAAGGTCTCACATGTGTCGATACAGAGATGGATCTAGCCCTAACTTCAGAAGAAGCCGGTGAAGATGCCGCCGGTTAAGGCCTGCATGCTCAGCCATCCTGGTAATATTACCGTGATAGTGACTCATCAGTTTCTGAAAATACTCGAAGCCAGCGTCATCTAACAGCTTTTCCTTGAGAGTAACATAGGTCTCTGAAGGCAAAACAGGGACTGATTCGTTGTGTAAATAATGGGGCAAGTGAGACAAACCAAGGACCTGGAGATTATGAAACGTCATGAGTTGCTCAAGCAGGTGAACCAACTCCCGAATGTTCCCAGGCCAGGAGTAATTCTGAAGAACCTCCATAGCCTCAGGAGTTATTCCACGAACCTCGCGATTCAACTTTCGGTTTAATCGACCGAGATAATGACGAACCAACAAAGGGACATCCTCTGACCGTTCACGTAGAGGAGGAACCTGTATTTCGATTACCCTGAGTCGGTAGTAAAGATCCTCTCGAAAGCCTCCCTCCTCCACCCATTTTTCAAGATCCCGGTTGGTCGCCGACACGACCCGTGCTTCGGTGCGTCGTTGCCGCGTCTCTCCCACACGTGTAAAAGTTTTTTCCTGTAAGATTCGTAACAGTTTTTTCTGAAGCACCTGGGGAATTTCGCCAATTTCATCGAGGAAAACCGTGCCATCGGCCGCTGCTTCGAAATATCCTGCCCGCTCTCGATAGGCGCCAGTAAAGGCCCCTTTGACATGGCCAAACAGTTCACTCTCCAGCAAAGAGTCGGGGATGGAAGCACAATCCACTGTGACAAACGGTTTTGCCTGCCGCCCTCCCGAGGCATGCACAGCCCGAGCGACCAACTCTTTGCCGGTTCCGCTTTCACCGGTTATCATGACTGTCGAATCTGTGTCCGCCACAGCTGACACGGCTTCAAGTACCTTTTGGATCGCGACACTTTCTCCAATAATCCCTTCAAACTCCCCTTTACGACCAGTAGTTTCAGCAAGCAAACGGTAACGACGCCTTTGCCCCAGGTAATCCAGCGCCTTTTGCAGAGTTAATTCAATTTTATTCAGATCGAAGGGTTTTTCCAGGAAATCATAGGCTCCCTCGCGCACAGCCTGAACTGCAGTCTCAATAGTGGCGTGAGCGGTAAGAAGCAGAACTGGCAATTCAGGCTGCACCTGAAGTGCTCTCTGCAACAACTCCAGCCCATTCAGCCCTGGCATCTTGAGATCAAAAATAGCCACATCCGGATCCCAGCTACCAACTAGTTCCAGGCCCTGTAATGGGTCACATTCACCAAGAGCTTCGTAGCCCATCAGTTCCACGGCCTGAAGCAGAGCTTCAAGCAGGGCCTGATCATCATCGACAACCAAGACACGAGGGCATAAAACAGTGGTCATTCTTTCTCTCCTACAGGAAACACAACACGAAATCTGCAGCCCCTGGGACTCAGGTTCTGAACCTCGATATTGCCATTATGGCCCTCAACAATACTACTTACAACTGCAAGCCCGAGCCCTGTCCCCTTTCCCACCTCTTTGGTGGTAAAAAATGGGTCGAAAATATAGGGCAACAAATCTTCTGCAATTCCTGAGCCCTCATCTTCCACCTCGAGGATAAAAGATGATTCCTCTGCTTCAGAAAAGACGAACCAAGTCTGAATCCGAACTTTACCTCCCTCATCCTGAGAAGCGATTGCGTTACCTAAAAGGTTCCATAATACCTGTTTGAAGCCCGACTGGTCGAGATAACACTCCCGGTGTTTTTCATTTATGGACAAGTGCAACTCCACCCCGAGAGCGTGTGCTTCATGCTTGGCCATCTCAACGACATCTCGCACCAGTACATTTGGATTTACTCTGGTTTTGACAAAGCTCTGAAGCCGGGAGAGATCCAGAAGATTACGAAGCTTCATCTGTATTCTGTTAATTTCTTCCATCACCTTTTGTAGATTGTCGGAGGCATCGCCGGGCAGATCCGAACGTCGCAGCAGCATCTGAGTGTAGGTGGAAATTGTCGCCAATGGGTTATTGACCTCGTGGGCAACACCGGCAGCCAGACGACCTACAGCTGTAAGCTTACGCCCTTGCTCCACCTCGGTATAAGCTTTCTCAAGCGCCCTGTTTTGTGTGAGAAGGCTCTCTGCCATGGAGTTGAGGGCCTGGCCAAGCTCGCCGAACTCAGTTCCTTCTTCATTCACCCTGTGGGAGAGATTGCCACTGCCGAATTCCCGAATTCCTCCCAAGAGGGTGCGAAGCCCCCGAGACTGGTGGGCCACCACTACATAGCCGAGGCTCGCCATCGCAATTATGGCAAAAATCAGGAAATGAACAAAGTTTCCACGAATTCGCTCGGCCTCTGAAAATATTGCTTGAGCCTTCTCATCTACAGGGCCAAGCAGATCATCTTCCGGAACCAGAAGGAACAACCGCCAGCCCAGGGGTTGCACTTCGGCATATCCGACAAAAGCTCTCAAGTCATCGGTTTCAATGAAGTCTACACCAATTTTCGCCAGTTTTGGCCCCACCACTTCCTTACCTGTTTCAGAAAGGTTCTCAAGGACAATGGTCTGCCCATAAGCAGGACGCGCTGGATCCAGACCAAGGGCAGCGAGTGGCAGATTGTCTGAGGCTGCAATAATCTCGTCACTCGACAGGAGCAGCGAACTGGAACCGTCGCTTAAACGCACCTGGCTTATCTCCTGAAGCAAGGCCTCTACTGTGATATCAACCGCAACAGTGGCCATGTGCTCGCCATTGACAAAAACAGGCGACAGGCAGGAAATCATACTATGCTTTGTCAAAGGGTCGATGTAAACAGGAGTAAAGACTTCTTTTCTCGAGGGATTGTGCTCCGGATCTGAGAGGTAATAGAATGGCCAGGAGGTCATCTCCGGGTACCGGGGAAGACGTTTGAAGTCCCGCCACGGGTAGGTGCGGCTGATCTGGTCCCTATGAATGAACCATCCGAGGATCACCTGTGGCTCCAACTCCACCAAAGGCTTCAGAATAATGTCGAGGCTTTCAGTTGCGGCAATCAAGGAATCAAGGGATGAACCATACCTGGGAACATACAGGGCCGAATTCTCAATGTCGAAGCTCTCCATTGCAGCAATCAATGAATCCAAAGAGGGCAGGTGCCTGGGAACATACAGGCTTGAGTTGCCATCATCGATTGGATTGACGTAATCGCCCTCTTCATTCAACTGGTAAGAGCTACCGTTTCTGTACAAAAAATGGGTCGGGTTTTCCAAAATAGCCTGGGACAAAGAACCAAGCAAATGAACCTGGTCCCGGATATTGGAGAATTCGGTGGCTATTTTTTCCGCTTTTTGAGTCAGGTGGCTTTTCAGAAAATCAATCTGTGAAGTGATTAGCGCACTTCGGGTCTCCTGGAGTGAAGCCTCCTTGATTGTGCGTAGGTGGCGAAAGGTAAGATTGGATATCACACCAATAGGTACCAGGAAAAGAACCACGGCGCAGATGAAGAGTTTGAAGGTCAGCCGTTTGTTACCCCAGATTTTCCGGACCATAAGACTGCGCTCTTAACTCATTGTAAATATGCATATATGCAAACCGAAGGTCAAACACTCAAATGGTTCATTGAGCTAATAATTGGACACTTCGCTGACGACTGTCAAGGTCGTTGTTGCTGCTCTTACTTCTCGATTCTTATTCTTGAATCCACCGCGACCACCCTGTTCATTGATCCAAGCAGGGGATTAAGATCGAGTTCTTTGATTTCAGGAGCGGCCTCACAAAGCGCAGAAAGCCTTGTGACCGTTTCGGCAAACCGCTGTTCGTCGACCCCGTCCTGTCCCCTTGTGCCCTGAATAATCTTGTATGATTTAAGGGACTTTATCATCTCGGCGGCCTGGTTTTCACTGACAGGAGACAGCTCTGCGGCAGTGTCTTTTAAAATTTCAACAAAAACACCACCAAGACCGCAGAGAACCATATGGCCAAATTTTTCTTCGTAGTTGGTGCCAACGAAAAGTTCGGTGCCGGAAAGCATCGGTTGAATAAGAATCGCAGTTGTGTCTGCGATCTTGACCATTCTTTCAAACTCATTTTCCACAGTTTCCGCATCTGTTATGTTGAGTACGACACCGCCAACATCAGACTTGTGAACAGGACCCACAACCTTCATGACGACAGGGAAGCCGAGCCCTAAAGCCTGCTTCACGGCATCTTCTTTACTGGTAACCACAGCCTCACCGGCTCTGTCTATACCTGCTGCGTCGAGAAGTGCCTGCACCTTTTCAGGAGTGAGGTATCCTGCTTCGCAGCCATCGATAATGCTTCTGACGGCTGTTTTATCAATCACTGGAAGTTCAACCTGTTCCGCTGGCTTCGGGGTTTTGGTGACGGCTGCAAGGGCTCTAGCGAAAAGCACTTCGTCGGAAAAGGATACATTCCCCAACTCATGGAAGGAATCCGCTTCTTTCTTTGCGGTAACGACGGAAGGAAGAATCGTATATATGGGCTTCTTGGACGCTTGAGTTTTCTCAGAAATAACGTCTAAGGCTTCAGTAATATCGGTCAGTCCGGTAGAGCCAAAGATCACTGCCATGCCGTCAACATTGTCGAACTGGTTGTTCACAGCGTCAATGGCGTGGGCCACGTGCTCAGGCGTTCCTGTGGCCATAAAATCTATGGGGTTGGTAACGCTTGACCCGGGGAAGAGTTTGGTCAATAACTCTTCGGCATCAGGGCCTTCAAGATTAGGAACCTGTAGTCCTCCTTCTTCAAGGGCGTCCGTCAACATCACTCCGGGGCCGCCAGCCTGGGTAATTATCGCGATTCTTTTGCCTTTTAGCTCAGGCAGGCAGAAAATCGCGGCCGTCGTGACAAGGTCTTCTTTGCCATGGCACCTTACAATGCCGGCTTTTCTAAAAAGGGCATCCACCGCTCTGTCAGGGCTCGCCAGGGCACCGGTGTGAGAAGTCACGGCACGGCTTCCAGCCTCGGAGCTACCGGATTTAATTGCAGCGATTTTGCACCCCTTTCTGATAAGGGACGCGGCGTGCTTGAGAAGCTTCTTGGGCTGGCTGACACTTTCGATGTAGAAGAGTTTAATTTTTGAGCTGGTCTGCGGATCGAAAGTTTCATCCCAGTATTGGATCACATCCTCAACACCAACTTGGGCGGAGTTGCCCACGGTGAACATACTTGAGAAGGAAAGACCCATCAACATCCCCTTTTCGACGATCCATGCAGCGGTCGCCCCGGAGGCACAGACAAAGTCGCACCCTTTCGGATCAAGCTTGGGAATGGGACCGGCAAAGATGCCAGCATAGTGTTGGGTAAGAACACCTATACAATTTGGTCCGATAAGGGAGCCATCGTTCTGGTTGATTATTTCGAGAATCTCGTCCTGGAACTTGTGCCCTTCAGCACCCATTTCGGAGAATCCTGCGGAAAGGATTATGAACGCTTTACAGTTTTTGTTCTTTGCAAGCTCTTCGACAGTTGCCTTAACATAGGCGGCAGCAATACAGATGATCGCCATCTCGACTATGGGCATATCCGCTACGGTTTTAAAGCATGGGAATCCCTGGACTTTGGCTTCTTTCGGATTTACGGTGTAAATCGTTCCCTTGAAATTGTGTTCGGTCAGATTCTTGATGAGTGCGCCACCGACCTTCGACTTATCGTTTGAACCACCGACAATAACGATGGAATTTGGATTGACCAATTGCCTATTGATCATGGCTCACCCCCCCCTTAAAAGCTATCTGATTTGCAGATTTTACATAATCATTAGGAGAATGGCTCATAAGAGAATTCAGCCAGACCTCTTCGGGTATCTGATTGAAGGGCTCAACCGTCGAAAGCAGCCCAAGAACAACAACGTTGGCCGTCTTTCCGGTCTTATCGTTTAAGTCGTAAGCAACCTTGTTTGCGTCGATAGTTATGACCTTGTATCCATCCAGAGCCTTCTCAATGTCGGCCAGTTCCGGATAATCCTCTTGTCTGATCTTCGGCGGAAGGACTCTGAACGTATTGAAAATAATTGTCCCACCAGGTTTCAAGAGTTCCAGGAATCCGGGTCTTAGAACCTCGCTCATCTCCATAACCACCAGGACATCAGCAGAACCAGGTGCCAGAACAGACGAATACACCTCACCACAACTGAAGGTTGAGATGACCGGCCCTCCAAGCTGCGCCATGCCGTGAGTGTCACCCTTAACGATATGTTTTTCGGCATAAGGCGTGTTAAGCATCATGTCTGCCAGGATCTTGCCAAAGAACAGGTTGCCCTGGCCGCCGATACCCCTGATGGCAAGTCTCAAGGATGCGGGCAACTGGCGACTATCCATAATTGCCTTTTGAGAATCTGCTGTTGCCTTAAGAGCGGGCAGGGATTCTTCGGTTTTCTTTACGTCTGCTTCGGTCATCGCCTCAATGGCACCGAAGGGGCACAGCTGCATGCAGACCTGATCGCCTCCAGCACAGTTTGTACAGAGGTTGGTAAAGTGAGGATTTTTCTCTTCATCCGTCTCAATACCAGAACACATATTGCAAATACCACAGCTTTTGCACAGATCGTCATTCACCGTCAGATCTCGGACTTTCTTCTTGCCTGCAACCTCGTTGATACAGGCCCCCTCGAGCACCAGAATCGAAAATTCGCCGTTTTCCGCCAAATCAAGGGCCTCGATAAGCGCTTTTTCAACAGCAATGATGTCGTAAGAATCAACAGCGACAACCCGCGCCTGCTCAGCTTCTAGAGCCTTTATGAGATTGAATCTATTAGGAACGCCAGCCAGGTTTGAGGGAGAACTCGGCGCTGGCTGCCCACCGGTCATCGCGGTAATTCTGTTATCCAGAACAATTTTCACCCCAGGGGTATTTCTAAATACGGCATTTCTGGTTGCGTCAAGCCCCGAGTGGCACTCGCATGAATCGCCGAGCAAAGAGATCGTTTTCGCGGCATATTCCGGACGGGAAAGGACAAAACCCTGCCTCATAGCATCAGATGCGCCCATGCAGAGACAGGTGTCGATAGCATTAAGGAAATAAAGAAGTGTGGAACAGCCAATGTCACCAAAGCTGGAGAATATCTTGCCCTTTTTTCTTAACTTATCGACGGTCATACCGAAGGCCCGGTAGGGACACCCGGGACAAATGGCCGGCGGCCTCATAACCGGCTGAATTGCCAGCTTTTTGCTTTCTGTACGTTTAAATTTCACACTGTCCACATTTTTTGCTATGTGATCAATGACGGTTTCAGGGGTCCAGTCAGTGATGGTGCTGTATTTCCCTTTAGTGACAACCTCAATCCCGAGGAGCCTGATCTTTTCTTCCAGAAATTTGTCGCCATCTTCAAAAACCAGGATCTTTCCTTTCGTTTTCGAACAGAAACTCGTTATTGTCTCTTCCGGCATGGGATAGAGTGCTGCCAGTGACAAGATAGAAGGCTTGCTTCCCAGGGTATTGAGTGCCTCTTCAACAACGATGCTGCTTGCTCCGCCGACAATGATCGACCAATCATCCTCTCCTTCGGTCTCGTCCACAAGGTCGGATGATTCCAGCCACTGAGCAAGCCGAGGGATTCTTTCCGTTGTCGCGTGATCGTAATTTATCCTGGCCAGGAACGGCATCCCCATCCAGGCTTTCAGGTCGCTTGGGACTTCTTTTCTTTCAACCGTTCGACTCTCTCCGGTTTCGATCAGAGCTTCCGAATGGCACAGGATTCCGTTTGCCAGGACAACGACAGGCGTATTGAATTTCCTGCTAATGTCAGCGGCATATCTCGGTAGCTCGTACATTTCCTGATGATTACGCGGCTCAAGCACCGGTATTCTTGATGATGCAAATAAATATTTCAGATCGATTATGTGCTGAGTGCTTGAAGGGGCATAATCCGATGCGACCAACAACACCAGTGCGCCAGCAGGGGCCTTGTAGAAGGCCGCTGTCGTAATCGTATCGCCAGCTTGCAGGGCGCCGGGGGTTTTCATAGTTATCAGGGTGTCATCTCCGGCAATGGCGCGACCGACGCCAACCGCAACCGCGACGGCTTCATTGACCGACCAGCCAACGCTGATTCGATCCTGAACTGTTGCCAGAGACTTATCGATGATTTCGGTGCTTGGCGTACCTGGATAGCCATCGGCACAGTGGTATCCGGCATGCATGACACCGAGAGCGAAAGCCTGGTTGCCCTGCAGGATGAATTTGCTGCCTGCGGGAGCATCAACCATCTTCTCAAACTTTGACATAATAATATTCTCTCCTTAATTAATTTAAGCCTGGAACGACCCCATAAAGGACTCCACTTAATTGAATATTGCAGAATCTGTCTAAAAAACTTCTTTGGCGAGCTTTTCCCAAGCCATCAGACTACGGTGAATAATCTTTTCATCAATGCAGTAAGTAATTCGGAAGAATCCGGGTGCGCCGAAGCCGGTACCGGGGACCAGGAGCAGATTGTATTTCTGGGCCATGTGTACAAATTCAACATCGTCTTCGATAGGAGACTTGGGAAACAGGTAGAAAGCGCCCCCAGGTTTTATCATTTGGAAGCCGAGAGCGGTCAGATGTTCATAAAGTAAATCGCGCTTGCTCCGATATTCTTCGATATCAACGCTTTCCCGTTGAAGGTTCGTCACCAACCTTTGCGCCAAGGCCGGAGCATTGCAAAAACCGAGCACCCGGTTGCAGAAAACGGTACCGGCCATAAACTGCCCGACCTGATCCATTGCCGGGTTAGCAGCCAAGTAGCCGATACGTTCACCAGGCAGGGCCAGGTCTTTCGAATGGGAGGTAACGATCACTGAATTAGTCACAAAATTGAAGATGGCTGGCATCGGGGTGTCTTCGTAACTGATCTTGGCATAGGGCTCATCCGATATCAGGAAAATGGTGCGTCCCAGCTCCTTTTCCTTACGTCGCAGCAACTCTCCCAGAGCTTTGAGAGCTGATTCTGGATAGATAACTCCCGTCGGGTTGTTCGGAGAGTTGATGATGAGGCAACAGGTCAAGGGATCGATAGCAGCCTCGATGGCGTCTAGATCGAGCTGAAAGGTTTCCCGATCAGTCCACACGACCTTGGTTGCGCCACCATGATTATCGACGTAAAACTTGTACTCGACAAAGAAGGGGGCGAGGATAAGGACCTTATCTCCTGGATTGAGGATCGTTTTCAAGACAACGTTAAGTCCGCCACCGGCACCGCAAGTCATAACGACGTGTTCCGGACCTACGGTTTCAGGCGAACGCTCAGAGAGAACCTCGGCAACGGCGCTACGGGTCTCCTCATAGCCGGCATTATTCATATAGCGGTGCATACCGGGCTGCGGATTATTGGCGATCCTGAGTAGTTCCTCTCGAAATGCAGCGGGAGGCTCGACGGACGGGTTGCCTATGGTGAAATCGAAGACATTTTCTGCACCATGGATCCGGCTGAGATTTGCTCCTTCCTCGAACATCTTGCGAATCCATGAAGAATCCTCGATGCTCTTTTGAATCTTACCTGCTATGCTCATCAGTCATTCCTTTGGATAGTTTTGCGGATCGGTTTTCCGTCAAGAGAGAAGTGCGGGCAACCAAGTGGCCATGGCGGGAAACATTATCATAAGAGCCACGCACACAACGAAGGCGATGAGAAACCAGCTCACGCCACGAAAGACTGTGCCGATTTCCACATCCGGTGCCATAGCAGCGACAATATAAGTATTAACTCCCACAGGCGGGGTCACGGCACCCATGGTGGTAATCACCGTAATGATGACAGCAAACCATAATGGATCGTATCCCAAGCGAAGTGCGACGGGGAAAAATATCGGGATTGTGATCATCAACAGACCCAGCGCGTCCATCAAAGCCCCACCTAGTGTGTAGAGAGCCAACATCAGCAACAGGACCACTACACCGGGGATGGGGAGTGAAGCAACCCAGTCGGCCACCTCGAAGGGTAGCCTGGTCACCGTAAGGAATCGCCCAAAGACCACCGCGCCACCCACGATCATCATAATCATGCAGCTCATCTTAACCGAGTCCCGTAGCGCGGCGAGAAACTTCTTCCAGGTCAAGTGTTTGCCCACCACGCTGATGATGATGGAGAAAAAAGCGCCTGCCGCACCTGCTTCAGTCGCGGTGAACCAGCCGAGAAAAAGACCGGACATGATGAGCGCGAAGAGCGTCAGCATCTCGATGGAGCCCGGCAGGCTGCGCAGTTTCTCTTTGAAGGTCGTTTTCGGTCCCTTCGGTCCCAGTTCGGGATTACGCAAACAAAGCAGCCAGATTGTCAGAATAAACAGCGATGTCAGGAGCAGCCCCGGAATCAGGGCGGCAAAGAAAAGTTTGGCAATGGACTCCCCTGTAGAGAGACCTATAACGATTAACACCACGCTGGGAGGTATAACTACCCCCAGTGTCGCACCGCAAGCAACCGAACCGGTGGCAAGCGACGGATGGTAGTTGAATTTCTTCATCTCTGGTAGTGCTACCGCACTCATAGTAGCCGCCGTCGCAGCATTAGATCCGCAGATGGCGGCAAACCCGGCACAAGCCAGGACGGTAGCCATACTGATCCCCCCTCTGACATGACCAATCCAGGTGTAAGCGGCCTTGTAGAGCCGATTACTTACTCCGGCATTGAAGCAGATATTGCCCATAAAGATGAAAAAGGGGATGACTGTTAGCCCGTAGGAGGAAAAGACCTCCCAGAGCGAAGAGGTCATAGAACTCATGGCTGCCTGAGGATTGACCACGGCCGCAAAGCCACAGAAACCCACCAGTGCCATAGCGAAGCCCACTGGCATGTTGGTGCAGAAGAGGATGACCATCAACGCTACAAGGCCTAGCAGCCCGATTGTTATCGGCTCCATTCAAAACCTCTCTTTGCCGCCAGTACCGTAATCAATTGAGTCAGAGCGAGCCCCGCCAAACCTGCAGCCACTGCGAACACAACCGGATAAACGGGTAGTCCCAGGGTTTCTGAGACTTCACCGGTGGTGTAGAGCTTGAAACCGAAGCGGGCCATCTGCCACGCCGCAATTCCGAAGAAGGCGGAACAGATCAGATCACCCGTCGCAATGCAGACAGCCTTCAAGCGGGTGGGTAAGTAATTGAACAGGATATCTACCGATATGTGGGTTCGACTCTCCTGAGAATAGCCCAGCGTCAGGGCGACGATCAGTGCCCCGCCTAACCCCATTAGTTCGAAGGAGCCCTGTATGGGCATTTTCAGAGGGCGGCCGATCATGTTGACAACAGCCATCATCATGGTGGCGCACAGTACAATACACGCCCCCCACATGAAGATGCGATTGAGCCCACCCACGAAACGAGCCACTGAATTCATTAGACATCTCCCTTAAAAAATACTGAGGACCTTCGCACAGCGCGAAAGTCCCCAGCTGTGACTGCGAACCGCTTAGTTGACTAATTCCGTTTCATACTTGACCTTGAGCTTCAGAAGATCATCGAGGAATGCCTGGGCAGGCAGGCCCTTATCAGCGGTCTTCTTCAGCCATTTGTCGGTGATGGGCTGCATCAAGCTGTGCCACTTTGCATACTCATCGGCCGCCAGCTCGATATACTCGTGATTGTAATTCAGCTTCGACCACTCGATTGATTCCTTGCCGTGGTCGTCTACGTAGGAGCCTGTCCACATGGAATGCTCCCGTGACAGGTCTTCAAAGACCTTTTTCACATCTGCGGGCAAAGCATTCCACTTATCCAGATTCATGAGGACACCAAAGGAGGTAGTCTGAAGATCGGAACGGGTTGTGTAGGAGACCTGTTCGGCGAATTTAAAATCCATCAGAATGTCGGTGGAAGAGAGGATGCCTTTAACTACGCCTTTTTGCAGAGCCTCGACCGTTGCGGGCATAGGCATGGAGACCGGTACCGCGCCGAGAATCTTCAACGGGGCAACCCCTGCTCCGGTAGCACGAAGTTCATACCCCGCCAAGTCTGACATTTTACGGATTGGGTCTTTGGACATGATAGAGGCTGGAGGTGCAGTGAAGAGTGCTAGGACCTTGACCCCTTTGAGCGAGGCGGGATCATACTTCTTGTAGAGATCCCACAGAACAGCATTCGCCACTGTGGAATTGGGGAAACCTATTGGCAAGTCAACTCCGGCAAGTAGTTGGAATCGCCCCGGTTGGTAAGGAAAAGCGACACAGCCGATGTCGGCGACACCGTCCATCACACCATCCATCATCGCTTTGGCCTTGAGCAGCGTACCGCCAGGAAAGGTCTTGACGTTCACCTTGCCGTCCGTGCGGGCTTCTACTTCAGAGACCCAGCGCTCCATTTGGACACTGGGGAAGGTTTTCGGCGGGGGGAAGTTGGCATAGGTCAGCTCAATTACGGACCCTGCCCAGGCACCGCTCGCCAGCATGGCAACGGCAAAAGCTCCCAAAAGCACGTGCATACCGATTCTTTTGAACATAGCATCTTCTCCTATGGGCGACGACACCTCCGACGCCAAGTCACGGAACCAATTGCGCGAGGCACTGATGCCTTCGGTTGCATGGTTCACAATTATGGGTATGGAATTCAAAAGGCTACCCTTTCGAGACAAGCAGCCATGCTCTTTGCCATTTGAGCTTCAGGCCACTTTAGATGTTAACGGTTCTGTCTCAATTGGTTTCAACCGTGCGGTAAAGTGACGTAGGATTGTAGGCTCATAGGTGAACTCAAGCCCTTTAATCTCTCTCGCACGTCCCTGAATGGCGATGAGAGCTTCGGCGATAACATCCATATGATTCATCGTGTAAACACGGCGTGGGATGGTCAACCGCAGCAACTCCATGGGCGAGTCCTGTTGTTCACCAGTCTCCGGGTCGCGGCCCAAAAGCAGGGAACCAATCTCCACACCACGGACACCACTTTCGATGTAAAGTTCATTCGCCAGGGCGTGGGCAGGGAATTGCCCTTTGGGGATATGGGGCATCATTTTACCAGCATCTACGAAAACAGCATGACCGCCAGTGGGGTATTGAATGGGCACTCCGGCGTCACGTAACCGGCCACCAAGATAACTGACCTGAGAGATACGATATGCCAGGAAATCCTCATCGACACTTTCTTGTAGCCCCCGGGCCAGGCACTCCATATCACGTCCGGCCATTCCGCCATAGGTGGGGAAGCCTTCCAGGGGGACAACCATAGCCTGGCAAATTCGGAATAATTCTTCATCGTCTTTGAACAGGAGGAGACCGCCAATATTAACCAACGGATCCTTCTTGGCACTTACCGTAGTGCCATCACCATAAGAGTACATTTCGCGAACGATTTCCCTGACTGATTTGTCGCTGTAGCCTTCTTCACGCTGTTGAATAAAGTAAGCGTTTTCTGCGTAACGAGCGGAGTCGAAGAAGAGACGAATACCGTATTTTTTTGCGCAGGCATGAACAGCCTTGATGTTCGCAATCGACACAGGCTGCCCGCCTGATGAGTTACAGGTTACCGTGATAAGGATGAAAGCAACCTCGGCGGCACCGACCTCTTCAATGAAGAGCTCCATCTTTTTAACATCAAAGTTGCCCTTGAAAGGATGATAGGTAGTGGTGTCATAAGCGGCATCGATAACAAAATTGCGAGCACGACCACCAGGCATCTCAATATGAGCCTTAGTGGTATCGAAATGCATATTGCCGAGAACGTACTGTCCTTCTTTGATCAGTTGAGGGAAGAGAACTTGTTCTGCGCCGCGCCCCTGATGGGTAGGAATGGTGTATTTATAGCCAAAAATATCAGCTACCGATTCTTTAAGGTGATAGAAGTTACTACTTCCGGCATAAGACTCGTCACCCAACATTAGCCCGGCCCACTGATTATCACTCATGGCACCAGTACCGCTATCAGTGAGCAGGTCAATATAGACGTCTTTAGCCCTAAGAGAGAAGGGGTTGTACCCGGCTTCGGCCAGAGCCTGCTCCCTTTTCTCTCGAGAGATCATACTGATAGGTTCGACCATTTTAATCTTGAACGGTTCGGCCAGATGTACATTTTTCATATTGAAGCGCCTCGCTAGAAAAGTGTTTTGTTATTATCTTTAAAGGCCAGCAGATAAATGATATAGCACCTTCTGACCAACATATTGACTATTTTAATAAATGTTTAGCAGTGAAGAACGCTTATGTCAACCAAATGATGTTTAATTTCAATAACTTATCATGCCTTTGCGGGGGCTTTCAAAACTTTGCAAAAAAAAATTTGCAATGGTATTATTAAAAAATCAAGTATTAAAGTAGAGATATTTGCCAGAATAACACCGTTTTCTTGATGCGCTGCCAGACAATACGAACAGGAGACAGATGGCTAACGTTGGCTTGATGGATATTCAGGAGTTTGGAGCGAAAGTACAATTCTCTCTGATGGTCATTCCCATGCGAGAGTTAATCAGCATCATTCAGGGCCGTCTCGGGGGAAACCTGACTTCTGTCACACTGGAGACCTGGAAAACGGGCAAAGGTCGACCAAGCAAAGCGAAACTCGATCTTTTTTGCCGTGCACTCGGACTAAGCATGGCCGACATGTACTCTGATCTTAACGAATATGTGGAAATTTTATGCCGCATACATGCCATCCCCGACCGTGAACGGGCGATCTTTTATAAGCTAATCGAAGGTCGCCAGGCCGGGAACCTCAAACTCTCAGTATTCTCCCGTTTTTCATCTTCACACACCAAGCGCATATTGGAAAAGATCGGTGGCAACTACATTCTTTACAACTATTCAATTAACAATGTGGATAAAATCAACATGACACTCGTCTGCATCGAAGACGAGTGTCATCCTTTCCTGCGCGTTACGGTCAAAAGTGTTCGAGACAACAAACTCATCGGCTACAAAGGAACTATTTTCCCGGTTCGCTCCAACCTGCACTTTGTTTTGGAGACTGTGTCCGAAACCCATGACGAGGTAGTCATGATCGTGACCAATAACCCGGTGGACATGGGGAGAGATGTGGAGTTTCTCTATGGGATAATTCTCTCCGGTTCAGAGGACTTCGTCTCCCACCCCTCTGCTGCCCGCATCTTCATGGAAAAAATGCCGTCGAATGTGTCTCCAGAAGATGTCCTGCGAAAAATCACTGAAACAGGTCAGGAAGAAATACCAGCTTACTGCAAAGCATTGATTAGCAACAATTCTGATAGCGATAAAGGGAGTTTTGTCCTTCGTGCTGAACAGCTCAACTGGGCTTTTGTTGAGAAACTCAGACAAAAGGAGCAATCATCTTAACAGCACACCAGGCTATCTACTCAAAAATAACCCTCACAACGAATTTTATAGAAGACCCAACATTGCTCCCTAACCGGCACCTAAGCCAAGAAACCTGCGCGGATTATCCGAGAAGACCATGGTTTCAATCTCCTCAGGCAATTTCAACGACCTCACCAGCTCAATGTAATCGAGGACAATTTCCGGCTGATATATGAGTGCGTCGGTGCCGAAACAAACCCGATCAGGATAATGGCTGATAAAGCGAGAGTAACTCTCGGGGTTGTTCTGGATATGCGGCAACAGGTAGGCGATGTCAGTAAAAACGTTAGGATAACGGTCAAGGATTTGGCGAAAGGCTTTTCGACCGATGCCAAAATGGGGGAAATTGATTCTCAAGAGAGGAAAATCGTCGAGGATGGCCTGCATCACATCGCCGTAACGACTGGCATCCATGTGATACAGGACCGGCAGGTCGTTGGCCTCAGCATACGCAAAGATCTGCCATTCACGCTGATGATACTGCTCCGGAGTGATACCGAAGGTGTCGGGGACATTGCCGATGCCCAGGTCGTTGCCGCTATCAGCCAGGTAGAGGCCTTTGATCCCCCTGAAGCCCTGCTTGATATATCCCTGTAAAAGACTCGACACATCTTCGGCCAGATCGCGTATATCCAGACAGCGCGTATCAACCATAGGGAAAAGCATGCCACCGTTCTGACGCGCAAAGGCCAGAAGATCATCCGCCTCGTAGAAAAGCGGATCGCCTAGGTTGTCAAATCCCTCAGGAGGGATAAGCTTCCAAATGTCTTGTTCATTGAGGCCGGTATTGATCAGCCCCATGACAGCCAGATGACGTACACCAGCATTGCGCAACCGAGCCAGGCCGTGAGAAACTCTCTCAGCCTGACCCAGTCCGGCAAAACAATGGCAGTGGACGTCTATAATTTCTTGGCTGCCAGACTTTCCCAATCAGCGATTCTCCCATTTTGCTTGCCGTTTCTCGACAAAAGCAGTCAAACCCTCAACGGCATCGTGGGTCTTCATCAGCTCCTCCAGATAGAGCTTTTCCACTCGTTCCAGCTTGGCAATGACTCGCTGTCGGAACTCATCCCGTGCAGCCAAAACCGCAAAACGCAGGGTACTGGCACTGCTCGGTGCCAGATATTTATCAAAATATGCCAGGGCGGCGACTTCCGGATCTTCAGTGACGCTATCGACCAACCCGGTTGTCAAAGCTTCTTCCGCACCCATACTGCGCCCGGAGAGAAGCAGGTCTTCAGCTTTGGCCTGTCCTATCCGCTCGGGCAGGAAGCAACTTGCTGCCGGGGCAAAGACCGCCAGTTTGATTTCCGGCTGACCGAGCTTGGCGTCTTCGGCAGCAAACAACATGCTACCCGCAGCAGCAACTTCCAAGCCACCGCCTAAACACTGCCCCTTGATCGCCACCAGTAGTGGCAAGGGGAAGTTAATCATGCTACGCACCAGAGCATGCAAGGATTTGAGCATCTCTGCACACTGATCCGGCATATGCTCGGCAACACTGGCTCCGAAACTGAAATGTGGGCCTTCATGATCGAGCAATACTGCCTGCAGATCTTTGGCTTCCCGATACTCGGCCAGTGCAGCATCAAGAGCGGCAATCATGGTAGCATCAACGATGTTGGCCTTGGGCTGTGCAAGACGTAAACGCAGCAGGGTACCATCGCGGTCAAGCCAGACTTTCAATGGACTATCACTCATAAAGTTTATCCTTTTCTTGTTCTGTTGAAATCCCCCTCAATCCCCCTTTAGCAAAGGGGGGCGAGGGGGGGATTTATCTATTTACCCGGCATCAGACTTTCGATCAGCTCTTCAGTCCAGGGAACTCCTTTGGCCAGACCCTGACGCAGCTTGACAAAATCGATTTCACGGCCGGTCTCTTTGTTGCCTTCGTTGAAAGCACGGAAGCCGGTACGTGCTTCGTTCATCATGTTAAGTGCCAGCCATGCACGGGAATTTTCCTTGTTCTGATTCCAGGCCTGAAGCTTTGGCTTACGCAATTCTTCAAGACTCTTGGCCATGCATTCGGGGAAGGTTTCGATCAGTTTGGCACAGAGTTCCTCGACCTTTTCGTCGAGCATACTCAGATCAATCGTACCGGATTTGATCAGCTCACGACCTTCTTTAAAAGCGCTGCCGCTACGGAATTCGCCAAGAATGATGCGACCGTATTCGTCAAACATCTGATCAGTTATTACAGTTGGGTTGGCGACAAATTTACCATCGATCTTCAGTGCGGGAACCACATCGGCAATAATCCCAAGACGGGCAGCCTTGTGGGCCGAGAAGGGTTCACAAAGAGTTCCGGAGACCATCGCCTGCTCGCAACCGATCAGCACCGGCAGAAAATCAGTCGCGCCGCCGATGGCCGCCGAGCCGTGCTTGGGACCAGCCTGGCCGAAGTTGGCGAGGTCATGAGAGATGGTGAAATCGCAAGCCATACCGATTTCCTGACCGCCACCAATGCGCATACCATTAACCCGGCAGACCACTGGTTTGTCACAATCGAGAATCGCCGAGACCATGTCATTGAACAGACGCATGTACTGGCGATACTCCTGCGGGTTGCCAGCATAATACTCCGCATACTCTTTGGTGTTGCCGCCGGTACAGAAAGCTTTGTCGCCAACCGCGGTAAAGACCACAGCGTTGACTTCACGATCAACTGAAGCTCGACGGAATGCCAGGATAGTGGCCTTGACCATGTCGGTGGTGTAGGAGTTGAACTGCTTGGGATTATTGAAGATGATCCAGGCGTTATAGAGCCCCTCGATCACGGAACCGTCACGACGTTTGGCCGGACGTTTTTCATATTGGACCATACCATCACAGAGACTCTCGATATCCTGACCAATCAGGTTGTGATCGATGAGCTCAGCAGGTGCGGTTGCGGTAATGATTTGATCTGTTGTTGCCATGGTGTACTCTCCTTGCGAATCGATTGGAATATTATACGTTAAGGGACCAGAATGGCGCGACGCTGCATTTTCTGTTGATGCACAGCATAAAAAACAGCGTTAATCTCGTCCAGCGGTTTCTGTTCAACAAAGTCTTTGAGATTGATCTTGCCATCCAGCACCAGATCGAGAGCTGCCGGGTAGTACTCCGGCAAGCAACCCCAGTTACCCAGCGCACGGGCATGAAAGGCCATCAGGTTAGAAAGCCTGATATCGACTTTCTCCATGGTGAAACCGACCACACTCAAGGTTGCACCATGAACCATCAGACCGTAGGCTGATTCCTGCCCCGGCTTGCTGCCGGAACATTCAAAGATGAACCACTCGGTACTCGGCAGGCCGTTTTCTCTGGCAAAAGCACCGATCGCTTTTTTCAGGTCGCGACCGCCAATCTCACGGGCATTGAAGGTAATCGCTGCACCATGTTCGGCAATATTATCCAGTTTGCCCTGGTCAATATCGATAGCGACAACTGTTGCGCCAAAAGCTTTGGCCATCTGCACGCAATAACCGCCAACCCCGCCGACGCCGATGATAATTGCCAGGCTGCCTTCGGTTACGCCTGCCTGATGGACCGCCTGATAGGGGGTGGTCACTGCATCAGCAACAACCGAGACATCAGCAAGTTCCAGCCCAGCGGCACTCAATCGCTTCTCATCAACCGGGCACAGGTCGCGGGCGGGCACCACAATATGGCTGGCGAAACCACCCTGAATATCGTTACCAGGCATCTGCTGACTGCGACAAATTGTACCTTTGCCGCGCTTGCATAAGTCACATTCGCCACAGGGCATCACTGCCGGAATGATCACTGCCTGGTTCAGCCATTTGCCGACGCCGTCACCGGCAGCCACCACACGGCCGCTGATTTCATGCCCAAGAGCGAGAGGCAGCTCCGAATTGGTCCGTACGCCATCATAAAAGAAACCCAGATCAGTATGACAAACCCCACATCCAGCGACCTCGACAACCACCTCGTTCGCTTCAGGCTGAGCGTCAAACTCCTGGCGAGTCAACGGTTCATTCACTCCATTCATCATCCAACGATAAGCAGCAATTGACATAGTATTTTCTCCTGTGAATTAGTTTCCAAAAGTTCTTAAAGTCTTTCAATCAGAGTCGCCATGCCCTGACCATGGCCAATACATAGCGAGGCAATTCCGTATCTGCCACCAGCACTTTCCAGACCATTGAGCAGAGTCGTGATCAAACGGGTTCCGGTACTCCCCAGTGGGTGACCAAGGGCAATGGCACCTCCCCAGGGGTTGACCTTATCACTCGGGAGTTGCAATTCATTGATACAGGCAATCGCCTGGCTGGCGAACGCCTCATTCAATTCAAACAGGTCGATATCGGCAACTGAGAGTCCGGTTTTCTGCATCAGCTTGCGGATTGCCGGAACCGGTCCCATGCCCATCTGGCAAGGGTCGAGACCAACAACAGCAAAATCAACCACTCGTGCTCTGCGTTGCAAGTTGAACTGCTCGCAGGCGGCAGCAGAGGCCAGCAGGGTCAAGCTGGCACCATCATTGAGGGGTGAACTGTTGCCAGCCGTCACAGTACCGTTTTCCATAAAGATTGTTTTTAATTCTGCCAGACCGGCGATACTGGTCCCAGGCCGAGGGGCCTGATCCTGATCGACAAGAGAACCACCGGCAGGAATCGGCAGGATCTCTTTACTGAAATATCCGATTTCCTGAGCGGCGACCGCCTTGCGATGGCTCTCCACGGCAAAACCGTCCTGTGCCGAGCGGCTGACTGCGTAGACCTGAGCAACCGTTTCGGCAGTCAGCCCCATATTATTGAATGGGAACTCGTAGCGGGCCAGCAGGCCCTGATGATAATCGGTGGCCGCCTGCATCGGCACATGAGTCATGTGCTCGACACCACCGGCCAGCAGCAGATCGGCGTTGCCGGTGGCGATAGTGGATACAGCAAAGTTGAAAGCTTGCAGACTGGACGCGCAGAGGCGATTAATGGTGACGCCGGGCACGGAATCCGGAAGACCGGCTAGCAGAGAAGAGAGCCTGGCGATATTCTTGCCCTGCTCCAGATGCTGCCCGACACAACCGATATAGATATCATCAATGGCCGGAGTGAGTGCTTCGCCAGCGGGCAACCCATCAAGCAGTCCACGCATCAGGGCCGCGAGCATTTCGTCCGCCCGCGCCTCACGGAACAGGCCCTTATCGGGATGGGCCCTGCCAATGGCAGTCCTCTTTGCTTCGACTAGATAAACGTTCATGCTTGTCCTTTGCATAATCATACATCGTCAAATCGGGCGCAGCAAGCGGCACCCCTACAGTTAATCAATGCCAATGGATCTTGTTTTGCGGGGACGCTGCTTGCCGCGCCCTTAATAATCACAATGACAGCAGACCGCAGCTTTTACCACCATCGACGTGTAACACCTGACCGGTGATAAATTCAGCGTCGCCTGAAGCCAGAAAAGCAACCGCAGCAGCGATATCCTCAACCTTACCCATCTTGCCGGTCGGCTGCATGCGAATCAGTCGTTCGCGACCCTCAGCTGGCATCCCCTGGGTCATCGGCGTATCAATCAGTCCCGGTGCCACAGCATTAACATTGATCTGGAAGCGAGCAAATTCGAGCGCCAGAGAACGAGTCAGACTGACCAGTCCGCCCTTGCTGGCGGTATAGTTAGCCTGACCGATACTGCCGAGCCAGGCACGCGAGACAATATTTACAATTTTGCCGGACTGTTGGGCCTTCAGAGTGGGAAAGACGGCCTGACAACAGAGGAAGGCCCCTTTGAGATTGACGTTCAGAACCTGATCCCAATCCTGCTCGGAGATATTTTTAATCAGATTGTCACGGATGATACCGGCATTGTTAACCAGCACATCAACACCGCCAAAGTTTTTAATAACCTGAGCGACCATCTGCTGTACCTGCTCTTTGTCAGAGACATCAGTGACAATCGGCAAGACCTCACAGCCGGACCCCTCAAGACTGCTGGCCAGTTGACGCAAGTGCTCTTTATTGACATCAACCAAGGCTAATCTTGCCCCTCGGTCGGCAAAGCGATGGGCTATAGCTGCACCAATCCCCTGTCCGGCTCCGGTGATAACGACCACCCGATTCCGGTCCTCCTGTTCGGCAACGTTCATCAGCAAGCCTCCACGACCATGGCAATACCCTGTCCACCACCGATACAGGCAGAGGCAATTCCCAATTGCTTGTTATCGCGCTGCAGGGTTTTCAGGCAGGTCAGGGCCAGGCGTACACCAGTCGCTCCCAGTGGATGCCCAATGGCAATAGCACCACCATTAATATTGAGTTTATCCTGATCCAGATCCAGAGCTTTTGCTACAGCTAAACACTGAGCTGAGAAGGCTTCGTTGATTTCAAAGCGATCAATATCGCCATGCCCAAGCCCCATCTGCGTAAGCAGCAGGCGGATTGACGGAACCGGTCCGATCCCCATAATGTCAGGCCGCACACCAGAAGAAGCAAAGCCACGGATCTTGCCCAGTGGTTTCAAACCATTGGCGCGGACATAATCGCCAGAGGCAACCAATAACGCCGCCGCGCCATCGACAATACCCGAGGCGCTACCAGCAGTGGTCGGGCCCTCTTTTGTGAAGACACATGGCAGCTTAGCCAGCTGCTCCATGGTGGCCAGACGAGGATGCTCATCGGCGCTGATCGCCTCACGGCTGTTCAGACGATACTTGCGCGGCTTATAATCAGCCATTTCCAGCAATCCTTTAGCCTCCACCGGGACAATTTCCTGCTGGAAAAAGTCGGCGGCCTGGGCGCTGGCATATCGCTGTTGACTACGCATGGCGAAGGCATCGACATCTTCCCGTGTCAGAGCATATTCTTTGGCCAGATTATCGGCCGTACAACCCATGGGGACTGCTGCTGTATCGTTCAAGGCCTCCCAGAGGACATCGGCAAACTCCGGCCGTCCCAACTGGAAACCCTGACGAGCAGTATAAGAGACGAGAGGGAAACGACTCATGGTGTCGGTTCCACAACCAAGCACCAGATTAGCCTTACCGAGAGCAATCTGCTCCGCAGCTTGCCCCAGCAACTCGATTCCGGAACCACAGATTCGCTGGGTCAGGAATGCCGTACTTTCAAGCGGCGCACCACTGTAAAGAGCAATGTGGCGCGGCAAAAAGAAACTGTCGGTACTGGCCTGACCGATATTGGCTACAATAGTCTGATCAATGTCCCCGGCCGACACACCGGAAGCTTCAATTGCAGCACGACTGGCTAGAATTCCCAGATCAGTCGGCGAAACCGTTGAAAGGCTGCCGGTGTATTTACCAAAGGGAGTCCGTTTCCCTTCGAGCAGATAGATATCCTCAAAAAGAGCGCCGCTACCGGCCTGTTTATCCTGAAATCCCTGTACGCTTGCTTTCATAACTGCTCCTTAATTATTTACCTGTATAGTTCGGTTTTTTACCACTTAGAATACTTTCTAGCCCAATCCGGGCATCTTGAGTGGCGAAAATAGTTTTCAAGCCATCAAGCTCCAGTTGCAAAGCATCCTGGAGATCCAGGCCGGAGCCCTGGTCAATCAGGCTCATGGCTGTCTTCAAGGCCACCGGTGCCTTACGAGTGATGCCCTTGGCCTGTCTTTCAAAACCCTCGCGAGCCAGAAGTGGATGGTTGAAATCACCATCGAATGCAGCGAACTCAAGTTCTTCCGGAGTCTCTTCTACGCGACCGGCCTGGGCCTTGTCGAGGGATACCTCAGCCAGTTCCCGCCAGTCAAAGACCGGATCGATGATGATATCAACCAGACCCAGAGCATAAGCTTTTTTAGCATTGATAAACTGACCGCTGGCGACCAGCTGCTTGGTGCGAGCGACGCCGATCAGGCGACTGGTACGTTGAGTGCCGCCGAGACCGGGGTAAATGCCAATGCCGGTTTCAGGAAAAGCCAGCACCGACTTACGTGTGCCGATACGATAATCGCAGGCCAGAGCGAGTTCCAGGCCACCACCAAGCGCCAAGCCATCGAGATAAGCGTAAGTGGTCTTGTCCGAGGCGCTGATTTTGTTCAGCACCTGCTGTCCGAACTCGGTAAAAGCCTGAATCCGCGGCAGGTTATCAGCGGCGATGGCATCAACAAAAAATTTGATGTCAGCGCCAGCAATAAAAGCCTTACCCTTGCCATGAATAAAAATCTTACTGATGTCACTGCGAGCATTGAGTTCCTCAACAGAGCGATCAAGCTGACTCATCACCTGTTCACCGAGAGGGTTCATGCGATCAGGGAGATCGAAAATAATAAAACCGGCGTCACCGACAACCTCGGTGGTCACCCAGTTGAGATGCAAATTTTGTGCTTTGGCCGAATCGACCAAACATGCCGGCAGCGAGATGTCCCAGGTGGAGAAAACACTTTCGACCATCTCTTTGACTTTTCCAGCACCCAACTTTTCAAGCAGTTCGAAGGGCCCCATCGGCCAGCGCAAACCGGAGCGTGCCCCCAGATCAGCGGAGGTCGCATCAACCACACCTTCATCAACCATTTGCGCAGCAACCCCGAGGGTGGCACCAATCAGGCGTCGGCTGACAACGTCAGCCTGATCAGAACCGTTATTGAGAGACAAGGTATCTTCAACATTCCAGTCCTGCTCAGCCTCGACTTGCTGGCAAAGAATCTTCGCCGGGGCATAAAAAGCGTTCAACTCACTGGCCAGGCCATCGGCAGCATGCATGGCTATCGGCACACCAGTCGCATTCATCAGGGCGAAAGGCCCCATACCAACACCGAAGACCTCACAGGCGACCTGATCGATGAAGGCAATACTACCGAAGCCTTCTTCATAAAGCCGGGCCCCCTCATTCAACCAGGGCACGAAAAAACGGTTGACAGCAAATCCCGGAGCATCCTTGACCAGGATCGGGGTCTTGTCATAAAAAGCGTAGAAATTTTCCAGAGCGGTGACGATCTCAGGGGAGGATTTTTCACCCGGGATCAGTTCGACCAGTTTATTCTTGGCCGCATGGTAGAAATAATGAACGCCAACCACCCGCTCGGGTGTCTGCAAGTCAGCAGCGATTTCACTGATCAGGAACGAGGAGGTATTGCTGGCGAGAATACAGTCAGCACCAACCACCTTCTCCAGTTCAGCGAAGAGTCCCTTCTTGACCTCAAGATTTTCGAAAATTGCCTCGACCACCAGATCGGCCTTAGCTAATTCTGCCTGCTCGGTGGTGCATTGCAATCGACCAAGGATCTGGTCAAAAGCCTCTTGATCGATCAGCCGACGCTCTAAGGCTTCCCCCAGGGATTCACGGATATAACCAACCCCCCGATCCAGAAACTCCTGCTTCTGGTCAACAAGAATAACCGGCAGACCCTTCATTATAAAGTGCTGAGCAATCGCAGAGCCCATAGTTCCTGCACCAACAACGCCTACAGTAGTAATCGGTTTCATTCGTTTACCCTCTTTTTAAAGTGGTACCTGAATCAGCAAAACCACTGAATTCAGGTGTTAACAATAGCTATAACACCAAGAGACCATCCTGCTGATGCAGGCCCAACAGCTTTCGGCCTGTTACAAAGTCTTCACAAGCCGTCACCTTTTGTTCCGCAAAGCGAAACTACATTCCGCTATTTACGAATCTTAGCCGACAAGCCTGTCCTTGTAAATATTTTTCTGCAAATAAAAACGAAATGTTTCTTTTGAAGCTCTCAACATACTGTTATCACGAATCAACAAACAATAATATTTCTTAATAAACATTTGAAAACAACGATTTAAAAACAACTGACCACGGCAACTCGGCAAAATCAAGTTCCGCAATGCGAAATTGATTTTCAAGAAACATTGTTTTATGCCTTGACACCGCCACACCTTTTCGATAGACATTAGACCTTGGAGCGAGAATCTTATGAACGACAACACGGCATTGGACAATAGGGGCAGCAAGGCAGAGCTGATCGCAATGGACGGACTTGACCCCCTCGGGGAAAACAGTAAGGACCGTCAATTTGTGACTGCCCTGGCTCGTGGACTGGAAGTTCTGCGCTGCTTCAGGCCCAGAGATCGTCACCTGGGAAATCAGGACATCGCTGAGCGCACCGGACTGCCGAAACCAACCGTTTCCCGCCTGACTTACACTCTGACCCGCATGGGTTATCTTTATCACGATGAAAAGCTGGGTAAGTACCAGCTCGGCACCGGGGTTCTCTCGCTCGGTTTCTCACTACTGACCAATATGGACGTACTCAAGATAGCTCGCCCACTGATGCAGGAACTGGCGGACTATTCACACACCGTGGTTTCGGTCGGCACCCGCGATCGTCTCGGCATGGTTTATCTCGATGGGCGACACAGCACTGATGCTACCGTTTCCTTACGACGCGAACCGGGCACCCTGGTTCCCATCGCCACAACCGCCATGGGTCGAGCCCTGCTTTGCGGCCTGCCGGAGAACGAGCGAGAGCAACTGATGAATAACATCCGCCAACGAGACCCCGACAACTGGCCAAAACATAAAGCCGGCATCGAACAGGCTTTGCGTGATTATCACGAACGGGGCTTCTGCCTGTCTATCGGTGACTGGCGCAGCGACGTTAACGCCATTGGCGTACCGATGCTACCAATTGCCGGAAGCCGATTATTGACCTTTAACTGTGCAGCACCGTCATTTGTGCTACGCCAGCATATGCTCGAAGACGACATCGGCCCCCGACTGGTCAACCTGGTCAGAACAATTGAATCGGAAGCCGCTCGTTACTAGCAATTTTCATTTATTAACACGTAGGGGCGCTGCTTGCCGCGCCTAAGCAATTCACAAAACAGGGGGGCGCTGCTTGCCGCGCCCGAGGCAAACCAAATGGCACAAGCGGTTTATGTCGGACTTGATATGGGAGCATCACGCACCAAAGTGGCGGTTATTGATCAACACGGTGCCCTGCTCGGCCATGCGGCAAAGAAATCTGGAATCGATTTTGCCGCAACCGCAGCCTTCTGCCTGGATGCTTCTCTGAAACAGGCCGACGCTAACCGAAATGACATTGTCGATGCAGTCGCCACCGGTTACGGTCGCAACAACGTCGCCTTTGTCACCGAAAAGGTCAAAACCGAAATTGGCTGCCACGCCAAAGGCTGCTACTTTAGTTTTTCTGAAGCGATCACAATCATTGACATCGGCGGTCAGGACAACAAGATCATCAAGCTCAACGCCAAAGGACAACGCGACAGCTTCAAAATGAACCGCAAATGCGCTGCCGGAACCGGAGCCTTTCTCGAGGAGATGTCGAGCCGCCTCGATATCCCTCTTGGCGAGATGAACAATCTGGCCAGCCAGGCGACAGAAATGATCAAGCTTGGCAGCTACTGCACGGTCTTCTCAGCTACCGAGGTTTTAGAGAACATCAGGCACGGTAAGCCGGTCGCCGACATCATTAAAGGCATCTTCTATTCAATGATTCAAAGGGTCCTGGAGATGGATGCCCTGACCGAAAAAGTAGTATTAAGCGGCGGGGTGGTTGCCCACAATCCCTATCTGGTAGAGATGACTGAGGAGATGATCGGTCGCCCGGTGTTAATTGCCGAATTTCCGCAACTTTCCGGCGCCCTTGGCGCGGCTCTCTATGCCTTGGAGGCAGCCGACAAGGCATAAATTACTGTAGGGGCTAAGCAAACGCTTTACCTGCTTCGCCCTTGTTGTCACGGAGCACTTGTTGTGGCGGAGATCAAGAGCGGGCGTCAAAAACGGGCGAAGCAGATGGACCTTGCTTAGCCCCTACAATCGAAATCGAACCATCGAAATCGAATAGGATATCTTGGCAATTTCCGGGATCCTTAATTATTTTCTGGAGGAGTCATGGCTCAAGAGAAGCAACCGCAAAGAAAGAAGATCGCAGTAACCGGACAAATGATGAAAATCATGTCCGACTACTTCTACGATCTGAATGACGCAGACAAATCAGAGGACCGCAAGGTCGCTTGGTGCACCAGTGTCGGCCCGGCGGAATTGCTCAGGGCAATGGGCTTTGCGGTACACTTTCCGGAAAACCATGCCGCCATGCTCGGTGCCACGCGCATGGCCACCGAACTGATTCCCGAAGCCAACACCATCGGTTATTCTCCGGATATCTGTTCTTATCTGACCGCCGACATCGGCGCTTACCTGAAGGGGGTCTCCCCCCTCGCCAAGGGCTACCCTGGCATTGATGGTCCACCCCGCCCAGATGTGCTGGTCTACAACACTAATCAGTGTCGCGATGTTCAGGACTGGTTTTCCTGGTATGCAAAAGAGCTGGATGTTCCCTGCATCGGCATCACATCACCGAAAAACTTCACCGATGTCAGCGACATCCTGATTGATGACGTCACCCAGCAGATCGAAGCACTGATCCCAACCCTGGAAGAGATTGCCGGGCAGAAACTGGATATGCAGAAACTGCGCGAGACTGTCGCGCTCTCCCGCGAATGTACCGAACTCTGGCGTCAAGTCCTGGAAACCGCCACTGCGGCTCCAGCACCCTTAAGTTTCTTCGACGGCACCATCCACATGGGACCCGCAGTGGTTTTGCGCGGCACCCCGCAGGCCGTCGATTACTATCGGCAACTGCTCAGTGAACTGCAACAGAGGATCACTGACGGGGTCGGCGCAGTTGATGACGAGAAACATCGCATCTACTGGGAAGGGATGCCGGTCTGGGGTCGGTTGCGTCAACATTCCGAACTCTTCGCCAAATTACAGACCAGCGTACTGGTTTCAACCTATTGCAGTAGCTGGATCTTCCCCGACTTTGATGCCAACGACCCGATCCGCAGTATGGCCAAAGCTTATCTCGGCCTCTTTATCGTGCGCTCTGACACCTACAAGGAAGAGTACATCAAAGAAATGCTGGAGAAATTCCATATC
>JAMONP010000043.1 GCA_027065695.1 Desulfuromonadales bacterium | reverse complement strand
CCGTTCGATGCGTAATGACAGGGTTTTGAGGCTGCGTAGCAGCAGCCAGCAGTCAAGTGGTGGTAGAATGCCTCCGGTTGAGTTTTGCAGGAAATAAAGCCGATCACCGAGAGCTTCTTCACGGGCTACCAGGACACCGGCACAGAGATCATTGTGGCCACCAAGGTATTTGGTTGCACTGTATATGACAACGTCGGCCCCAAATTCAAAGGGCCGTTGCAGTATCGGGCTCAAAAAAGTGTTATCAACGGCAAAGAGCAGTTTGCGCTCGCGACAGAGTTTACCAAGTGCTGCAAGATCAGCGATGCCGAGCAGAGGATTACCCGGAGTCTCGACCAGCAGGGCCTTGGTATGCTCGGCAATGGCTTTTGCGACAGCTGCTGTATCAGTTGTGTCGACATAGGTAACGGTGAGTCCGAAATTGGCAAAAATCTGGTCGAGAACACGATAGGTGCCGCCGTAGAGGTCCTCGCTGACAACTAGATGATCACCCTTGGAGAAGTGCAGGAAGAAGGTGGTCAAAGCAGCCATTCCAGAGGAAAAGGCCAGCCCGCGAGCACCGCCCTCAAGTTCTGCCAGCCCTTTCTCAAGGATCTCTCTAGTCGGGTTTATCGAGCGGGTGTAGTCATAACCGGTCGATTCTCCAACTCCTGGATGGCGGTAAGTTGCACTCAGGTGAATCGGAGGGCTGATCGCCCCGGTCCGTTCATCGACACCTACGCCGAGCTGGACCAAGTGGGTTTCTTGGGAATACTTGCGTGATTTCATCTGACCTCCAAAGATCTCAAGTAATCCCCTCGTAAAGTATGCTAGAAAGATAACGCTCGCCTGAATCCGGCAGAATTGCAACAATAGTTTTGCCCTCGAATTCAGGCAGTGCTGCTAACCTTGCCGCAACAGCGGCTGCAGCACCGCTGGAGATCCCAGCAATAATCCCTTCTTCGCGGCCAAGTCTCAGGGCATAATCAATAGACTCGTCGTTGCTAACCTGTTCAACACGGTCAACCATGTTCAGATCGAGATTGTCGGGGATAAAGCCAGCACCGATCCCTTGGATTTTGTGTGGCCCAGGCTGCAGGATATCTCCTGCAAGCTCTTGGGTTATTACCGGGCTGTCCTCTGGCTCTACTGCTACAGAGATGATCTGTTTACCACGAACTTTCTTGAAATATTGTGATACCCCGGTAATGGTACCGCCGGTGCCGACACCGGATACTATAATATCAACATTGCCATCGGTGTCATCCCAGATTTCCGGCCCGGTGGTTTTTAAATGGATGGCTGGATTTGCCGGGTTTTTAAACTGGTGTGGCAGAAAATAGCGATCCGGGTCGCCTGCGGCAATGGCTTCTGCTTCAGCAATAGCGCCACCCATACCTTTAGCACCTGGTGTTAAAATCAGGTTAGCACCGAAAGCCTTGAGTACCTTGCGACGCTCCATACTCATCGTTTCCGGCATGGTCAAGGTGATCGGGATGCCGCGTGCAGCCGCAACAAAGGCGAGAGCGATTCCGGTATTGCCGCTGGTCGGTTCGATCAGTTCCCGACCGGGGTTGAGCAAACCTTTTTCTTCAGCGTCCCAGATCATTGACGCGCCGATGCGACATTTGACCGAATAGGCTGGATTGCGTCCCTCTATTTTGCCCAGAATTGTGGCTTTACCATCTGCTCCGACACGATTAAGACGCACCAGAGGTGTACGTCCAATCGAAAGTGAGTTGTCCTTGTATATCTGGCTCACGGCATGCTCCTTTGCTTTTTTGTAAAGTACTGTAATATGCGTGTCTTTGTTGACGATACAAAAACATACTATAGCAGTCAAGTATAATTTTGGTAAAATTAGTAAATAACTATTGTGAGAAATGTTTTATGGATGGTCGACTGATAAAAATATAACTTACGGGACAAAAAAGGTGGACTTTTGGCGATGCAAATATGGTTTTGCTAAAAAGGCTTTTATTTCGCTAGATAAAGAGGATATAGGAGCATTTGGAGGGAAAAGAGTGTTCAGCCGCCCAGATAAGCTTTTTTGACATCCGGGTTCCCCAGCAATTCGTCACTGGTGCCTTCGGCGGCAATTTCTCCGGTATCCAGCACGTAACCACGGTGGGCCAGATGCAGGGCAAGACTGGCATTCTGCTCGATAAGCAGGATAGTCATACCTTCTTCATTGAGCCTCTTGAGAGTTCGGAAGAGGTCGTATTTGAGACGTGGGGCCAGCCCCATGGACGGCTCGTCGAGGAGCAGGAAAGTACAGCCGGTCATCAGGGCCCGACCGACGGCCAGCATTTGTTGCTCGCCACCGGAAAGGGATTCGCTGCGTTGCTGGCGGCGTTCGTGGAGGCGTGGGAAAAGGTCGAAAATTCGCTGATATTCCTGTTTGAGATCGGCACCTTTTTCTCGGGAATAGGTGGCCAGCTCCAGATTTTCCATGACGGTAAGATTGCCAAAGATGTGGCGACCCTCTGGGACTAGTGCCATCTTAAGGTTTTTAACGACATCACTGGGGCTGGTTTTCAGGATTGATTCGCCACGGAATTTAATGTCGCCTGCAATGACTCGTGGTGCCTCTGGTGGAGCCAGACGACAGATGCTGTGCAGGCTGGTGGTTTTACCAGCACCGTTGGCACCGATCAGTGTTACAATTTCACCCTCGTTGACATGAAAGCTGATGCCATGCAGAGGCTGGATGTTGCCATACTTGACTTCAAGGTTTTCGACGGATAACAGCATCAGATATTATCATCTCCCAGGTATGCGGTGATGACAGCCGGGTGGTTGCGAATCTCTACCGGAACGCCTTCGGCAATAGTCTCGCCAAAGTCGATGACCTTGATATAGGTGCAGAGCTCCATCATAACATCCATATGGTGTTCAATCATCCATATGGTGACGTCAAATTGTTCATGAATCCAGCGTATCAGGCGGATCAGCTCTTTAACATCCGCCGAATTCAAGCCAGCGGCAGGTTCATCGAGCAGCAGCAGGCTTGGTTTGCTGGAGAGTGCCCTGGCGATCTCCAGTTTGCGCTGAGTGCCGTAAGGAAGATTCTTGGGGAACTCGTCGGCAAAATCCTGTAGAACAAAGATTTCCAGCAACTCGCGGGCATCCTCTTCAATCTGACGTTCACACGACTGGTAGCGGCCGCTGCGGGCAATTGCATGAAAGAAGCCGTATGGCAGTTTGCCATGCTGCGCGACCCGAATGTTATCGAGTACCGACATATCATTCCATAAACGGATGTTCTGAAAGGTTCTCGCCACGCCCAGTCCTGTAACTTGATGTGGTTTCAAACCAGCTGTATTGACACCATTGATCAGGATTTCACCGCTGGTCGGTTGATAGAAACCGCTTACCAGGTTGAAAACAGTGGTCTTGCCGGCACCGTTAGGACCAATCAGGCCGATTAATCCCCCTGGCTCCAGGCACACGTTGAAGTCGGAAACCGCCTTCAGTCCACCGAATTGCTGAATAAGGTTTCTGATCTCCAGAACCGGCTGAACATCTGGTTTTAAGTTACTATTATTCATGATTTTTCAAAAAACCCAAAAGGATCTTAACGCTAAGGCGCAAAGCCGATGAGAACGCCACTGATATTGATCAAAGATTTTTCTTTGCGTCTCAGCGTTAAAAATATTCTTGAGTTCCATTTTATTTGAACCTGTAAAAACGCTTCATCCAGGGGAAAATATCTGATAATTCTTTGTTACCCATGATGCCCTCAGGGCGAAATTGCATAACAATGATCAGCAGTAGCGGAATAACCACCCACTTGATGATCTGTAAGGGGCGCAGAGCTTCCAGCATAATGGTAAATATGACTGCCGAAAGGACCGCACCACTCAACGAAGCCATGCCGCCCAGATAAACCATCACCAGGACCTCGGTCGACTTAAGGATGTTGAAGGAACCAGGGTTGACGTAACCGATGATGTAAGCAAAGAGGCCGCCGCCAATCCCGGCCAGACCAGAGGAAAGCATGAAGGTGACTGTCTTGATCTTATTGGTGTTGACGCTCATGATCTCTGCCGCGACTTCGTCCTGACAGATGGCATTGACCCCTTTGCCAAAGGTCGACGAGACATAGCGGCGGATTATCCAGACACAGAAAATGGTAAAGATAAAGACCCAGATCGGCATCCAGGGCAGGTCGACAACATCTCCCATGGCGTTGACCACTTTCTTCATGCCCATAAAACCCCGAGATCCACCTATCGAACCAATATTTTCAATGGCGCTGATGACGATGTAGTTGGCGGCAATGGTAATAATCGCAAGGTAGTCACCACGGGTCTTGTAAGACGGGATGGCGACCAGCAGGCCAGCCAAGGCGGCGGCAACACCGCCGGCCAGTATTATAAAGGGGAAGGCATAGAGGGCCCATTCAGGGTCGAGGATAGGCGCGCCAAAGACCTTGTCTTTGGTAAACAGCCAGACGCCGAGTATCGAGGAAACATAGGCACCGACACACATGAAACCGGCGTGCCCGCAGGAAAATTCACCCATGTTGCCATTGACCAGGTTGAGACTGGTGGAGAGGATTATGTTGACTCCCATGAACATCAGCACCGAGAGAGTGTACAGGTTTAAAAGCTCCTCATAAGCCACGTAGGTCAACAGGCCACCACCGACGACCAGTATCAATTGTATGGAATAACGTCTAAACATAAATTATATATTGATCATGTTCCAACTGTTTGAAAAAGCGAAAGCGTAACGCAAAGGCGCAAAGAATTGAGACAAGTCGCAAGGGTTGAAGGGTTTTAAACCTTTTGCTCTTGGATTTTCTTTGTGTTTTCAAATACTCCTTTGCGTCTTTGCGTTAAAGCGGTTTTTAGTTTAAATCTTGGTTGTTTTGGCCACGCCGAAGAGTCCCGTTGGGCGGAAGGCCAGGATGACCAGTAACACAGTAAAAGCGATCAAATCCCGGAAGGTCGACGGAAAAAAAGCCACCACCATGATCTCCACGGCACCGAGCAGGAAGCCGCCGAGAAAAGCCCCGCGGATATCACCAATACCGCCGACCACGGCGGCAATAAAGGCTTTCCAGCCAATCAGCGCCCCCATATAGGGATCCAAAATCGGGTAGGACATGGCAAATAGAATACCGGCCAGACCCGCCATGCCCGATCCCAGTACAAAGGTAACGACGATGATGTTGTCTATCGGGACGCCCATCAAAGGCACAGCGAACTTGTCGTAGGAAATTGCCCGCATTGCCATGCCAACCTTGGTTTTCGTAACGATTTTTTGCAGTGCAAAAAAAGACAGAATGGTCGTCACAATAACGGCTATCTTGAGGTCGGTGAAGATGACACCGCCGACATTGTAGACATGCTCGGTAATCATCGATGGGAAAGCCTTACGGCTGGCGCCGAGCAGGGCCAGGTTGGCGTTCTGAAGGATCAGGCCGCACATCAGGGCGGTAATAACGACATAGAGGCGATTAGCGCCCTTACGTCGCAGTGGTCGATAAGCAACCCGTTCCAGAGCAACACCGACCATAGAGGTCAGGATCATCGTGAGAGGAATCGTCAATGCCAGGGCCACCCAGCCAGGAACCCCGACTGTAGTGAGAAAGAACGTCGCCACAAAGAAGGCGATATAAGCACCGACCATAAAAATGTCGCCATGGGCAAAGTTGATCAAGGTCAGCACGCCGTAGACCAAGGTGTAACCAAGGGCGATCAGGGCATAGAAGCTTCCCCATTGCAGGGCGTTGATGATGTTTTGAAAGATGGCTACGAGCACTAGGGACAAATCCTGTGTGGCGTTAAGAGAGCAAAAGACAGGCTAGAACCATGTTCCAGCCTGTCATGTTGTACCTCAATATGGTTTTCTGATCAACCAGTGATTTCACTAATCAGGGGCAGACCGACTTGGTGAATTCAAATTGGCCCGTCTGACTGATTTTAACCACAACAGCACACTTGACGGGGTCGCCCTGCTCGTCGAACTTCATCGAGCCGGTGATACCCTCGAAAGTAGTGATGGCAGCCATGCCTTTACGTACAGCTTTGCGGTCTTTACGCAGCTTGCCGGTCAGCTTGCCAGCATTTTGAATTGCCAGCAGAACGACGCGAGTTGCATCCCAGGTCAGTGCTGCAACATCATCAGGTGTGGTACCGTATTTAGCAGTGAAGCGGTCGATAAAGACCTTGGTAGCGCCAGTCGCGCCAGCGGCCGCGTAGTGAGTGGAGAAAGAGAGGCCCTTGCAATCGTCGCCGCACAGGGTCATAAGTTCCGCTGAGCCCCAGGAGTCTGATCCCATGAACTCACCTTTGTAGCCAAGCTTGCGTGCCTGAGGAACAATCAGTGCGACCTGGTTGTAGTTGTCGGGAACGAAGATAAAGTCAGGTTTCTTGGCAATAATCTTGGTCAGTTGGGCGCTGAAGTCTTGATCTTTGGTGCCATGACTTTCGAAGGCGAGTACAGTACCAGCCCCCATCTTTTTCTCAAACTCAGCCTTGAAGATTTCAGCCAGACCCTTTGAGTAGTCATTGGAGAGGTCGTAGAGAACAGCAGCGGTTTTGGCATTAAAAGTTTCAACGGCGTAGTTAACAGCAACCGGGCCCTGGAAGGGGTCGAGGAAGGCAGCACGGAAGACCCATGGACGATCAAAGGTTGTGTCCGGGTTGGTCGACCATGGTGTGACCATAACGGTTTGGTTGTCATCGGCGACCTGGCCAGCGGGTACGGCCTGCTTGGAGGAGTTGGGGCCGATCATGGCCAGGACTTCGTCTTTTTCGATCAGTTTGAGAGCTGTGGTGACCGCTGACTCAGCTTTTGCCTCGTTATCCTCGTAAATGAACTCAAGCATGTACTTTTTACCACCAACCTCGAGGCCACCGGCCCCGTTGATGTCAGCTTTGAGCATTTCGGCTGCTTGCTTAGACATTTCACCGACCTTGGGGATGTCACCGGTCATCGGGATGTTATAGCCAATCTTGATGGTGTCGACTGCGAATGCGGGGGTTGCAAACAGGGCGACCAAGGCCAATACAATAAGAACTTTCAGCTTTTTCATTTGTCTCCTCCGTGCTTTGAAATGAATACCAAGCGCTATGCGCCACGGGATGTGGAACATCAACGGTAATTAATATCATTTGTTCTCTGAAAATGAACGGTTTGTCCTGTAAAACCAGACATTTAAGTACACCAGCATGAAGCCTGTTTGTCAAGCAACTTTAACCTTTTTTTCAGTATTTGCCTGTTAAGCACAATCTGAACTATTGGTAAAATGTCTGTCATCCTCGAATGGTTTTATCGGGGATCCATGTTTTAAGGTCTGGATTCCCGATTACAACCTCGGGAATGACAATCTTTAATCGTAAGCTGAGTTTCAGTATTTGATTTTAACAAAGGGTGACTTAAACGAAGCCCTGAGAGCCTCTTCAAGATTATGTATCCCCTGGGCTTCCAGTAATGGGATGAGTTTCAGTAAAATTTCGGCCGTGACCAGTGCATCTCCAAGGGCGGTATGTCGTCCGACAATAGTGATATTAAAGCGCTTGGCAATTGCATCAAGGGAGTGACCCTCCTGGTTCGGATGCACTACGGATGAGAGCAGTAGGGTGTCGAGAACCGGATTGTCGAAGTGCAGCCCGGTGGCTTTTTCTTTCAATTGCAGAAAACGCATGTCGAACGCAGCATTATGGGCAACCATTACGGAATCGGCGACAAAAGCGTGAAAACCAGGCAGAACCTGAGTGATCACGGGCTGTGATAGCAGCAACGTCGGGTCGATACCATGAATTTTAACAGAGGACGGCGGTACCGGCCGTTGAGGATTGATCAGTTGATCGATGCACTCATTGTGCAGCAAGCGGTTGTTGACGATACGTACAGCGCCGAGTTGAACGATTTCGTCTCCCTCGGAGGGGTTCAGGCCGGTTGTCTCGGTGTCGAAGGCCACGTAGGTCAGTTTACGCAGAGGAACCTTGCCAAGGGCGTCCTGACCCGGTTGGTGAAAGAGGTCGAATTCAAAGGAAATCGGGCGGGGTGCGACTGTGGAATGCAGACTTGCCAGTTCCTTGTCAAGTGCGGTCGGCAAGGTTATGTTGATGCCAACGCAGACGGCTTCCTCGGCCTCTATAATCGTGATGTTGCCACCATGCTTGGCGATAATGGCTTGTGGAGAGTCTGATGTGCCGTCGCTATCCATAAAGAGCGGGGTTTGTTGCCAGTCACGCAGAGCCTCGCTGGTGACGCTCTGATCTGCCCAGTTTAATGTGAGTGTGGCCAATGGCCCGTCATTGCTGCTAATCTGCAGTAGTATTGCTGCGATATCGAATTCGGCTTTTAAAAACCCGGCTAGATTGGTCACTGATTGTACGATTGCGTAGCTGTCAATCTTCAGCCAGATGGTCTTATTCGTACTTGTTTCTGTCTGTATGGCAAAACGTTCATCGAGATTGTTAGTGATCAGCGTCATGAGGGTGTCGGCCAACACATTTTCGCGATTTCCATAGGCGAGACGATGTTCACTGTAGAGATTTCTGGCTAATGCCAGATGCTCTTCCAGTTCGCTGGTGACCTGGGCGATGGACTCGCGGTGATATTTACAGGTGTCTTCCTTGGTGGTCTGCATCTCACAGATGAGATCGACCCTCTGGTGCATTTTGCCGAGTGAATCCTGAACGGCGTCGACCATGCCTTGAAGCAATTTATCACGCTCGCTGTCGGCGTCTATTTCACCAGTGATATCTTCCAGAGAGAGAACGAATCCAGAAATAAAACGTGTCTCTTGTTCGTCGCTGGTGACTGGTGCCATGTTGACACGAATAAAACGCGCTCCACACAACTTGGTCATCAAGCCGAGGGCTGGTTTCGCCTGATCAAGGTCAAAATCATGGTTCATTACTTCCAGGGCGTGTACCAGTGGGTCACGCTCCAGAACACCGAATATTGATCGGCCCAAACCGATGGTGCCACCGTTCTGGCGATCACCATTAGCTGACTGCAGCATCTCTTGTGCCAGCTGACTATAGAGCAGAATTCTGCCATCCTTGTTGCAGACGATAACTCCGTAGGGCAGTTCTGACATCAGGGCTGCGAGCCGGTTGCGTTCTTCTTTGAGCGCAAGGTTTGACTGCTGGATCATATCGTCAACTTCACGCTGCAACTTCTGGAAAGTATCAGCTGATTCATTGATAACGTCAGCCAGTATGGCCAACTCGCGGCCCCCTTTGGTGGTAATGCGATAGTCAGGATTAGCGGCTGTAATCAGACGGGTTTGTTCGGCCATGCGCAGGACCGGTACAATGTAGTAGCGCAGAAGCATACTGGTCATGGTGTAGATGAAAGCGATCAGCATAGCTGAGCCGAGAAAAGGAAAAGGAATCAACTTGTCAGAAAGCTTTGCAACAATGGCCTGATCTTCGGGAGAAAGATTAAGATAAGCCGCAATAATACTTACGCTGATGATGCTGAAGACGACAACGATCGTGCCTATCAGGAAGGTCCAGTATTTGACTGCAGGTGACAGGCTGGCGCCAAAATGTTTCTGCAAAACAAGCTCCTGGGAAAATACACATATTCCATGTGAAATCTATTTAAGAATATATGCGATTTGTCTGTGTAATTTCAACATAAGAGTCAGTTTTTTATTGTTTCCAGAAGAATGCTGATCAGCTCGGTTGTCTCATCCTCGGGATTATAACGGTTCGGGGCAGGCTGGGAGAGTTGCCGACGTTTTTCCAAGTTGAGCAGTTGTTGTGCATATTGAACGAATTCCATCTCGTTATTATACAGCAGGCCATTGATGTCATGCCTGACTACCGTGGCATTCCCGGGAATATTGCGGGCCAGAATCGGAATGCCGAGGGTTGCGGCCTCCAGTAAGGTATTCGCGAGACCTTCAGTTTGTGAATTGTTGAGAATGACATCCGCGTCACGCATAGCACTCGCCATGGCTTTCGTTGGAATGGAGCCAATGTAGCTGGCCCATGGCCGCTCTGCTATCGCTGTTAGAAAATGGTTGCCGTAGTTCTCGTCCAGAATAGGGCCACAAAAGGCAAGATGTAAAGATGACTTTTCGGCGATCAGCAGATCGAACATTTCCAGGAGCTCCAAAACCCCTTTGATAGCACGCAAACCGGCCGGGAAGAGAAAGAGCGTTTGCTCTTTTGCCGAGGGAAGCGTATTGCGCAGGTTGTAAGTGACCGTTCCCAGGGTGATACCCGGTGTTAACTTACGCAGGTTTGTTGTTAATTCCGGGTGACTGAGAGAGAGCTCGGTTGCGATCAAAGGGTTCTGCAGGAGAACGAATGCGGCTCGAGACATGACCGTACGAATGATTTTGTTCTGTTCAGGATCATCCAGACCGTTATTAACGTCGGTGCCGGTGAGAACGACTACGCTTGGGATCTCCAGACCTTTTTCCGCTTCCAGCCAGGGTTTTCCTGTGCGGTAGGCGTGCAGCAGTATAGTGACGTCGGGAGCGAAATCGAGTAACAGTTCTCTGAAGCCAGCTCTCGCTTGCAGTCGGGTTCCATACCGGGTGACCTGATGGCCATGTTTTTCCAGGCCGTGTTGAAATCTCTCAGCGGTAACCCAGTTACCACTGACTCGCTCCTGGTCAGGAACAACGATCAGGATGCGCATGACAGTTCTCCAAAAGTAAATAGTCGGATCCGGCGTTGTGAAATGATTTCTTGCGCTTCTGCGGAGATTAGGGCTTGTAATTCTAGCTGCCGTTGCGGGCCGTCAAAGGATCTTCCCTGATGACAATGATCGCCGGGATGAGTCATCAGTTCCCAACAACCTTCCGGGAGACTTTCCAGAAGTTGACAAAGGCTGGTTGTGTTCAACCGGTTCAGCATCGGCATGCCCCAGAGACCATCTGTCGTCTTGAGTCCGGCCTGGATAATGGTTGCATGCGCCTGACGACCGAGTTGACGGTAAAGATTCAACTCCTCACCCAGTTGCTCGTCAAGGTTATCTTTGGCTGCTTCGGCTGGGAGAGAAGTCCGCATGGCATGAAGGCCATATTCTTTAGCCAAGTCAGTTATCATGCTTGTCAAACAGGGGAAAAGCTGACAATGCTGATGGCTGTCGAGGTGGTCAGGTTGCAGCCCGGCATTGAATACCCGCTCGATCTGGGTGGCAAGTTCATTGCGCAGGGCTACACGATCACAGGCCTTGGCAACGAGGCATTGACGCAGTTTGTACTTGCCCGGGAATTGCCCGGAAATATCGGTCAAGTTTTTGATTTGACCCGTTAGGGCCGAATCTTCAGCTAGATTCAGATGTACTCCAACCGGCAATCCTGCTTCTTTTGCCTGTGCGACAGCCGTAATAAAGGATGGCCCGTTGGCTAGCAGGGAGGCGCTGGTGACTATGCCTTGCTTGAAAGCCTGGATTATCCCTCTGTCACGTTCCTGGTTGCTGCCGAGGTCGTCTGCACTGATAATCAATGAAATCATAGATTGAATTGTAAAACAGATTAATTCCTGGGGCAATTATCTTGGTAAAATCTGGCTAGTCAAGGTAACATCCTCAACTATGCAAGCAGATCAATCACATCCCCCGACTTCATCAAAGGGACTGCATTACGGCTGGGTCGTCGTTTTTGCCGGTACCCTGACGATCTTCGCCTGTCTCGGTCTTGCGCGTTTTGCGTTTGGTATGCTCCTGCCGTCGATGCGTGATGCTCTGAGCATGTCGTACGATGAGATGGGTTTTCTCGGTACTGGTAATTTTGCCGGTTACCTGACGGCTGTCGCCATGGCCCCTTTTCTCTTAAAACGTTTCAGTCCACGTCAGTTGATTGCTTTCGGTTTGCTCCTTATTGCTGTCTGTATGTTTGGTATCGGTTTTGGTGAGACGTATCTGGTGATCCTGATGCTTTACACTGTTGTTGGTATCGGCAGCGGTCTTGCCAATATCCCAATCATGGTGCTTGTCTCCTATTGGTTCCGTCGAGAAAAACGTGGTTGGGCGGCGGGGCTGATTGTCATCGGCAGCGGTTTCGCCATTATCTTCTCCGGGTTTGCAATCCCCTTTCTCAATGAAACCTTCGGTCAGAATGGCTGGCGTGTCGGTTGGGGGGTGCTGGCTCTGATTGTCCTGCTGGTTGCCGTGATTGTCGCGGTGCTGATTCGTAATGATCCTGCGGAAAAAGGGTTGGCCCCGGTCGGGTCTACCCAGGAACTTGAGTATGATCCATCAGAAAGCAAGGGCTCGTTCAGTTCGGTGCAGATCTTAACTCATCTTGGTGTCCTCTACTTTATCTTTGGTGCCACTTACGTGATTTATGGCACATTTATCGTCACGACCATGGTTGAAGAGTATGCCTATGCAGAAGCCAGCGCGGGCCTTTTTTGGTCATGGGTCGGGTTCTTCAGTCTCTTCTCCGGAACTCTCTTTGGCCTGCTTTCAGATAAAATAGGCCGCAAGGGCGGGATAATGGCAGTTTTTGCTGTCCAGACCCTGGCTTATCTGCTGGCTGGCTCCCGCTTGGGAACCGTAGCGTTATTTGCTTCAGTTGTTCTGTACGGTGTCGCGGTTTTTGCCCTTCCGGCGATCATGGCGGCTGCGGTTGGTGATTACCTCGGCAAGGCGCGGGCTGCGGCCGCTTTTTCTATTATAACATTTTGTTTTGCCATCGGTCAGACGTTCGGCCCGGCGTTAGCTGGCCTGGTTGCGGAATCAACCGGTACATTCACTGGCAGTTACCTGGCTGCTGCAGTTTTAACCGGGTTTGCAGTGGTATGGGCGAGGTTTCTTCCTGATCCGCAGGAAGTGGCTTGATTTTTTGATGAAATTAATAGAGGGATGAGCCTGGATGTGATGTTTAGAATCTGAATGTGGTCCGAATGGTTGCTGTTTGTGTTGAACCTTCTCCACTGCTGTGGCCAAAAGCGTAACCACCCTTGATTTCAAATGTTTTGCCGATGGGGACAATTAGCTCAGGAACAGCTTGGATAATTCTCCGGTCGTAGAAGTCGGTGCTGAATAGCACTTCAAAGGCTGGTTTGATGAAGGTGTCACTATTGTAAACTGCTGCGCCACTTAAGTTCATCAGGTAAAATTCCGTACCGTTATCACTTGGGTTGAGATCATCCGAGTCAAAGTAATAGCGGCCGTCCAGGCTTGCTTGCAGACGCAGATTCTGATTTCTTCTGGCGTTGTCGATGTTGAAACCTAAACGTATTATGGAGCCGGCGTGATTGTACTTGTCATCAATACTGGTGTTAAGGTATGTAGCGCGCTTGCCAAAGCCGACATAAATGGAGGAGTTGACAGAGCTTTTGTCTATAGTGCTGAGTTCTCTTTGCAGAACCAGGTTGGCAAAGTCGAAAACCCCGGCGTCTCCCTCAATATCAATTGATTCCCCGGTCTCGATAAATCGGGCATCACCATCTGTTTTAAAAGGGTACTCAAAGCGAATTTCCCAACTTTTATCTTTGCCGAAGGGAATGATGAGCTCAGCTGTTGCTGTGTAGCCATCAAATTTATCAGCCTCCTCCAAACGGACGTTGCTGAAGTTGTCGTAGGTCAGGTTAACCGTTATCCGCTGCGAGTTGCGGGCATTTCTGGTATAAACTGGCTCAAGCTCATAGAGGTTCTGTTGTGCTTTTCTGTTGCCATTGTCAGCAAAAGCAGCGGTTGCGAAGCATAATAGGGCAGAGACAAAGAACACTGACAGATATTTCATTTCAAGATATCCATACTTGAGGCTTGGCTGGGAGAATGTCGTGATAAAGGAACTGACATTCTGGTTAAAGTAACTGTCCAGACTATTTAAACTCAAGCCCCACCAAAGTCAAATTTAAAACAATCAATATTAGGTCCTGATGGATTCGTTTGGCTATTTCTGAAGGGCATAAAAAAAGGGGCCTTATGTACAATCAAGACCCCGGAGGCAACAAGGTGAAGGAGACATCCCTTGTAATTATGGTTTGCACTATAAAGGAACGGGCGTGACAGGAACGTGGGAAAAACGTGAAAAAAACGTGAAATGATGTTTTTAAAGTGACATTGGTTTCTTTTTAAAGAGTCACGGTAAAACAACTGCCAAGAGGATGGTTGTCTTTAACAGAAATCACCCATTGCTCCCGTTCGCAGATGCGCCTGGTCAAAGACAACCCAAGGCCCATGCTCTGACTACTACTGGATTCGCCACGGTAGAAGGGTTTGAAAATTGATTCTTTGTCTGTCTCGGAGATGCCATGGCCGGTGTCGCAGATTTCGAAGCCGGTAGAAAACAACCGTAAGGTTATTGACCCCGTGTTTGTATGGTGAATGGCATTACGTACCAGATTGTTGAGTACGGTGCGCAGCATAGGCACCGGGTATAATATCTTCTCGTGGCTCTCTTCCCCTCCCCTTAGTTTCTCTACGTTATTCTCAATATTCTCCAGGGCCCCCTTATCCTCCAATTCCAAAGTGAAGGTAAGGTTCTTAGTCGACGATTGCTTCTGCCACTCACCGAGGCTGGCGTGGATAATCTCTGTCAGGGTTGCACATTCCTGATTGGTTTCCTTGTCACGGGCTAAAGTCAGGAAAGTGTCGACAAGCTCTTGAATCTCACGGCAGGCTCTGTTGATGATGGCGATACGCTGACGGGTATAATCATTAAGCTGGTCTTTTTCAATCAGAAGGTCACAAGAGCTCTTAATCACCATGAGAGGGGTGCGTAGCTCATGGCTGACGTCACTGGTGAACAGGGTTTCTCTCTGCAGGGCGTGTTGCAGCATATTGATGGTGCGGTCAAAGGTTTGTGCCAGATGTCCTACTTCGTCATCGTAATCGGGAGATAGTGGTGGGGCATCAAGTAGCAGCTTTTCGCGATTATGTACCTGATCGGTCAGTCGCCGTACGGGGGCGACAATCCTTCTGGACATCATCATACCGAGAATCAGAGAGGCAAACACACTTAAGAAGAAGCCCGCTATAACAATGCCTCCTAACTCGCTCTTTTGTCGCCCAGTGTCTGTGCGCTCCTGAACGAGATAAAATGGCATCTCCTCCTCTTCCTGCTGCTGCACCATTACCAGGAAGTCATTGCGCTCGGATTCTACCTTGCTGAGTCCTGGTCCAAGGTCACGAAGATAATATGGCAGATCATCCGAGCCACTATAAAACTGGGTTCCCATGTCGAGGCGGGGGATCTCCCCATGTCTGTAATCGACCAGAATATTGCGAAATTTTCTGTTGAGCTCAGCTGTGATCAGGTCTTCCTCGACTCTGTCAATTGATGCCATGATGCCAAAACTGAAGAGGCCACTCACCACAGTTGTCAGCAGTACGAACGAAATGATTATGCGGTTAGACAGGGGTGATTTATATTTCATCCTCAGCTGCTCTCAGGTTGTAGCCAATGCCATGTACGGTGTGTAACATTGGGGAACTGAATGGTTTGTCGATAACGTGACGTAATACGTGAATATGACTGCGAAGACTGTCGCTTCCCGGCAGGTCTTCCCCCCAGAGAAGTTCCTCAAGGACTTCGCGCCTGACCACATTCGGACTTTTCTTCATCAATTTTTCCAGTAACTTGAGGCCGATAGGACTGAGTTTCAGAGTCTCCCCCTGTCGGGTGACTTCCAGGCTGTTCATGTCATAGCTCAGGTCACCAACTTGCAGGCGATTCTCCATATCCGTCTGGCTGCGTCTTAGCACCGCCTCCACCCGGGCATGCAGTTCCGGTAGTGAAAATGGCTTGACCAGGTAATCATCTGCTCCGGCCTGGAATCCTGTGAGCTTGTCGCGCTCACTGTCTTTAGCTGTGAGCATGATGACCGGCGTGAAAACCTGTGCTTCCTGACGCAGTTTCCGGCAAAGGGTGATGCCGTCCATTCCCGGTAGCATGATGTCGAGAATGATCAGATCAAAGGGTTGGGTCACCGCAAGGTGAATGCCGCCCAGACCATCGTAGGCGCAGTCGACCAGGTAGCCTTTCAACTCCAGATAGTCGGCTATATTCTGCAGAATTTCGGGTTGATCTTCGATAATCAATATGCGCATTTGGAATGCATTTCCCATGTCTTGGATTGTTTAATAGCGACAGTTGTGCGACTCAGTAGGCAAAAGGTTCCAGGCGTACCTTTGGCAGCAGGCTTTGCGAGTCAGTCAGGTACTCATCCACGCAACGGGCGACTTCGCGTCCTTCGCTGATTGCCCAAACCACCAGACTCTGGCCCCGCCGACAGTCTCCGGCAGCAAACACGCCATCGACCGAGCTCATGCGGGTCCTGGCATCGGTTTTGATATTGGTGCGCAGGTCCGTTTCACAACCGCACTGTTCGAGCAGTGCCGAGCGCGGGCCGAGATAACCCATGGCCAGAAAGATCAGGTCGCATTTCCAGATCTGTTGACTTCCCTCGATTCTTTCGGGACGACCGTTTACCCATTCAACCTTGACGGTTTCGAGAGCAGAGACTGTTTTATCTCTGCCGAGAAAGCGGGTGGTCATGATTTCGTAAAAGACATCACCGCCCATGACTTGCATCTCCTCAACCGAGGTACTGACACGCATGATACGTGACCATTGTGGCCAGGGGTTGTCGGCACTGCGTGTTCCCGGCGGTTGATCGAGAAGTTCAAAGTTGACGACGCTGGTTGCTCCCTGGCGCATTGACGTGCCGATGCAGTCCGAACCGGTGTCACCACCACCGATGACAATAACTTTTTTGCCTTTGGCACTGATCGTTTGCTTTTTGGGGTGCAGGGCAGCGATATCGCTGTCTCCCCAGTTGGCGCGGTTTTGTTGTGGTAAAAACTCCATTGCAAAGTGAATACCGTCCAGGTCACGCCCTTCAACAGGAAGATCACGCGGTTCTTCGGCGCCCGTAGCGATAACAATGGCATCGAAGGCTGACTTGATTTCGGCAAAGCTCACATCCTTGCCGACTTCACAGGAATAGCGGAATTCTATCCCTTCTGCAACAAGTTGGTCGATGCGCCGTTGCACCTTCTCCTTGCGTAACTTGTAGTGGGGAATGCCATACATGACAAGACCTCCGGCGCGGTCTGCCTTTTCAATGACGGTGACACGATGCCCGGCGCGGTTGAGTTGCTGAGCACAGGCCAGACCGGCAGGTCCGCTGCCGATAATGGCAACGCTCTTGTCGCTATGCCTGGTCGGAGGTTGAGGGACAATCCAGCCCTCCTCGAAGCCCTTGTCAACAATGGATACCTCATGGAGCTTGATCGTGACCGCCGGTTCGTTGATGCCGAGGACGCACGAGGTTTCGCACGGTGCCGGACAGACCCGGCCGGTAAACTCCGGGAAGTTGTTGGTGGCGTGCAGGGCGCGCAGGGCTTGTTTCCACTTGCCACGGTATACCAGGTCATTCCATTCCGGGATCAGGTTGCCCAGCGGACAGCCGCTCATACAGAAAGGCACGCCGCAATCCATGCAGCGCGAGGCCTGGGTCTTGACCTTCTCCTCACTTGGATAGTTGTATTGTTCGTTATGATGTTGCAGACGCGAGTTAACTGTTTGCAAGGTCTTATCGCGTCGGCCATGTTTTATAAATCCGCGTGGATCACCCATGAACGGTCTCCTTCTCTTGCAAAGCCCTGGTTGCCAGTTCGGTCAGCACCCGTCGATATTCACGAGGGAAGACGCGGACGAAACGTGGCAGGTAAGATTCCCAGTCTGCGAGGATCTCAGCCGCGAGTGGCGATCCGGTCAGCTGGTGGTGTCGGTTGATAATGTCCTGCAACCACTGGGCATCATCGTCCTCAGCATCCATCTGCTCAAGATCGATCATCGCCGGGTTACAGCGGCGACGGAAGTGATTATCTCCGTCCAGAACGTAAGCAAATCCGCCTGACATGCCCGCAGCGAAATTGCGCCCGGTGCGACCTAAACAGACCATGCGACCGCCGGTCATATATTCACAGCCATGGTCCCCTGTGCCCTCGACAACCGCGGTGACCCCTGAATTACGCACGCAGAAGCGTTCTCCAGCTTTGCCAGCAAAGTAAACTTCGCCGCCAGTGGCTCCGTAGAGAACGGTGTTGCCAACTATCGAGTTCTCATGCCAGGTAAAGGTCGATAAGGGGTCAGGGCGGATAATAATCCGTCCACCGGCCATGCCTTTGCCAACGTAGTCATTGGCTTCGCCGACCAGGCGCAGGTCAATACCGGGGGCCAGAAAAGCTCCGAAACTCTGCCCGGCGATGCCGGTCAAGTTGATGTTGATGGTGCTTTCAGCCAGCCCTTCACTGCCGTGGAGCATAGCGACCTGACCTGAGAGCATGGTGGCAAAGGTGCGGTTGGAGTTGCGGATCGGCAGTTCGATCGTCACCTTCTCCTTGTGTTGCAGGGCCGCTGCGGCGAGTTGGATCAGCTGATTGTCCAACTGTTTATCCAGACCATGTTCCTGCCCCTGAATGCGCCGTGTGGCAACTTCATCATCGACCTTGGGTTTGCTCAGGATACCTGAGAAATCGAGGCCCTGGCTCTTCCAGTGTTTGATTGCAGTGTCCATTTCCAGATATTGGGTCTGACCGATCAACTCGTCCAGAGTACGCACTCCCAACTCAGCCAGCAGTTCACGCACCTCCTCGGCGAGGAAGGTGAAGTAGTTGACCACGTGTTCGGGTTTGCCGTTGAACTTGGCGCGCAGGGCTTTGTCCTGAGTGGCGACACCGACCGGGCAGGTGTTGAGGTGACATTTGCGCATCATGATACAGCCGACGGTGATCAGGGCCACGGTGGCAAAAGCATATTCTTCAGCGCCAAGCAGGGCGGCAATAATCACATCTCGTCCGGTGCGTAGCTGGCCATCAGTCTGCACGATGATGCGGCCACGCAGGTCATTTAGCACCAGAGTCTGCTGGGTCTCCGCCAGGCCTATTTCCCAGGGGATACCGGCGTGCTTGATCGAAGAGGCTGGTGAGGCACCGGTACCGCCGTCGTGGCCGGATATAATGACGCGTTCCGCGTGGCCTTTGCTGACTCCCGCAGCGACAGTGCCGACACCGACCTCACTGACCAGCTTGACGGTGATATCAGCCTTGGGATTGCAGTTTTTAAGATCGAAAATTAACTGGGCCAGGTCTTCGATTGAGTAGATATCATGGTGAGGCGGCGGTGAGATCAAGGTGACCCCGGGAACGCTGAAGCGCAGTTCACCAATGTATTCACTGACCTTATGACCGGGCAGTTGCCCCCCCTCACCGGGCTTGGCGCCTTGGGCGATCTTGATCTGCAGCTCATCGGCGTTGACCAGATAATGCGGGGTGACCCCGAAGCGTCCTGAGGCCACCTGCTTGATGGCGCTACGGCGCAGATCGCCGTTGGCATCCGCAGTGAAACGACGTGGATCCTCACCACCTTCGCCAGTGTTCGACTTGCCGCCGAGGCGGTTCATGGCGATGGCCAGGGTTTCATGCGCTTCGCTGGAAATTGAGCCAAGGCTCATGGCACCGGTACAGAAGCGCTTGACGATCTCGCTGACCGGTTCAACCTCATCAAGGGGAATCGCCTGGTTCTGTCTTTTGAACTTGAACAGCCCGCGCAGCGTACATTGCAGCTCGCTCTGGTTGTCGACCAGGGCCGAATAGCGTCTGAAGTCGTCGCGGTTGCCGGAACGCACGGCGTGTTGCAGCTGGGCGATGACCTCCGGACTCATCAGGTGCATTTCACCCTCACGACGCCAGGCATATTCCGAGCCACGCACCAGATCACGGTTGGGGTCCACCTGCTCAGCGTAAGCGTCATGGTGGCGCATCAAACTCTCGGTTTCGATCTCTTTAAGACCCGCGCCGCCGATGCGGCTGGCGGTGCCGGGGAAATATTTGTTGGTGAACTCCTGATCCAGGCCGACTATTTCAAAAATCTGCGCACTGCAGTAGCTTTGCAGGGTGCTGATACCCATTTTGGAGAAGACCTTAAGTAGTCCTTTGCCGATCGCCTTGATATAGTTTCTGGTATACCGATAGATGATGTCGGTTTCTTCGTCAGCATGGTCGTTGCCATCCTGACCGGCAAGCAGGCCCTGATTGACCATGTCCTGCAAGGTTTGGAAAGCAAGGTAGGGGTTGATCGCGGTCGCACCGTAACCAACCAACAGGGCAAAGTGATGGACTTCGCGTGCTTCACCGGTTTCGACAATGAGTGAGCACTGGCTGCGCTTGCCAACCCGGATCAGATGATGATGGATTCCGGACAGAGCCAACAGGGCCGGGATGGGAGCTTTCTCGGCGCAGACGCCGCGATCCGACAGGATCAGCAGAGTACGGCCGGTATCGATAGCCGCTTCGGCCTCGACAAAAAGAGTCTCCAGGCGTTGCTCTAGTGCCCCGGATCCTTGAGACGCGTCGAAAAGGATACTCAGGGTGGTGCCGCGGAAACCGTCAATATCACTGTGCCGCAACTGTTCGAGCACATCGTCGGTAATCACCGGCTGGTCGAGTTCCAGCATGCGACAATGTTCCGGACCAGGTTGAAGAATGTTACGTGCCGGGCCCAGATACTGGGTCAAGCTCATGACCACTTCTTCACGCAAAGGATCAATCGGCGGATTGGTGATCTGGGCAAAGAGTTGGCTGAAGTACCAGTAGAGCAGTTTGCTTTGCTTCGACAGCACCGCCACAGGGGTGTCGGTGCCCATAGAACCAACCGGCTCCTGGCCATTGACTGCCATCGGTGCCATGATCGCCTTCATCTCTTCCAGGGTATAACCGAAGCTGCCCTGTTTGCGGCGCAGCTTTTTGTGGCCAGAGGCCCGCTTGGTGGCCGGGGCGGGTAAATCATCAAGTTGGATCAGATGTTCCCGTACCCAGGACGCATAGGGCTGGGCTGCTGCCAGATCTCCCTTGATTTCGTGGTCTTCCTTGAATTCACCGGTTTCAACATCGACCAGAATCATCTTGCCGGGAGCCAGACGCTCCTTGCGCAGAATCTTCTCAGGCGCTATGTCCAGAACCCCGGCCTCTGAGGCGTAAATGATCTCGTCGTCGTTGGTGATCCAGTAGCGGGCTGGACGCAGGCCGTTGCGGTCGAGGATTGCGACGACTTGCTTGCCATCACAGGCGACGATATTGGCAGGACCATCCCAGGGCTCCATCATGGTCGCATGGTATTCGAAAAAGCCTTTGACATCAGGGCGCAAGTGGGCTTTGGAGGCCCAGGCTTCGGGGACCATCATCGCCAGTGAATGAACCAGGCTCCTGCCGCTAACCAGGAGCAGTTCGAGAGCGTTGTCAAGACAGGCGGTGTCAGAACTGCCTTCGATGATAACCGGGTCAAGGTCTTTGACCGCGTCGCCCAATTCTGGATGCTCGAACAGGGCGGTACGGGCGCGCATGCGGTTGATGTTGCCGCGCATGGTGTTGATCTCGCCATTGTGGGCCACATAGCGAAAGGGCTGAGCCAGGGCCCAGGTCGGGAAGGTGTTAGTACTGTAGCGCTGGTGTACGAAGGCAATCGCACTGACCAGACGTTCATCAGCCAGTTCCGGGTAAAAGTTGCTCAGCTGTTCTGAGAGCAGCATGCCTTTGTAGAGGATGGTGCGACTGGAGAGCGAACAGACATAGAACATTTCTTCGCCAGCAAGCTTACTATTGCTGATCGCATTTTCGGTGCGTTTGCGGGCCAGGTAGAGCATCAGATCGAACTTGTGGACTTCAACCTTGCCGCGACCGACAAAAATCTGCATGACCCAGGGTTCAACGGAACGGGCGTTACGGCCGATGCTGCTGCTATCGGTTTTGATTTCGCGCCAACCGAGAATAGTGCAACCGACGTCAGCCAGTTCTCGATCCAGCACTTTGATGCACGCTTCGCGGCAAGTGCTGTCCTGCGGCAAAAAGACCATGCCGGAGCCGAACTCTCCTGCTGGTGGCAGGTCAAAATCACAGACTTCGCGATAGTAGGCATCAGGTATCTGGATCATCAAACCGGCACCATCACCGTCTAAAGAGTCGGCACCCACAGCACCACGATGAGTCAGATTGCAAAGGATTTCAATGCCACGTTTGACGATACTATGACTTTTGTGGCCTTTTATGTTGGCGATAAAGCCGACACCGCAATTGTCGTGCTCGTTGGCTGGATCGTAAAGGCCCTGAGCGGGCGGCATTCCTATGTGAGCTGTCATGGTTGGTCCTTGTAATTGGGAATGGAGAAGCGAGGTTATCTGTGGATCTTTGGTGCTCTCGAAGCCAACTTTGCAATAAAAACAGATTATAGCGATATTATGCCTTTTGGGAAGAGAAGAAAGCAAAAAATGGCCACTTCTTTTGAGGACGTACATCTATCAATAATTCGGACTCTCAATCCCCCCTGTTTTATAGGGGGGATTGAGGGTCTGGCTTCCCGATTACACCCTCGAGAATGACAGCATTTTATGGCGCCAAATACTTACAACCTTATTGTTTGGGTTATAGGTCTGTTAAAAAAGGGTCGGAATTGAATTCCGACCCCATTGGTTTGTGAAGGCTTTTCGCGCCATGCATCACGTGCTTCTAAAGAAGCTCTTTAACCTTTGCGACAATATTATCAACAGTGAAACCAAACTTTTCCATCAACTGATCCGCCGGGGCACTGGCACCATAACTCTGCATGCCAATTACTTTGCCCTTGAAGCCAACATAACGCTCCCAGCCAAAGGTTGATGCCGCTTCCACTGCGACACGATTCAGACATTCAGGTGGCAGAACCTGATCGCGATAGTCTTGAGTTTGTTTTTCGAAAAGCTCCCAGCAAGGCAGGGAAACAACGCGACTGTCGATATCTTCCTGTTGCAACTGCTCTTGCGCTGCAAGGGCCAGGGGAACTTCTGAACCGCTAGCGATAATAATAACCTGCAGGCCACCCTGTTCCCTAGCCAGTACGTAGCCACCTTTTTGGAGTCCCTCTACGGCACCAAATTTTTCACGATCTAGAGTTGGCAATCCCTGACGGGTTAAAATCAGAGCAGTCGGTCCTTGACGGTTGGCAATTGCTGCTTTCCACGCTTCAACGGTTTCGTTGGCATCACCGGGGCGGATCACCGTCAAGTTTGGCACTGCTCTCAGGTTTGGTAACTGCTCGATCGGTTGATGAGTCGGTCCGTCTTCACCGAGGCCAATAGAGTCATGGGTGAAAACATAGATAGCACCAAGTCCCATCATGGCAGCCAGGCGCATAGGTGGACGCATGTAGTCGGCAAAGATCATGAAGGTTCCGCCGAAGGCAATGAGGCCTGGGGTATGAGTCAGACCATTGAGGACCGCACCCATGGCATGTTCGCGGACACCGAAGTGAATATTGCGACCGACAGTGCAGGGCGTGAAGGCCTCCTCGTCCTTGAGGGTCGTGTTGTTGGAAGGGCCGAGATCAGCAGAACCGCCGAGCAGGAAAGGCAGTTTGCCGGCGAGAGTGTTCAAGGTCTTGCCACTGGCTTGACGGGTTGCCAGTTTCTCGCCTGCGGCAAAGGTCGGTAGGTCATCCCATCCTGCAGGGAGTTCTCCGTTCGCAGCTTTTTGCCATGCGGCAAGGACTGTATTATCTTTTAATTGCTTGTCGAACTCCTGTTGCCATGCTGACTCCATTTCGACACCACGGCTGATAGCCTCTGCCATATGTGCTGATACGTCGGCTGGTATGGAAAAACATTCTTCGGGATCACGACCGAAAAACTGTTTGGTCTTTTTTAGCTCCTCGCCACCTAAGGGGGCACCATGAGCACTTGCAGTGTCCTGCTTGTTGGGTGCACCGAAACCGATATGCGAGCGCGCAATGATCAGTGAAGGACGAGGTGAATGTTTGGCCTTGGCGATGGCCCGGTCAAGGTCCTGAATATTCTCCCCTTCGACGTGCTGAACTTGCCAGCCGTAGCTGAGAAAGCGGGTCGCAACCTCTTCGGTAAAGGTCAGGTCAGTGTCACCCTCAATGGTGATCTTATTATCAAGGTAGAGGTAAATCAGGTTGCCCAGGCGCAGGTGGCCGGCCAGAGAAGCGGCCTCGGCGGCGACTCCTTCCATGAGGTCGCCATCAGAGCAGATGCCGTAGGTCGTATAGTCGAACAGGTTCTTGCTGACTCTCTGTTGCAGGAAGCGAGCGCCCATGGCCATACCGACGCCGACAGAAATCCCCTGTCCGAGTGGGCCGGTAGTTGTTTCAATGCCGGGGGCGTGGCCAAATTCCGGGTGACCGGCTGTCGGGCTGTCGAGCTGGCGAAAGTTTTTCAGATCGTCCAGGGAAAGATCATAGCCGGAGAGATGGAGCATGCTGTAGAGAAGCGCTGAAGCATGACCGCAAGAGAGGATAAATCGATCACGCCCCGCCCAATCCGGATTTTTGGGATTGTAACGCAGGTACTTGTTGAAAAGCAGATAGGCCATCGGTGCGGCCTCCATGGGCGTACCAGGATGTCCTGACTGGGCCTGTTCTACCATGTCGGCGGAGAGCAGGCGGATGGTGTCGATGGCCCTCTGGGCCTGTTGTATATCTAGCGTCTGTGCCATTGAAAAGCTCCTCGAAAAAGCAGTTTTTAAGTGAGTCGCCACTATACTGACCAGCTGTCGGCAAGACAAGAGCAAATTCTATGAAACAAGGCTTATGATGATAACGAGAAGAGGACCCCTGTTTTTGAAACTTTTTGAAACACTGATAATGATTTTGAAACACTAAGGCCGACCCGGACTATCCGAATCGGCCTTATGTGTGGAGGAGAAGAAGGTTTTTCTTTTGTGTCATTAGTCCGTCTGCCACAACGAACCTTTGATGGTTCACAGCCTACCTTCTGTAGATCAATAAAACTACGTTGTTTCTCGTAGAAAAATGATGGTCAGTTCGCAGGCTGGAACTGTGCGTCTGCACAGTTGGAAGGTTTGGAGGGGATATCTAAGAAACCACAATGCTCAACTAGTAATTTGAGCTTTTCCTGACGGTTACCTTGCCAGTTTTGTAGAAGTTGCTCTGCGAGAGTAATGCCACCTTCTATCAGAGTATCGAGTCCTTTCAGGAACTGACACTCGCTCTGTTCCTGACATCGCCGGTTCTTTTGCTGGTTAAGACCGTTACGAGCCAGCGCCAGACAGATTCGTGCCAGGTCCTGCAAGGTGCCATCTTTCCAGGGGGCTTGCAGTCCTTGACGCCAGGCTAGACGGCAGGCCTTCTCAATTTCTGTACTGGAATCCAGTTGACAGTATTCCCATGCGGACTGGAAAGACTCCTCGTCGTACATCAACCCCTTGAGCAATGCTGCAACAGCCAGAACTAGGTGTGGTGGCAGGCTGTCGGCACTGCGCACTTCGATCTGCGGGCGCAGACGGACTTCTGGAAAAAGTGTGGACAAATGCATATCCCAGTCGCCCAGGGTGGCCTGGTGTTCAGCGTAGCCTGAGTCCAGAAAGTCTCGGAACGGCAATGGTCTTTGGGTCAGATCGATATACTGTCCATTACGGCTGATAAAGTACATAGGCACACCGAGAGCATACTCGACGTAGTCGACAAAGCCGGCATCTGGATTGTCTAGGAAAGGCAGCATCCCAGTGCGGTCTGGATCCGTGCGTGACCAGATCTCACCACGTGTGGTCAAAAATCCGGATGGCTTGCCATTCATAATCGGTGAATTAGCAAACAACCCGTAAAGCAGGGGAGAAAGAGCCTGGGCGAGGCGTAGTTTTCTCATGCAGTCGGCTTCGCTGCTGAAATCCAGGTTGACTTGAAAGCCCGCACTCTGTTTCATCATGTGTTGGCCCATGTCGCCGGTTTTCTGCATGTAGGGCCCCATGATGTCGTAACGTGCCTTGGGTGCCCATTCAATATCTTCCAAGCTACTGAAAGGCTGGGTACCCAAACCAAGCAGAATCAAGCCCAATTTGTCGCAGGCATCAACAGCTTTGGCAATGTGTTGGTTGAAGTCTCTACAGTTGCAAAAGAGATCGACGCAGAGTTGCCCGGAGATCTCAAACTGTCCGCCAGGTTCTAGGGTGACAGACGAATGGGGTCCTTGCAGGCCGATGAGTCTGGATCCTTCACGAATTTCCTGCCAGTCACCGGTTTTTGTCAGTGTTGCCAGTAGCGTTTCAATCCTGGAAAATTTGGCGGCCTCGCCGGTTTTGGCATCGAGAACCAGCATTTCCATTTCTGCACCAATGCCCCACTCAGCTTGCGGACGCGCTCCGGCAGCAAGGGAATTAATCAATTGATCACGTGATGTAATCAGGGTGTCACGCTTGATTTCACGCGGAATGAGCATGCAGGCTCCGGAAGTTCCTGTGCCAGGAGTTCGTGGGCTTTTGTTCAGCCCGACAGTATCGCCAGGGGAATTGTGAGTTTAAAATTACGAACACCTTCAGCAGTATACCAAAAAAACTCAACCTTTAATCTTGCACATATTCATTTGACCCCAGATATCTCATAATATTAGTTGATATCTCTTCAAATATCTTGGTAAAGGTTGTCTCGTCACGCTCCAGCAGGGTGATGCGGAATCCCTGCTCGGGTGTAAAGAACGATGACAGCGGTACCACACAGATTCCAGTTGCGGCCAGCAAGTAATAGACAAAGCGCTTGTCCGGAGAGATATCAGGCTGATCAACCAAATTCTCAACCAGTTCCCGGACCTCAGGAATCTCAATCGGTAGCGACTGTTTGTGGTTGAGACGTCCCTCTTTGAAGGCAATACTCATGTAGAAGGCGCCATTGGTCCGGTTAACTTTAGTGCCGGGTACTTTCTTGAGAAGATCGTAAGCGATGTTGGAAAATCTCTCATAACGATTTATCCGCTCCTCAAGCCATGCCGGGTACTCGGGGTGGCTGAGGATTGGTGGAATCGCCTTTTGAGGCAGGGTGGTCGAGCAGACTTCAACCATTTTCGAGTCGTCAATGCTCTGAATGTAGCGCTTGAACATTGGATCTTTGTCTACATTATAAACCTCTATCCAACCACAGCGTGAACCGGGCCAGGGGAGTTCCTTACTGATCCCTTTCATCGATATGGCCGGGATATCACCGATCAGGTCGGAGATCGGTTTGGTTGATTGGCCATTGTAAACCAGGTTCTGATAAATTTCATCGGCGATGATAAAGAGATCGTACTCTCTGGCAATGGCGACTATCTCCTTAAGGATGCGCTCCGGCCAGACGGCTCCCGTAGGGTTGTCCGGATTGATAATGAGGATCCCGGAGATCGCCGGGTTGTACTTGATTGACAGGCGTAAATCGTCAAGATCGGGATACCAGTTGTTGGCTGGATCGAGACGATAGCAGATTGGTCTCTGACCAGCGTGAGCGGCTTCGCCAGATGAATGAGTGGAATAAGTAGGAGAGGGGCCGATTACACGGGATTCGCGGCGTAGCATACCGTAGACCTTCTGGATGGCGTCGCCCAGGCCATTAAAGAAAGTGATGTCATCTGCTGTGATTTGCGCCTTGCCTCTTCGATTGGTCAGTTCGGCGAGAAATTCGCGGGTCTCCAGAACCCCTTTGGTGGCGCAGTAGCCGTAGGAACAATCCGTCATGGCCAGGTCGGCAACAATCTGTTTCATCCAGATGGGGATGACTTCGCCCTTGGCAATCGGGTCGCCGATATTCTCCATATTAGTATTAATGCCGAGAGATCTGAGCTTGTCGGCAATATCTACAATGGCCCGGATTTCGTATGTCAGCTCGCCTGCACCGATGTGAACGATATTGTTGCGCATGATGTTTCTTCCTTCCTGTTAAACTTGAAGCTCTGAGTAATTGCCAGTTTCAGGTTATTAAGTAAACGGTTCTATAACCCAAGAGAAGCTTTAACACAGAGGCGCTAAGAACGCAGAGTAAAAGCTCTTAAATCTCAGGTAAATGTCTCAATTACAGTCATTACTCTCTGCGTCTTCGCGTCTTTGCGTTAGTTAATTGCTTGAGGATTGTTTTGCCTTTGTTTGGCTTATAAATCTGTAAATAAAAAGGCCATGGGCGGTTGCCCATGGCCTTGATTCAGTAAAAGAATAAATCAGTTTTCAAGGCAATGGGCAAGTTCCTGGCAGGCGGCGGCCGCGTTGTTCGCTCGGCTTGTCTTGATTGCTGCTGTTTTTATTGTCATCTTGAGCATGTCTTGTCCCGTCAAAAACTAAAGAGTTCCCGTCTGTTATCATAGGTGACGAATCATGTCAATGATTCGTTGGGTTTCGTTTCGCTGAAAAACTCTTTGATACTCTGAATCAGTTCTGATTGTGGCAAGGCTGAAACCGGCACATCGGGCAGGGAGCGCAGGAAGAGCCGTCCGTAGCCACGTTTGACCACCCTGCTGTCGAGGATCAGAACGACGCCGCGATCAGTACGCTGCCGAATCAGGCGGCCGAATCCCTGGCGGAAACGAATGACGGCCTGGGGAACCGAGTAGTCCATGAAGGGGTCTCCTCCTGTTGCGGCGATTGCTTCGGTGCGTGCTTCGAGGATCGGTTCCGTGGGAACTCTAAAGGGCAGCCTGGCAATGATGATCTGTTCCAGTGATCGACCCGGGACATCGACACCTTCCCAGAAAGAGTCTGTGGCAAAGAGGATGCTGGTTGGATCCTCTCTGAACTTTTGCAACAAGTTGTGACGAGTTGTTTCTCCCTGACGCAGAACCTGGTAGCCACGAGCTGACAGTATCGGGGCCAATTCACTATGAATGCGGTGTAAAAGACTGTAGGCGGTAAAGAGGACAAAGCTGCGACCGTCGGAAGCCAGTAGTGCCTGCTCCGTCAGCTCGCTAACGGCTTCAACATATCCCGGTCGGCCTGGTTCCGGAATGTTGGTGGGAACGGCCAGCAGGGCCTGTTGTTTGAAGTCGAAAGGTGATGCCAGCAGGAGCTCAGAGACGCGGCCTGGTTCCAGCTCGTTGAGGCCGATTCGTTGGCGCAGATAATCGAACCGTCCACCCACGGTCAGGGTCGCACTGGTCAGAACAACAGTCTGCATGCGTTCCATCAGTGCCTCTCGCAAGAGGGGTGCAACCACCAGTGGTGCGGTGCAGAGCCGGGTGATAATGCCTTCGCCACGGCCGATACGCCCTTTGGTGATTTCAAACCATGCACACGATTCCGGATTATTGGCAACGAATGCCTGCAAGTGTTCCGCTAAAGCTTGAAGGCGCACACCGATGCCGGCCAGATCCGTACAGAGAGAGCGTGTCGTTTCAGCCGCTTCGTCAGGCAGCTTGCGTAATGCCTTCAGAAGGTCCCGTAGCGCATCACCGAAGTCGCCGGTCGCTCGCGACAGACTGCGCAGCACGCCTTGTGTCTTTTCCCAGGCCGCTTTAGCAACAAAGGTTGGTACCAGGCGCTGGCGTATTTCTTCTTTACTGCGAATCTCCGTGCCGAGTGCTTTTGCCAGGGCCAACCCTGTCATCTCCAGTTCGGCAACGGCCCGGTCGAGCAGGCCCTGGCGTTGCGTAATGAGTGTTTCAATGCGTTCGTGTAGCTCTCGGTAAAGAGCTTCCTGACTATCGTCAAGGGATTGTCCAATCTGAGTGAGCAGGCGCGGTAGCAGGCCCAGGTGGGCTTTGCGAGGATGACGCAGCCGGTTGAGAACGCGGGCGAAGGCAAAGCGGGTGACCTGAGTGCTAAAGTAGCGGGTTGCGACTTCCTCCAAATGATGAGCTTCATCAATAACCAGCCTGGAAAAGGGTGGCAGTACCGCCATTGCCGAATAGTTGTCTGTCTGGTTCCGTAAAGAGAGGTCTGCCAGGAGTAGGGCGTGATTGACCACCAGGATGTCAGCCCGGGCGGCTCGTCGTCTGGCTTGATGAAAAAAACAGCTGTTAAAGTGAGGACACTGGCTGCGACTGCACTGGTCCGCTTCGCAGCAGACTTCGTCCCAGAGTGTGCCGAGGGGGAGAAAAGAGAGGTCTTCGCGCGAGCCGTCCTGGGTTTGTTTTGCCCACTCGCGCAAAGCATTTAATTCGCCGATATGCTCTGTGTCGAAGAGGCCAGGTTCCGCTGTGGAGCTTTCCATACGCCGTTTGCAGAGATAGTTTGAGCGGCCTTTGACCAGCTCAACCTGAAATTCCAGACCCGTGGCTCGCTGCAGGAAGGGCAGGTCCTTGCGGATAAGCTGCTCTTGCAAATTGATGGTGTTGGTTGAAACTACCAGTCGTTCACGATTGGCAAGAGTCCAAAGGATGGCCGGAACCAGGTAAGCGAGGCTTTTGCCGGTGCCGGTGCCAGCTTCGACCATAGCTATACGATGGTGATTAAGGGCTTCAGTGACGGCAAAGGCCATGCGCAGCTGCTCGGGGCGATCTTCAAACCCTGGCAGGTTCTGACATACTTTGCCGTCCAGCCCGAGAAGTTTTGTGACCTGTTTGTATTCAACCGTTGTATTTTGTACCGGTTTGAGAGCTTCGACGACCCGGTAAATTTTATTGACCTGATTGTCAACAATATAAAAGCCTACTCCCATGGAGCCAAGGTTGTTGGCTATGGCAAGGTCCGGGTCAGAGGGTTCGAGGTGCCCGCTTGGATGGTTGTGAATAATCACATCTCCGGGGCGGCAGGACTGGAGAATTGCGGGGACAGCCTCGCGATTGCCACGGGCCAGGATTTCCAGGTCGACGACAAGCTGCTCTGCGTCGGTATGGCCGATACAGAAGACTTCGTTGCCGTGAGCTTGCAGAATTTCCTGGCGCAGCTTTACTTGAGATTTTTCCGAGAGGAAGGCGTCCATGATTGCCGGGCATTATAACGACGTCGGGTTGTTGAGGAAAGCTTTTCATTAAGCCCCCCCTGCTCGTTGCACTCGCGGGTGAGGGGTGGGGGTACGGTTTTTATGGCAGATAAAGATGGGATTAACTTTGTTTGTCACAGGCTATGAACCTTCTGCACGTTTAAATAGCCTCTTGCCTCAACCTTGACATGTGGCTTGTTTGCCGAGTAATTCTTGAAATGATCCTGTATAGTCGTTACATTGAAATTCTTAACCCGTTTGAATAGTAGATAGAAGACCATGTCTGAATCTGAATTGATAATTACGCAGCGAGTTCCTTCACGTACCCCAGATCTGCTGGTTTCGATCAGCTCGGATGGCTCATGGATGGTCCGGCAAATATCCCACAAACTGTCACAATGGTTGGGGTTGGCTGGTCTGGAGGTGTCGGGTTGTGATCTCCGGGAAACCTTCACAGAGGTTTCTCCTGGACTCGATTATCTTGCCGATGAGGCGGATAGCAGCGCTGAACCACTGCATGAAGTGACAGTTGATTTCTTCGGTGCACAGGGGTGTCGATTGCTGGCAGATATATTCCCCGGCGGTGTCAGTGCGGAAGGCTGGAGGCAGGTTTGCTTCTGTTTTCGCTTACCGCCAACCGGTTCGGCAAAACCGACTGAACCGGTGAGTCGCTATGGTTTGATTGGCCGCAGTCCAGGTATGCTTGAGGTCTTTCGCAAAATAGGTCTCTATGCCGCAACCGATGCATCAGTTGTTATTACCGGTGAAACAGGTAGTGGCAAAGAATTGGTTGCTCAGGCGCTACATAAGGAGAGCCCTCGTTGTAATCATGCTTTTGTTGCTGTCAACTGTTCAGCAATATCTCCGGAACTCCTGGAGTCGGAACTCTTTGGTCATGAAAAAGGTGCTTTCACCGGCGCTGTTCGCACTCATAAAGGGCGTTTCGAAAGGGCGAATCATGGCACGATTTTTCTCGATGAAATTGGTGATATGCCCGAACAGGCGCAGGCTAAATTGCTGCGTGTACTAGAAGAAGGGCGACTTGAACGGGTTGGTAGCGAGAGGCCAATAAATATTGATGTGCGGATTGTGGCTGCGACCAATGTGCCGTTGGAGCAGGCGGTGCAACAAGAACGTTTTCGTGTCGATCTCTATCATCGCCTGGCAGTATTGCGTATCCACCTGCCGTCACTACGACAGCGTAGTGATGATATCCCGTTGCTGGTCAATTATTTCCTCGGCATTTTTCGCCGCAAATACAATCACAATGTAGAACGTTTGACCACTGAGGCTATGGCGTTACTGCAAGCCTACCTCTGGCCGGGTAATGTTCGTGAACTGCGCAATGTCCTTGAGCGGGTATTTATTGAAACCCAGTCTGAAGTTATAGGTGCCAGAGCCTTTCGTGAATGGGTTCATGAACGTCAGCATTTCTCACCTGGCGACTGGAGTCCTGATCGTCTTGACGACGCCTCGGCTTCGCTTGCGCTACCTTATCCCCTTGCTGGTGAACATCTCTTGCTGTCACACCCGGAGCACCTGGCGTTGGTTGCTCCTGATACGGCAGAGCGACCAGCCACCCGTCGGACAACGCAACCTGTCAACCTGGATGCAGAGTCAATCCGTCGTGCCTGGAATGCGGCAAACGGCAACTTGGCTGCAGTCGCGCGTTTGCTTGGTGTCCACCGCGCTACTCTCTATCGTTATCTGAACAAGCTTGGCCTGACCCGTTCTTCCCTCGATTCGTAATCCCTTTCTTTGTCTGCCGGTTTCTCCTTCGGCTTGCGACAGTTGTGTCTGTCGCAAGTGTTGCAGCAACATTGTCATGCAACGTCGCAAGTATGCTGAGCTTCAAATCTTTAACGTGTAACTAAATGATATTACAGTAATTATTGTCAGTATATTTTTTGGCACGCACTTTGATATAGATAAGATGCAAGCGCCGGGTTATTGGTGGCCCGGAAAAGTGGCAACCTCAAAACATTAAGGAAAAGGAGGAACTGATTATGCGTTACTGGAACTTGAACCGAGAGGTGAGTCAGTTGCAGCGTGAACTTGATAACCTTTTTCGCAGCACCGGTTTTGGCCGTGAGTTCGGTCGACTTACAGGTCATGGTTCTGTGATGAAAGATTATCCGAGCATAAATCTACGTGAGGATGACGAAAATATCTTTGTCGAAGCCTTAATGCCTGGAATCGATCCAAAGCAGCTGGAAATAAGTATGCTTGGTAATACTCTGACTATCTCGGGGTCACGTCCTGGCGTTGAAGATGAGAAGAATGGCCGCACCTGGCACCGCCGTGAGCGCAGCCATGGCACGTTTATGAGAACCCTGGAGTTGCCTGCAGAAGTCAACGCAAACAAGGTCAAGGCAGAGTCGCGGCACGGGCTTTTGCGGGTAACCTTGCCGAAGGCTGAGGCGCACAAACCGAAGAAAATTGCCATCAAAGTGCGCTGAAATTAAAACGGTTTGCCACTGTGACAGAGACAAAACAGCCATAAACAGGAGAGACAGTTATGAATGAAATCAATCTGACCAACAATGAAAGCCTGGTTAAAAGTGATGACAAAACAACAACTGATGAATATTTTGTTTGTCCCGCTGTCGACATTTTTGAAACAGAAGATGGCCTGACCTTGATTGCCGATCTGCCTGGTCTTGATGGTAAAAATCTGCAGCTCAGCATTGATGAAGGGTTGTTGACTATCGAAGGTCGTGCGCCGGTTGATACCGGTGACCTGCTGTATAGAGAGTTCAGTATGTCCGGATATCGGCGTCAGTTTCAGTTGCCCGACACTCTGGATACGGAAAAGTCTCACGCCGAGATCAAGCATGGAGTTCTGACCTTGAACCTGCCTAAGTCAGAGGCTGCCAAACCTAAGCGTATAGAGGTTTCGGTTCATTGAGCTGCACCTGAAAACAAGCATTTAAGAAGGTGCAATACGCCTGAAGTAAGGTAAACTTCAGGCGTATTGCACAAAAACACATGGAGAACTCTTATGGACATGAACCGTATGACCCAGAAAACCCAGGAAGCAATTCAGTCGGCTCAGAGCCTGGCGGTTCGCTACGGCCATGTTGAAGTTGACGGCGAGCACCTGCTGCTGGCTCTCCTCGAGCAGGAGGGTGGTCTTGTCTCCCGCCTTGTGCAACGGCTTGATATTGATCCTGGCAAATTGATTGAGGTTGTTCGTTCAGAGCTGCAACGTCTGACCTCTGTTTCGGGGCCTGGCGTTGAACCCGGCAAAATCTATGTTACCCAGCGTTTCAATCAGCTGATGGTGAAGGCTGAATCCGAAGCGAAGCAGCTCAAGGATGATTTTGTCAGCGTTGAGCATTTACTCCTGGCGATGACCGATGCAGGTAGCAAAACTGCACTAGGCAAAATTTTCCAGCAGTTTAATCTGACTCGAGATAGGTTGCTCCAGGTCTTGACTGCCATCCGTGGCCACCAACGAGTGACCAGCGCCGACCCTGAAGGCACCTACGAAGCCCTTGAGAAATATGGTCTCGATCTGGTTAAAGAGGTTCATAAGGGTAAGCTTGACCCGGTGATTGGCAGGGATGCTGAGATTCGTCGAGTAATCCGCATCCTCTCGCGCAAAACCAAGAATAACCCGGTTCTTATCGGTGAGCCAGGTGTTGGCAAAACAGCCATTGTTGAAGGCCTGGCGCAACGAATCGTCAGGGGAGATGTCCCGGAAGGTCTTAAGGAAAAGACAATCTTTTCGCTCGACATGGGATCCCTGCTAGCTGGTGCCAAATTCCGGGGTGAATTTGAGGAACGACTCAAGGCTGTACTCAACGAGATTCGTGAAAGTGACGGCCGGATTCTGCTCTTCATCGATGAACTGCACACCATTGTTGGTGCAGGTAAGGCGGAAGGGGCCATTGACGCCGGCAATATGCTGAAACCGATGTTGGCACGTGGTGAGCTGCACTGTATTGGTGCAACCACTCTCGATGAGTACCGTCAGAATATCGAAAAAGATGCCGCTTTGGAGAGACGTTTTCAACCGGTTCTGGTAGATCAACCGACGGTTGAAGATACCATCAGCATTCTGCGTGGACTCAAGGAACGTTTTGAAGTTCATCACGGTGTCCGTATCCAGGATAACTCGCTAGTGGCTGCAGCCACTCTGAGTCATCGTTATATCTCCGATCGTTTTCTGCCGGATAAGGCGATTGATCTGATTGATGAGGCCTGTGCCATGATCAGAACTGAAATTGATTCATCGCCTGCTGAACTTGATGAAGCGACGCGGCGAGTGATGCAATTAGAGATCGAAGAAGCGGCACTGAAAAAGGAGAAAGACAAGCCGAGCAAGGCGCGACTGGAACAGTTACGCAAAGAGTTGGCTGACCTGCGTTGCCAGGCAGACACTCTTACGGCCCAATGGGATACTGAAAAAGAGGATATCAAAAAAATCCAGTCTTTGCGCGAGGAGATCGAAAAAGTTCGCCAGCAGATTGAGGTTGCCGAACGGGAATACGACCTGAACCTGGCCGCAGAGCTTAAACACGGGCGCTTGCCGGAACTGGAGCAACAACTTGATGACGCCGAAGTGAAACTCAACGAATTTGGCGAAAGTTCGCGCTTGCTGCGAGAAGAGGTAACTGAGGACGAAATTGCCGATATCGTGGCCAAATGGACGGGTATTCCCGTGACTCGTTTGATCGAAGGCGAGAAAGAAAAACTGCTCAAGCTAGACCAGATTCTGCATCAGCGTGTGATCGGTCAGGATGAGGCGGTGCAGTTGGTTGCAGATGCTGTGATTCGTGCACGGGCGGGGATTAAGGATCCGCGTCGGCCGATCGGTTCGTTCATCTTCCTGGGCCCCACCGGGGTCGGCAAGACCGAACTGGCACGGACCCTTGCTGAAGCCTTATTTGACAGTGAAGACAACATGGTGCGCATCGATATGTCGGAATATATGGAGAGACATGCGGTCAGTCGCCTGATCGGTGCACCTCCCGGCTATGTCGGTTTTGAAGAAGGCGGTCAACTCTCTGAAGCTGTTCGCCGTCATCCTTACAGTGTGGTTCTTTTCGATGAAATTGAGAAGGCTCATCCAGATGTTTTTAATGTATTGTTACAAGTTCTCGACGACGGTCATATTACCGATAGTCACGGACGAACGGTAGATTTCAAAAATACTGTGGTTATCATGACCTCCAATATTGGTTCCCTGCATCTTCTCGAAGGCGTGACCGCTGATGGTGTGATCAAAGAAGGGGCCCGCGAATTGGTGATGCGTGATCTGCGCAGTGGTTTTCGCCCGGAATTTCTTAATCGGGTTGATGATATTATCTTGTTCAAACCTCTGACTCTGACCGAAACGGAACAAATCGTCGAACTTCTGGTTGACGAGCTGCATAAACGTTTGGCCGACCGCGGTTTTACTCTTCTGCTGACTCCAGCTGCACGCAGCTTTATTGCCAGGGCAGCCTACGATCCCGTCTATGGTGCCAGGCCACTCAAACGTTATCTGCAACATCATCTGGAGACAAAGATCGGGCGTGCCATGATTGCATCGGAAGTCCATGAAGGGAGCCATATCAAGGTTGATGAAAACAATGAAGAACTGGTAGTCAGTTTTGAAGTGCCTGCCCATACAGACGCCAAAAACGCTGCAATTTCTTGAAATGCTTGGATTTTCAAAGAAAAGTTGTTATCATAGACCGTTCTGATTCGGGAGGGGTAAAACTTCAGCACATGAGGTTGTATGGTTAAACGCAAACGTTTTGGCGAGATATTGGTTGAAGCCAAAGTTGTAAATGAGCACCAGCTGGTGCGTGCTCTGGAGAAACAAAAGGGCACTGGTCGTCGTCTTGGTGAGGTCTTTGAGGAGATGGGGGTGGTCACCGAGCGTGACATCGCTGCTGCCCTGGCTCGCCAGTTTGGCTTCAAAACGGTCACCAATATAGCTAGGGCAACTTTCAGTCAGGAACTGCTTGCTCTCACCGATGGCGACACGGCGATGGACAAGATGATGTTCCCGCTGAAGAAGGAGGGGACGACCCTCTTCCTGGCAATGGTCAACCCTCTCGACATAGAGACTCTCGATAACCTATCTTTTAAGTGCGGCTTGAGGATTAACCCTTGTGTTACAACTCCCTCGGAAATCCATTCTGCAGTTAATCGTCATTACTTTAAAATTGTTGAACAGGCCCACGATGCGGAGTCTTGGTGGACCGTTCTGGTTGTTGATGATCAGGACCTGGTGCGCTCCGCAGCAATGGCTGCTTTAAAAAGAGAAGGGTTCGACCTTCTTGAAGCTTCTAATGGTGCAGAGGGTCTTAAAGTCGCCCTACAGGAAAAACCCCACCTGATAATCTCTGATACTGTCATGCCGCGAATGGATGGTAACGAAATGTTCCGCGCAATCCAGGGGAATCTCACCATTAAACATATTCCTGTGATTGCCCTCTCTGCAAAGTCGGCGGCAGAGGAAGAGGCCAAGTTGCTTGAAATGGGCTACTTTGACTTTATCGCCAAGCCGATTAATCCTATACGTCTGGTGGCAAGAACCAAGCGTGCCCTGCGTATTATTTATGGTGACAGCCCGCCTCCTCGCTAATCTCTGATCTCAAAAGACCCGGTTTTCGCTTCGATCTCAGTTGATTCGACAGGCTCCTAGAAGTTTCCCAGGCAGGCAGGCAGGCAGAAAATGCTTGCCTTTTTTATTTAGGGTTGTATAGTTGA